>JBBQBY010000008.1:0-34635 GCA_038318235.1 Caldilineales bacterium
GAAGGATCAAGGTGATGGGGAGAGCGTAAGGTTACACGGTTTCAGAGTTTAATTTGATTAAATGGTAAGGCTAAATAGGCCATTGGTACTATTGTAACTAAGCCAAAGATCGTACAATATTAGAGATGAGAAAGGCACCATTTTTTAGGAGAAATTTGTGGCTGTGACAGAGATATCAATTAGCTCGACCTAGCTAAGCTATCTTCGCACAGCGCACAACCATAACATAGGTGGGCTATGTCAATGATTCGTGTGATGTTGGCTGACGATCATGAAATGATGCGCCAAGGCTTGCGCGCCGTTTTACAGCAAGAAGACAGCATTTTTGTGATCGGCGATGCAAACAGTGGGGAGGCGTTGCTGCACCAGATTGTTAAAGGCGCGCAACCAGACGTCGTATTAATGGACGTACAAATGAACGGCATGTCGGGCATCGAAGCAACTAAAAAGCTAAAGGAATTGCTGCCCGAAGTTCATGTGATTGGCTTGACGGCCATTGATGAAGATTTGACGATTGCCGAAATGCTGCGCGCAGGGGCTTGTAGTTATGTGATTAAAGCTTCAGCCGCCAGCGAATTAGTGCAGGCGATTCACTCCGCTTATGCGCGTAATCCGATCTTGACAGCGGATGTGCAACGGCGGCTCAAGCGTTTTATCACCAAAAAACGCAATACGCAACAGATCCCAATCGAAGAAGATGACGAAGGTCTAACTAAGCGCGAACTAGATGTGATGAAGCTTCTGATGCAAGGGCACAGCAATAAAGAGATTGCTCGGCGTCTTGTCATCTCCGAGCGCACCGTCCAAACGCATCTAAGCAACATCTTTGCCAAAATGGAAGTGGCTAGCCGCACCGAAGCCGTATTAGTGGCTTTGCGCGACGGCTGGTTGTCGCAAAATCATATGTGAAACAGGTAGCAGGTAGACAGGAACTACTACCTACTACCTACTACCTGTTACTTGCTACTTGCTAACGTTCTCGGCAACAATCGCTGCAATCTCATCGGGGTGACGAGCGACGCGCGCACCAGCCTTCGCCAACACGGCCATCTTTTCGGCGGCTGTGCCTTCGCCACCCGAAATAATTGCTCCGGCGTGGCCCATACGGCGGCCTGGCGGCGCTGTCTGCCCGGCAATAAAGGCTGTCACCGGTTTGGTCATGTGCTTTTCGATATACTCGGCCGCCACCTGCTCGTCTGTCCCACCAATTTCGCCAATCAAAACAACCTGTTCAGTCGCAGGATCATTCTCGAACATCTGCAACACGTCCAGGAATTTGGTGCCGATGATCGGGTCGCCGCCGATGCCAATCGCGGTGCTCTGCCCAATCCCGCGTGCGGTCAAGGCATAGACAACTTCATAGGTGAGTGTACCCGAACGGCTGACCAGGCCAACACTGCCGGGGGTGTGAATGTGGCCAGACATAATGCCGACTTTGGCCTCGCCCGGTGTAATCAGACCAGGGCAGTTCGGGCCAATCAGGCGCGTATTTAACGTGTCGATATAGGCGCGCACCATGACCATGTCTAGGGCCGGAATATTTTCCGTAATACAGACAATCAACGCAATCCCCGCATCGGCGGCTTCGATAATCGCCTCTGGGGCAAAACGCGCGGGCACGTAGATAATACTGGTGTTGGCGCCGGTGGCGGTGACGGCTTCTTGCACTGTATCAAAAACTGGCACATTGCCAATCGCCCATTCACCACCCTTGCCCGGTGTGACACCTGCCACGACTTTCGTGCCATACTCGATCATCTGTTGGGTATGAAACGCCCCTTCACGACCAGTGATGCCTTGCACAACGAGCCGTGTATCCTTATTCACTAAAATGCTCATGCGGCATCTCCTTCTTTGTTTGACTGCGAGGCCGCACCAGTCGCAGTTTCATTGTTTGGCTGCGAGGCCGCACCAGTCGCAGTTTCATTGTTTGGCTGCGCGGCCGCACCAGTCGCAGTTTCATTGTTTGGCTGCGCGACCGATCCAGTCGCCGCTTGCGCCGCAGCTACGGCTTTCTGCGCGGCATCCGCCAGGCTGGTTGCGGTAATTAAGTTGGCCTCGGCCAGAATGCGCCGCCCTTCTTCCTCATTCGTGCCGACCAGGCGCACGACAAAGGGCACTTTGACGGTAAGTGTGTTAATGGCCTCTAAAACGCCAATCGCTACCTGATCACAACGCGTGATGCCACCAAAGATGTTGATGAGCACAGCCTTAACCCGGCTATCGGATAGAATAATCCGTAACGCTGCCGCCACTTTATCCGCCTGGGCGCCGCCACCTACATCGAGGAAGTTCGCCGGATCACCGCCATAGAATTTGACGATATCCATGGTCGCCATCGCCAGACCCGCGCCATTGACCATGCAGCCAATCTCGCCGTCCAAGTGAATGTAGCTTAGGCCATGCCGACGCGCTTCGCGTTCGGATGCATCCTCTTCGTCTGGATCGCGCATCTCCGCCAATTCTGGATGGCGAAAGAGCGCGCTATCGTCCAGTACAATCTTCCCGTCTAGGGCGATTAGCTTGTTTGCACCCGTGATCACCAGTGGGTTGATCTCGGCCAGGCTGGCATCGCTGTCCATATAAACTTGGTAGAGGTTGCGCGCAATCTTAATAAAATCGTTGATCTGATCTTTCGGCAGCCCAATGCCGTCCGCCAACTGGCGCGCCTGAAAGTCGCGCAGACCCAGGAACGGGTGTACAGGCATCGTGATGATCTTCTCTGGGGTTTCCGCCGCCACCTGTTCGATTTCGACGCCGCCTTCGCTGCTGGCCATCAAAACCACGCGCCGGCGCGCCCGGTCAAGCACCGCACCCAGATAGATTTCTTTACGAATGTCAGCTGCTTCATCAATCAGCACTTTTTTGACGGTTAAGCCTTTGATGTTCATGCCGAGAATCTTGTCGGCCAACGCTTCCGCCTCGTCACCATTGTTGGCGACCTTGATGCCACCGGCTTTGCCCCGCCCGCCGACCAGCACCTGACTCTTGACCACCACTTTGCCACCCAAGCGGACCGCGATGTCGCGCGCCTCGGTGGGGGTGGTCGCTACTTCGCCTTGCGGAATTGGGATCCCGTATTTGGCGAAAATACGCTTGGATTGATATTCATGCAGGTTCAATCGATTTCCTCCTGGAACGTATACAGCTGTTTACCTTGAGAATTAGAACTTCTATGGATAGTTTCTGCGCATGATTTAACGCAACTATTTCAGCAATCTGAAGCGCGGGGTCGGAATCTGTGATAGTTTTCACACATCCGGCGCTCGTAGACAAAATCTGCTAATTTCTGTGGTCAGGTCATATTTGCACACTTTGCTAGATTGGCAAAGATTTCAGCGGCATTCGATGATACTCGGGCTTGTTTCCAAAAGTTGCAATCAATTCCGAGTACTTGGGGTATGTTATTCAGTACTCCCTGGCTTATTATAGATTTGTCCTTAGCAAATCACAAATCTTAAACATCTATCCAGGCGATAACCTGATCCAGTGCATAACCCCGATCGCGGCGTTGGTTGCCCTATGTGCCTTCAAGTTTTTTGCTTGGCAAGAGGCAAGGTATAATAAGCGTTGATTGACTTAAATTTTGATTTTGCGTGGCTGTCTGGTTTTCAGGCCCGTACCAGATGGCTTTTACGAATGAGGACGCATGCAACAAGTCAAATATAAATATTGTCCCGTATGCGCGACACCATTAACTGAGCGCACCATTTATCACCAACAACGTTTGGTCTGCCCAAGTTGTAATTTTGTACACTTTACCGATCCCAAAGTAGCCGTAATTGCTTTAGTGACGCATGGTGATAAAGCCCTGTTGGCGCGCCGCGCCGTTGCCCCAGCCAAAGGCCAATGGGCGCTGCCTGGTGGTTATATGGATGCTGGCGAGATGCCCGAGGTTGCGTTGCAGCGCGAATTGCATGAGGAACTGAGCCTGGACATTCGCATCGTACAATTACTCGATGTTTTTCCCATGGTCGTTACACCTGGGCGCAGCCAAGGTATTGTGCTCGCCTATCACGCACAGCCTGCGGATGTGCAACGAATTGAATTTGTCTGTGATGATGATGTCTGTGAAGCGGGCTGGTTTGCGGCCGATCAATTGCCGGCTGAACTCGCCTTTGATTCGACCCTTACGCTATTAGAACGTTGGCGCGCCGATCAATTGTAGCCCGCTTACGCATGATTTTGTTATATACACGGTAGGCTCAATGGCACGCCGCTCAATGATAATTTGGAGAAGCTCGCATGACTGTAGAAACGAATGTAGCCGCCCGACCCGCCAGTGAGATCGGCGCCGTGACCCAAACCAAAACATATTTAATTACGGGCGGTGCTGGTTTTCTCGGGATTAATCTAACCCGTTATTTATTGGCGCGCGGCCATAAAGTTGTATCGCTTGATCTGGCCGATTTTACCTACCCAGAGCGCAATCAAGTGACCGTGCTCAAGGGCGACATTCGTAACGCCGCCGATCTAGCCCGCGCCGTGCAAGGCGTGGATATTGTGATCCACACGGCGGCGGCGCTCCCCTTGTATAGCGCCGCCGACATCTACTCAACCGATATTGATGGCATTCGCACGGTCTTGCAGGCTGCCTATGAACAAAAAGTGGAACGGGTCGTTCACATTTCTTCCACCGCCGTTTATGGCATTCCTGATCACCATCCGCTCTACGAAACCGACAAATTGATTGGGGTTGGTCCCTATGGGGAAGCCAAGGTGAAAGCGGAAGAAATTTGTCAGGACTATCGCGACAAAGGGATGTGTATCCCGATCATTCGGCCTAAATCTTTTGTGGGGCCAGAGCGCCTGGGTGTCTTTGCGCTCTTTTATGACTGGGCCAAGGACGGCAAAAAATTCCCTGTGCTCGGCAGTGGCAACAACCGTTATCAATTATTGGATGTAGAAGATTTATGCGCCGCGATCTACTTGGCTGCCACGGGCGATTGCGCCAAAGTCAACGATGTTTTTAACATTGGCGCCAAAGAGTTTACGACGCTCAAAGAAGATTACCAAGCCGTGTTGGATTATGCTGGTTTTGGCAAGCGGATTGTCCCCATTCCCGCCGCGCCGGCGATTTGGACCTTGCGCTTCTTAGAAAAGTTACATCTCTCGCCACTCTATAAATGGGTGTATGAAACGGTCACCGAAGATTCATTTGTGTCGATCGAAAAAGCCGAGCGCGTGCTCGGCTATCAGCCGCAGTATTCAAATAAACAGGCGCTGATCCGCAACTATCAGTGGTATCTTGACCATGTCCACGAATTCGCCGGCCAATCGGGGGTTTCGCACCGCGTGCCCTGGAAACAGGGTGCGTTGGCTGTGGCTAAGCTGTTTTTCTGATCGATTCAGGTTGCGCCTAATTAGGCGCAACCTAAATAACATGCGTTGTATACGGATGATTCTCCACAAGAGGATACGCCATGCCTCAAACCCTCTATGATACGGATTTCTACCGATGGACACAACAACAGGCTGCACTGTTGCAGGCTGAAGAATTCGAAGAATTGGACCTGCCCAATTTAATCGAGGAGATAGAGGCAATGGGGCGACGTGACCGTCGAGAATTAACCAATCGACTCCTTGTCCTTTTGATGCATCTTCTAAAGTGGGGATATCAGCCTAACATCCACGGGCATGCTCAGCCTAAGAGTTGGCGTAACACGATCCGTACACAACGCAATCGGATTGAGATTGTGCTAATGGATAGTCCGAGCTTACGCCGTGAATTACCCACTTATATCGCCTATGTCTATCCACGCGCCTGTAAGGGTGCGAGCGAAGAAACAGGTTTACCAGTTGCAATCTTCCCCGCCACTTGTCTTTACACGCTTGAGCAAATTCTCGATCTGGATTGGTTGCCTGGATGAGCTGTATTTCAGAAATCGTCTGAAAAGGTCGCTGCGTCCCAAGTGATTCTAAGCCTGAAGATCAAACTTAATGGCAATGTAGCTTAGTCAAAGGAAAAGTTGTGACAATCGACGCACCGTTGCTTAGTCCTAGGTTTGTGCTCTTGCAGCAAGCATTGGCGTGCGGCAATGCTGTTTCGGTTTTATCTAGAGATGGGTCACTTGAGGATATTCGTTACAGCAACCGTCCTACGCCTTTGGCGGCGGCTCGCCATTTTCGTGACATCTTACAGGCCAAAGATTATGATGTCGACTATCTTGAGTTTAGCGGTGGTCACGATTATCTTTGCTGGCGCGGCACACTAGCCGACGGTTTGTTAGCGCTGACCGGTAAATAGGGTACTGGGTTGCTAAGGAGGATTTTAATCGTAAGCACGAATGAATTTGACTGCTGATAGAAATAAGTGTCTTCGTGACGCGGCATCTAGTACCTGCAGGCACTTCCTCCTGGCAGCAGCCGAATTTATTCGTGCTGAATTTTTATGCGCGGTCGATCGGAATATCCTGCGCTTGTTCAGATTTGGCCTGATCGCTCGGCGTCGATGATGGCGTTGCGGTCTTCGGCTTGCTCTGCATCTCACTCGCGAGCTTGTCAATCTGCTCGGTCAATGAGCGCAAGCCATTGAGCAAATTGTCGCCTAACTCTTGCGCAACCTTGCTCTTTTGCACCCGATCCGCCACGGTGGTCGCCGCATCTTCCGCCATATTCAAAAACTCTTTGGTCTGGGGGTTTTCGCCGACTTTCTTCAAGCCTTCTTCCAAATTGGTGGCCAGCGAAGAAAGCCCGCGCTTTACGTCCTGTTCCAGTCTTTTGCGCTCTTCGCTTTCCCACGCCACCTGCACAACTTCAGCAAATTTGCTGCCCAGCCGATTCAACTCTTCGACTAGATTCTGGCCCATTTTTTCATTGCTCGCGCTACTCTGCGCTGAGGTGTCTCCGGTGCTCGAAGTTCGGTTCTGGTTATTCATATCCTGCGTCATTTGAAATCTCCTTCGCTGTTAAGCGACTGCTGCTAAGCGATTCACCACTGGTGACTGCAACGCGACAACATAATTACAATTCTATACTACGTTGTGGCTTACGAAAAGTTGCAGACGCCGCAGGCTAGGCTAATTTAGGGCTGGCGTGAAATGCTTGCGCTATCACCCACTGCTGTGCCATTGATACTGGCCGGCAAACGTTGACCGGTGGCTGGGATATAAAGCCCGACGTGTAACACGGTTTCCGGTGGTGTTATCGCTGGTAGATGGATGGCATGGAGCGTGGTCAAATACTCGCCTGGTCGCCAACTGCCCGAAGGTGCTGCGCCTTCCTGGGTGTTTGGCAGGCTATCTGCTTGGGCGAGGGTCTGATCGTCCGGCGTATCTAGATGGACGAAGATATGATGTGATGGGGTGAGGGTCTGTATCACTTGCCAATGCAGACGGAGGGCAAGTTGCTGGTCATTTTTCACCAAATCATAACCGAGCAGCCGCACATGCGTACCAAATTGCACCGGCGCGGCCAGTGTGTGCTCCATGGCTGGCTTGGTGAAAATGGCTACGCGTTGGCGTATCTGCACCTGGTCCAAAGTGGCTACTGGACTTTTGGTATTCGTGGCTGGATCCAAAAAACCTGCGATCAGTTGATATTGTCCAGTGGCTAGGTTGGGCGGCAGATCAAATGAAACTGGCACTTGTCCTAGCGCACCGGCGGGCCAGGCCGACGTTGGATAATCAGGCAATGGCCAACCAGACCAACCCGCTACGCCATTCCCCTTGCGATCCAGTAAACTGATATACAGTTGGCGATTAGGTGGGTTTGGCCGCTGATTTTGTAAAAAAAGCTTGACATCCAGCGCCTCACCGGCTAGCAGTTCGTCACCAGTTGCGTAGCCGGCATAACCAAGGAGAGTCAGGCCATTCTGGGTAAGGGGTTGCGCCAAAGTAGTTTGGAGCGGCAGCCGAAATACTGGCAACGCTTGCCCTGGCTGGGTAATGGTGATGGTCGAGATCGGCGCAAAATGCACCGAATCTTGGGCTCCGGCAACCTCGTTTACATGGGCGCGCGCCAAAAGCTGATCTGTGCTGTCTACGATACCTACCACCAACGTATAGACGCCCGGTGGCACCCCAACCGGCGTCACGAAGCCAAGCCTATCAACGGGCTGGGTGGTGTCCGTCAGCGGGCTTAGGCTGCCCACCGGCGCATAATCGCGGTTGGCCCACGTGTGGCCTTGGGCATCTTGCAGACGCACTGTAACCCCATATGGTTGCGCTTGCTCGACGATCCGCCAGGCCAAAGTTAAGGCCAATGACTGGTTGGCGCTGGCGACTTGTTGCGGGGTCACACCTGCACCAAGCAATTGGACTGGGCCGAAATCGTCCGCATGCGGTTGGCGTGGGGCTGTCGGTAAACTACGCCAACCATAGAGCCGGGTGGTCGTGTTGTACCAGACGTTTGCCAGATTGGTGGCACGTTGCGCCACATATTGATCGATCTGGGGCGGCAACGTGCTGCCAAACGAGAGCGGCGCAGGAAACCAGAGTGTACCACGCATCAGCGCGGCATCAATTGCCTGCTGCACGGTTACACCCCATTCGAGCGCGCCTTCGGCAATGAGTTCAGGATAGGGACCGTGGCTCAGCCTCAGACCAACGGTGGGCGCATAGGCGCGCCAGTAGCCAATTTGCCAGGGAAAGATCGCCAGCACCGTATCATTATCCGTCCCTTCTTGCACGACCTGGCGGATCAAAGGCCGATAGTCGTCCGCCGTATAACGCGGTATGGTATAGAACGTCCAGTCGCCAATCAGCGCGCTGACCAATAAACCAGCCAGGGCGACTTTGCCAATCGGCCAGGTCTGCCAACGGCTGTCGATGGCCGCCGCAATCAGCAGTAGAAAGTACGGCAAAACAAAGAGCAATAAGCGCTCGCCGCCCTCGGGAAAGAAGGGGAATTGTAGATTAAGCAGATAACCTGCCGCTGTAGGAAGGGCGAGGAAGGTGAGGATGGCGGATAGCGGTTCGCTATTTGCACCGAATATTTTTTGTGTAGCAAAAATAAGGGGAATTATCGTGAGCAGGGCGACCATACTAACAAGCCGAAGTTGCGCATTTCCCGGTGTAATGTAGCCAGTGGTAAAGACAATCAGATGGCGCGTCAGATAGGTTAAAATTGTGAGCGGCGTATCGTTGTCCGAACGCACTTTGCTATGCACATAGAGAATGAGCTTGGGCGCCGCATAAAGCACCCACGGCAAGTAAAGCAGGGCAATCGCAACACCCGCCCAGAGCAGGGGGATGACGCGCCGAACTTGGCGGCGAAAGTGCCAACCAGCCCAGACAAAGTGGGCCAGGAGTAAGAGCGCCAGATAATACAGCGTATACAGTGCCAAACTGGCCGTAATGATGTAGCCGAGTAGTGGGTGACTAAACACACGCCAGCCTGACCAGCCTCGGTTGCTATTGGGGCGCACAACGGCGGATTCAGGCCCGATTCCTTGGGGGGCATAGCGCTGAATAATTTTCCAAAAAAAGATGGTGCTGATGATGCTCAAGACCAGCGCCAATTCGTACATGCGCACTTCCTGGCTATAGAAGAGTTGCATCGGATTGATCGCGAGCAAGAGTGTTGCCAGCCAGGGCAGACGGCGGCGTTCTGGAAAGAGTGTATGGGCCAGCCAGGCAAAGAGCGGGAGCGCAATGCCACCCACAAACACCGAGAAGAGTCGTAACACGGTTGGCTGCGCACTCTGGAAGAGGAGCAACCAACCGTGTAATAGCGCATAATACAGAGGAGGATGAATGTCGTGTGCCGTCAGCCAGAGCATGCGCCCCAGTGGTTCGGTGGCGAAATAAACGCTGTAGCCTTCGTCCCACCAGAGTGGTTGCCAGCGCAGGCGTAACAGGCGGATCAGCAGCCCCATCACAATCAGCAGTGAGAACAGAAATAGCGCTTTCTGTGGCTTCTTTGCTGCTTGTGCTGGGCTTGCTTTAGTGCCGCTCGTAGCGTACATAAAGTTCTTGACTGGGCTCATTAGCTTTGAGCGTGAAGGTCGCAGGCGGTCCGACCGGTGTGCCATCTTTGCTTAACTGAATCATCCACGTGCCAACCGCGGCTATGCTCGGAAATTCAATTTTCAAATTTTGAAAGCGTTGCCGCACATCCGCGACCGGCCAGGTAAAGCCAGATTGGCCCGCAGATGTGGTTGTGACCGGCACTTCGGCCCCATCTTTGCTCACTTTTAGGTTATAACCTTCGAGCGCTGTATTGTCACGGTCGTAGACATAGAGGAAAATGCGCACCAATTTTGTTTCGGGGAATTGTTCTTGTACAATCAGGTCAAAGTCAAAACCAGCGGTAGACGTTGACGCAGTGGTCGCTGCCACCGCTGGGGTAGAGGTCGCTGCATCTGGTGTTGCCTGCGCAGGTGCTGTCGTTGTTGTTGCTTCGGCGGGTGGCGTACTTGTGGTTGTAACCGCAGCCGTGACCGCTTCGTTGCCAGCCGCGCCAGCTTGGACGACAGGCACCGAATCTACGGGGCCATCAGTGTCGGCCAACTCCATATCGATCCAGCCCGATTTTTCTTCGACACAGCAAACCTGCCACCAGTCGCCTTTGGCATTTTTGCCGATAATGTCCATTTCGTAACCGCGATCTACAACATATACCATCGGAAATTCTGTGCCTGGCCCGCTGCGCATATTAACCAGCGGCGTGTTCACAATGGCTTTGACCGGCACTTTCGGTCCACTTGGCGTTGCCACTGGCGTGGTGGTTGTGTTGGCTAATTCCGCCGTAACGGGGGCTGTCGCCGCAATGGTTGCCTCGGTTGTCACTGCCGACGTCTGCGCCGTAGATAGCGTGCCCGTATCCGTGATCGGCGTCGTTGCGCCCGATTGGCTGGCCGCCCCGGGTTGGCCGGTTGGGGTAAAGGTGGGCCGGGGGGTGCGAATGGGCGCCGGCGCGTCGGCGGTATCGGATCCGCCACCGCAGGCGGTTAGGGTTAACGTCAGCAGCAGCAAGAAACTGCTACTGAGAATTTCTCCTCGCCACGGAGAAGAGCGTTTGCAGATGAGGTGTTGCCATGATAATCGTTTCATTAGCGTAATCTTATCCAAACAAAGTACATATCGCGTTTGTACACTTTATCTGTATCGAGCGTAGTAAATGTCGATACAGCTGATAGTTGGTTGCCGGCTCCGTCAACAACATAGACACTCCATGTGCCTTTATCAATCGCATCTGTTCGGCTGATTTGGCTGGTTGGATCCTCTTTCTTTGGATCCGGTGCCATGTATTCATACTTATAATTATATTTTACACGACAACCGGCGCCCGGGGCTGCACTAAAAGCAAACTGACTAACGCTTGACTTTTCACCAGCCGTATTCACCCGGTCAAACCCTTCATACTTTACCTTCAAAAAATAACCAGCCAATGGTTTCTCTGTCTCTTCTATGCCGCCAGGCGGTCCAACATAGATTTTTGCGCGGATCGTCAAAAATTCTTGGTTGGTAAAACAATTCTGTGGCACGGCGACCCGCTCAAATGGATAGAGCGTTGCCGTTGGTGTTGGTGTCGCCGTGCCGGTGGGCGTCGGCGGGATCGTGGGCGTCGCCGGTGGCGGTGGATTAGCCGGCACCACAGGTACGCCCTCTGGATTATTATGCACCTGCACATGCGTCGCCGCCACCCATACCAATGCACCACTAACGCAACAAAGCTGCCACCAGGTTCCCTCTTGGTTGCGTCCGACCAAAGGAATGGGAATATTAGGGCCAAGTTGGTAGACCAATGAATATTGTACACCGGGACCAGTGCGCAAATCGATCGCGCCACTGGCAATTGCCACAAAGGGGGTGGGCGTCAAACTGGGCGGCGGTGTAAAAGTTGGCAATGGTGTGTCAGTTGGGATCGGTGTGACCGTCAAGGTTGGCGGGATGGGGCTAGCCAATGCGTCAAGCGTTGCGGTTGGCGTGGGCGTGGGCGTGGCGGTGGTTGGTAAAGCAATCACTTGGTTGGGGTCTATGCCAGATGGCACAATGATCACCCCAGGTGTGCCGTCGTGGGGTGGCGTCACGACAACCAAAGGCAGAATGGTATCGGGCGTCGGCGTGAAGGTGGGGGCGGGTGGCCGTGTGGGCACAGGCGTATCGGTTGGGCGTGCTAATAGATCAGAGGCAGAACAGCCCAATGTAACGAGGATCAGGACAGTGAACGCCAATCCTAAAAAGTGGCGGCGCTGCCAAAGAAGCGTTGTGGGTGCTGGAACGCTAGTCATTATTGGGTTATCGGCTAGCAAGGCTCTTGCCTGATGTGGGTCTGGCGCTGAGCTAATTGCCATTTGGTCGTTTAAATCAGTTTGCCCCTGAACACGAACTGCCACAAAGCCCTCAATTTACGATTTCGCTGATCGCCCGAAAATGGTCAAGCTTGTTGAACGTCTAGCGCGCACGTTGGCACCTTGCAAACTTATAGAGCTAAGTCTGCGATTAATCATGGACGGTGAACCTAAATAAATCCTATCTGGGAGATGGCTCGTCAAAGCCTGAGTATAGCATGGATAAAAGCGAAAGGCCAATAGGGCCAATCTAGCGGGCAAAAAGCCCAGTTTGCAGAGGCACCAGAAGTCATTCAAAAACCAGCGTTAACGCGTTCGTATCCACGCGATGTAGATCTCGCGATTGGGGTTGCCGGGCGAGGTTGTAAATGTGATGGAATCTGATAGTTGATGGCCCGCACCGTCCACTACATAGACTGTCCAAGTCCCCGCCCCCAACAGTGTTAGGCGCGCTTGGACTGGGTCTGGGGTTGCTGCCGGTGCGGGCGGTGGCGTCGGCAACGGCGGTGTATACTCATATTTATAATTATAGCGCACGCGATTGCTCGCGCCCGGTGAGGCACTAAACGAGAATTGGTCGGCACTCGGACTCTCTTGTGTGGTATTCTGGCGGTCGGCGCCTTCAAACTTCACTTTTAAAAAATAACCGCCCGCCGCTACTTCCTGATCCTCTGGCCCGCCAGGCGCACCGACATAGAATTTGGCCCAGATCACCAGAAAGGGATTGTTGGTGGGGTAAAATTCTGGCCCTCTAGCCCGTTCAAATGGAAAACGGGTGGCAGTCGGGGTAGGTGTGGCTGTGCCGGTGGGCGTGGGCGGAATCGTAGGGGTTGGCGCTGGTGGTGATGCATCTGCTATCACAAGGACGACGCTATTGGGATCATTATAGACCTGCACATGGTTCGCTGCGACCCAGACACTGGCGCCATTTACACAGCAAATTTGATACCAGGCGCCGTCGGGTGTCCGCCCTGTCAACGCGACTGGAAGATTCGGGCCAAGTTGCGCGATTAATGGATATTGAACACCGGGGCCGCCGCGCAGGCTGGCTACGCCACTATCGACGGCAATAAAAGGCGTGGGGGTCAGCGTTGGCGTCGGTGTGAATGTTGGCAACGGTGTTGCCGTGGGCACCAGGATCAGCGGTGAAGCCGGTTGTTGACCGGGAGCACTGGGCGTTTCTCCAGGCAAAGGCGTTGGTGGCACAGGCGTTTCGGTAGGTGATGCAGGAATCACCTTGCTGGGATCCATGCCCGGCGGAATAATAATCACGCCTGGTGTGCCATCGTGGGGTGGTGTGACAATGACAATCGATACAACAGTTGCCGGCGTTGATGTAAAGGTAGGCGCAAGCGCTCGGGGTGGCTCGGGGGTTGCCGTCGGCCGCGTGAGCACGTCGGAGGCGGAACAACCCACAGTCAAGATAAACAAAACCATCAAGGCCAACAGGGGTGCCTGCGGATGACGCTGCACTTGGGGGCGCGCTAACGGATTTTGGCTGTGTAGCGTCGCGCTCTGTTCGTCTGGTGGGCACGCAAGACTTGACGACGACCATAAAGGGAATGGCGGTGCAATAATTGTGATCTGATTGCTGGCACTTGCCTGCTCCTGCGCGCTAACTTCCACAAAGCCTCAATCCCACCATTTCACTTATCCGCCGAAGATCTATAATCAGCGCCGGTTTTTGGCAAATAATTTGCTTGTATCCCTTCGTTTGAGCCAATGCTACACCGAGATGTGTCTAACATTAATGGCGCATCAACGCTTATAGATCGAGGGGATCATCCAAAATCCGAGTATAGCATGGGAGCGCGCGAAAGACCAACCTCACACAAACAGACTGAGCGACTACTCCCACCCGCTTTAGCGGGTGGGCTTCGACAACTGCATCCAGCGAACCGGCGTTGATGCGGCCCGTTTCGTAGAAACGGCGTAATCCCAACGCAAGAATGTTGATAGCGGCGTTATGGTCTCGATCTTAATTGATCAAACTTAATAGTGCTGTGCAGGAGAAATTTTAGGGTTTCATGGCCTTGTTCACCTTATCAATTAATATATCGATTGAATAAGGTTTCTGCAAGAAGATCACACTACGGTCGCTCATGATGCGGGAGCGGGTCTCTTTTTCTGTATAACCAGAAGATAAGATGACATTAATATCAGGATCTAATTCCCGGATTTTGCTTAAGGTCTCCGGCCCGCTCATCACAGGCATGGCCAGATCAAGCAGAATAGCCTGAATATCAGGGCGTTGTGATTTGAACAATTCAAGTCCGGCTCGACCATCCGCGGCGCAGAGAGTTTGGATACCGGTCATTTCTAAAATATCCTGAATCGATTCGCGGATCAATTCTTCGTCGTCAATAACTAATAGCATATTTATCACCTATAAAGAGGGGTCAAAATGATTGCGTGAAATTTTGTCTTACGCTAAGCGACGAGCAACGATTGGCGAACAAACAATCGTGTACGATGTCCGTCAGTGAATAATGATTCTGGGTGAATTCAGTAAATAATGATTCTCAATAATAATGATTTGTTGGTCAATTGGCAATGGCTTTCACAAAATATTATTCAGCATAGGTTTTTGATCTGTTCCATCGCTTGAGATGTTTCCTGATAAATGAGTTCAAGTTTCGCTGGCCAACTGCTCATTTCCGATAAATGATTATTTTGTATAGAGACTTCGATGGTCTCACAGACTTCGGCCAGCGCAATCGCGCCCATATTTAAGCTAGCGCCTTTCAAATTGTGCAAATGATAAATAAGATTGAGCCTATCGTTCAGCTGAATCGCTTGTTTGATAATGGTGATCAAACGAGCCGCCTGAATAAAAAATTCTCTAACTAGTTCCGCAAAAAAACTGTTTGCTTCTGTTGGATCATTTAATTCCAGCAAATTTGTAATCGTATTCAAATCCAGAAGGCCGGACTGCATTGCGTTCTCCTACTGCGCCGATAATTGCAACGTATGATATAGCAATTATTTTATGTTTGACGGGTCTATTATCTTATTAATCGTTAAGTAGACCTCAAATCCTTCGCACAGACAGTAAATTGGTGATTGATGTGTATAAGCCTGCGTTGATTAGGCCTGAAATGTGATAAAACTTGGCTATTATAGGTCAACGAGCGATTTAGTTTGTGGGCTATGCGTTTGGCTATTTGCTTTGAACGATAGCTTTCCGTATTAGCCAGAGGGGTTAAAACCTATTGAAAGTAAAGAATGAGTGAGCCCTCATCATTGAGGGCTCACTCATTCAATTTCGTCCAATGTTTGGGGTCAGCGCTATGCACTTTCCCATTCATGTAGATAACTTTTATGCGGTCTGTCTATAAATTAGGTAACACAAGCGTTAAATTTTCAATCTCTTCGCGTATAAAGCCGCCGTGAGACAATGTTTACAACTAATTTTAGAGTCTATCTTTTCATGGCAATATAACTCAATCTAACTTTATTGTGCAATTGGTTGCAGGTAAATTTGAAGAATTCTGCTAGCTTCGCTAAAATGTAAGCTTGTGCGTTGAACGCATATGGTTTTATTTACGTAACAGGCTCATCGTTATGGCGATGGCTTTGTTACAAACTACGCATTGTTGGCTCTGCCCTAGCATATGGAGCAAGCGGTGCGCTTGAAAACGGAGAAAATTTTATGAGTCGCATCAAAGTATTATTAATTCAGGATGTAACTGGTTTGGGTACGGCTGGCAACGTTTATAACGTGGCTGGTGGCTATGCGCGCAATTATTTGATGCCGCGTGGCATGGCGCTTTTGGCTACCAAAGGGGCCTTGAAACAGGCCGAAGAGATTAAACAGGCTGGCATCCGACGGCGCGCCCAAGAGCGTGCCAATGCCGATGCCCAAGCCCAGATGATCAATGGCAAACGGCTGATCTTCACCGCCAACGCTGGCGATAACGATCGCTTGTATGGCTCTGTGACCAGCGCCGACATTGCCGAGAAATTGTCTGAATTGGTTGGTTTTAACATTGACCGCCGCCGCATTCAATTAGAGCACCCCATTCGTGATCTGGGCATCTATCCCGTACAGATGCGCTTGATCCCCGAAGTGAACTCTAACTTTACCGTGGCCGTGGTGCGCGAAGGTGAAGGCTGGTCCCAAGCCGAGACGCGGGCCGCCAAAGCCGCCACCCAAAAAACGACGCAAGGGCAATAACGCTAGATTTATCGTCATTCAGCAGTTCAAAGCGCTACCGGAATCGATTTCCGGTAGCGCTTTTTTGTGCAAGTCTTGTCTACATTCTCGCATCCTGGCAAGGCATAATTGAGCGGTCCGTAGTGACGACTTTAGTCGTTGGTCGCACAACCAACGACTAAAGTCGCCACTACCTGTCATTTCTTATTTCATGCTAAAGTAAAATCAAGTTGAAAACCGGCGTTTCTACTCTTCCTGGAAGGGGTCACCGATCGATTCGATACCCCTGAATGGCCTGACCCTTTCCAGGAAGATCGTTGACGAAAAATCCGGGTTTCATTCTGAACTCAGTATAAAGTAAAATCAGCGAGAGCCCAGTGGTTTTCGTCGAGCCAGCTTCCTGGAAGCGGACACCGATAGTCTCGTTGACTTGAAAGCTCCTGTCCGCTTCCAGGAAGCTTCAGAACACTCGGTTTTAAACTGCTTTCACTTTAGACAAGCCTTTAGGGCACCATTGGCAAATTGAGTTCGGCCACGTTCTCAAACCCGTTCGCCTTATTCCGATATAAGATCACAGCCACGCCATCGGCGCCCGCCGGTAACGGCGCGAGCAACGGCAACTGATAAGCGTCAGCCACAAAGTGATCCGCCGGCCAGTGGTCGAGGGTTAAGAGGCCGTGGGCTGGGCGCGCTGTGTCCTGTTGGATCACCCCGCCGCCAGAAGCAGGAATCATGGCTCCCTGTAAAGTGGGGCGAACGCTGATCGATAACCCCGCTGGCCAATCAGCCAACTGAATTTGCCAGAAGAGCGTCACATCCAGCGCTGCACTGGTCTGCTCCAGCACCGGCGCGGGGATCGGTGACGGCGCAATAGTGTAGCCATGTAAGACAATGCCCGGCATGATGGCGCGGTCAATCACAACCGTCGGCTGCTGTTCATGGCTAGGGCCGCCAGTTTGGAAGGCGATCCAATCCGGGCCAGCGCTTTGCATGGATACGGCCAGGGTGCCGGGTAATTCGGCGCGTAAGGTTGGCGCGGACTGCCAGGTGGCGAAGACCGGACGACCCTCGGCCAGCCAACTCGCCGCTTTATCGCTGCTGATGACATTCAGATCGGGCCGAATTTGCCAGATATCGATCAAATATTGCAAGGCTAACACATCATCGACCGCCGCAAACAATGCCGCACCGGTTGGTAAGGGCTGGGTAATTAACTGCGCCGCATGGTCAAGTGCAGTGTCATCCACGCGATGATGGCTATTGGCGGCGGGCCACGAGGCAGTGACGCGCCAGATGATGGCGATCAGAATGAGCAATAGCGGCAGATGACGCAGCAAGCGCGAGTGACTAATTCGCCATATGCTCCATTGATTTGCCAGGGCAGCCACCCCGAGCAAGATCAGCGGATAGGCGGGCAGAATCACCTGAAACCAATTACCGTAGCGGTAGGCCCAACAAAAGAGGCCATAGAGTGTCAATGTGCTGTAGAGCAGAAATGCCAACTTGCGCTCCAAACGCGCAATGCCGAGTAGACCCAGAACGAGCAGCGGCAGACTTAGTTCATGCCAGATCAACTCAGGAAAACCGCCACCCCAAAAGGCGCGCCCTGGGGCAAACCCGCGTTTTAATTCCTGGCGGCCTTGGGTGGTGCTTAGAAAAGCCCAAAACCATTCACGCGCCGTGCTCCATTGACCACTGCCCCACCATTCTGGATGTAGAGCACCCCGTACATAGACATAACTATAGCTCAATAACGGCACCAACGCCGCGATCACATTGCTGATCACGGCCCGCGGCGAGCGTAACAAAGCTGGGGCCTGCCAAAGCACCAGGATAATAACGGGCGGCACGAGCAGGGCGACCGTCAGCATATGGGCGAGCGATAAGCCGCATAGAAAGGCCAGCAATAAGAGAGTGCAGAATGCGCGGGTGCCCTCTGGGCGCGGAATGCGGAATCTTTGACTCCTCCATCCCGCACTCTGCACTCCGCACTCCGCATTTTGATTGCTCCACAACAAATATACGTATAGGATCCCCAGTGTTTGCGCAATCGCGCTGGTGTATTGTTCCGTGGTTGTGGCATAGTACCAGAAGAAATAGGTGACGGCGTAGAAAGCCGCGAGCAGCCAAGCCAGCGGCCAGTTGCCCGCGGGGCGTTGCGGTGACCGTGTGATGTGGCAGATGATGCGGTAGAAGAGCCATAAGGCTACTAAGGCCCATAGCGTGCTGTAGCTGCTGAGCAAGGAGATAGGATTGGGCAATGCTGGCGCTCCAACATAGACGCCAAGCTTCTGTACAAGCGCGCGCAGACCATGAAACCAGAGCCAGCCGCCGATTGTGTAGAGTGGATAGCCGGGCGCATTGCTCGGGCGCGCCTGCACCTGGGCATATTGATGGGTGATTAAGTCGCCACCGACCAGCTCATACGGTTGTAGACCGGTATCCAGCGTTGCCAGATAAAGGAGCAAGGCGCCGATCAATAACGCGTAGCCCGCCCAATCTGCCAGGGTCAGGTTCGATAGGGTGAGGTGAGTCGTTGCGCGCAACCGCCAACTTGGTTGTTGCTTACTGCGGTGCGAAGAGAGCATGCCAAGATGCTAACACGCTGGCGAATGCCTGTCAAAGTCGCTCAGAAAATTTTAGGTTTTGAGCCTTTTGTTAAGAAATCATGTATAATGGGTCAAATTTTGGCATGATAAGGATAAGGTGATCGGCTATGAATCGTGATTTGCGCAATCAAGACCGTTTAGAAACGCAACCAGGCGGCGCCCTGAAAAAGCGCCCATTGATTGGCGTGCCGACCGGACGCGAGAAATCTCAGCGTTTCTTTGGTTTGCCGCTTTACATTATGAACCAGACCTATGTACGCATCCTGGAAAATTTGGGTGCGCTGCCGGTGATGATCCCTCTACAAATGAGCGAAACAACATTGCATGGGATCTTTGAGCGCCTGGATGGGCTTTTTCTGCCAGGTGGCGAAGATATCGATCCTAGCAATTACGGTGCCGAACGCCATCCGCAACTGGGGGCGTCGGACCAGGAGCGCGACCGCACAGAACTGTTGTTGACGCGCTGGGCATTGGCGGCTGGCATGCCGGTATTGGGGGCTTGTCGTGGTTTGCAGATTATTAATGTGGCCTGTGGTGGCACCCTCTATCAAGATTTGCATAGCCAACGCCCTGATCTAGAGAAGCATGATTATTTCCCGCCCACGTATGAGCGTTTTCAGGTGACGCATCAAGTGACGGTTGAACCAGATAGTCGGTTGGCGCACGCGCTGGGGACAAGCCATGGTGTCAACTCGATGCATCACCAAGGAATTGATCAACTAGGCAGCGAATTGCGTGTGGTGGCGCGTGCTGAAGACGGCTTGCCCGAGGCCGTCGAATTGCCGCTTTTGCCTTTTGTGGTAGGCGTACAGTGGCACCCTGAAGAACTGGCCAAAACCGACCAACATAGCAGCAGCATCTTCTACGACTTTGCCTGCGCCGCCGCCGAGGAATGGCGTAATCAGACACCCGCCCATTGGGCTGAACGTTTCCAACAAATCTGTGCTATACGGCAGAGCCCTTCCGTCACTGCTCGTTCCTACGCCGCAGCGTAGAGGGAAGTTAATCGTCGGTTGATTGGCACCATTCACGCGCATGCCATCACGCTAGTTTTGATGGCGTGTAGATTTGATGGCGTGTAGATTTGATGGCGTGTAGAGAGGTAAAGACGGTGTGGCATTGAAGGTGACGCGGGATACAAAGCGTCCGGAAGAGGTGTCCACGCACCTGCATGGGTATGAACCACCGTGGCAACCGGCGCGCTTGGTGGCAACCGTGGCGGCGGTGATTGGCCTTTGCATTGTCGGCGATTCGCTACTCTACAGCATTTTGCCGCTCCAAGCGCCCGCGTTAGGGCTTACCTTGCCCCAAGTTGGCCTCCTGTTAAGCGCCAACCGACTGGTGCGCTTGGCCTCGAATGCGTGGGTGAGTGGTCTATTTGAACGCTGGTCACCACGTTGGCTATTCATGGTTGCCTGTTTGCTTGGGCTCTTTTCGACTTCAATCTATGGTCTGGGCTGGGGCTTTGCGCTCTTTCTGATTGCGCGGTTGGCTTGGGGCGTGGCCTGGTCCGCCTTTCGCCAAGGCGGCTATCATGCAGTCTGGAGTGGCGACACAAAAATTAAAGGCCGGCTGACTGGGCTGCTCTGGGGGATTGTCCGCCTGGGCAGCGCCTGTGCCGTATTGACGGGCGGCTGGCTCTATGATCATTATGGCTATTCGACCACAATTGGGGTGATGGTTGTGATCACGACGCTGGCCTTGCCGGTGGCGTGGACCATTCGTTGGCCGGTCGCTGGCCTCACGCCTGATCCCGTGTCAGGCTCAAAAACTATAGCCCCCAAAAGTGGGTGGCGTGATTGGCTCCGGGCGCTTGAACTACCCGAGCGCCGTTGGCTGACCGCTGCCACCTGTTTACAGCTATTATCAAGCGGCGTCATTCTCTCCACAACTGCCCTCTTCTTGAAAAACCTCCAACAAAATACAGCTTCACCGCTAATTTTTGGCTTTGGCATTGCCACCATGACCGGTGTTTTGCAGGGCGTGCGTTGGTTGAGTGATCTGACCATTGCGCCAACAATTGGTCACCTTTCGGATCGTTATGGTCAATCCACAATGGCGACATTTTTGGTCTGTGTCGCTTTTTGTGCCATTCTGGGGCTTGCTGTGCTGCCCGCCCTGCCGGCGATCGTCTGTCTCTTTGTGATTTTTCTGTGTGATGCCGGCACGAGCACCGTCTTATCCGCCTCGGCCAGCGGTGCAGCGATGCACGCACCGCGCCCCAATCTTTTTATCGGCGTCTTTGCCACTGCCGGCGATGTCGGTTCGGCATTAGGACCCCTGTTGGCGCTGTCGATTGGCAATCTGCTGGGCCTACCACTCTTATATTTGCTGTTGAGTGCAGCGCTGCTGGTCGCTGTGTTACGTTATCGGGGGACGGTGAGGACAGTAAGTAGTAATTAGGTAAGTAGTAATTAGGGAGTAGGAAGTGGGTAAATATAGTACGATGGTGATTCTTACTTCCTACTTCCTACTCCTTACTCCCTACTTCCTCCCTACTTCCTCCTTACTTGCCCCTCACGGATACCATTCATGCGCAAACTGCTTGTCCAACTCCGAGAGAGCACTATTCCAGCCGACTTCAAAGTCATTCGTGGTAAATTGTTTGGGGATGGGATAGAGCATGATCGAATGGGGATCGAATTCCGAATACTGGGTCGCTTCTTTGTCGTACACTTGCAGTAGATTGATCTCGACTTGCTCTGGCGTCCAGAAATTGGGTGGCCCTTTGTAGAAATCATAAAGCGCGGCTTTATTCCAAGGAATGGCAGCGGCGGGGTTTTGATGTTCATGGATGAGCCCTAACGCATGACCAAATTCGTGCAGCACAACCCGCATCACCTCATCATTACGCGTGGCTTTGGTCAACCAACCTAGGTTTAATGTGGGTTGATCGGGCGGTAGCTTTGGATCCAGTGCATCGGTGCCAATGTACGACCAGGATCCCGGTTGGCGAAATGAGACGCGGATTTCCGCTTGCGGATCGTTGCCAAAATTCAATTTCAGGTTCGCGAATTTTGTCCATTCCTGCGCAAATTTTGCGACTTTTTTTTGCACAAATGGATCGCCGTCCAAAAAACGGACGCGTAATGTACGCCCGGTTGGTTCCCACATTTTGTTGCGCATGGCGGCGGCACGGGCGCGTTCGGCATGACCGAGCAATTCAAACGGGCTTTCACCCGGCACGACGCGATCAATACAGACTTTGAGGATCGATTTGCGAATTCTGGCGATCAAGAGTTGCACTTCTCCGCTTATTACGCCGTGTGAACGCCAAGCTTGTAATCGCCCGTGCGTTTGTTGCTAAAGTGACGAATGCGCAGTGTGTAGGTGCCTGGCTGTAAGGCAATGACAATGCGCGCCTGCGCGCGACCGCCGCTGTCATCGTCCTGGGCAAGCGCTTTGGTACTGTCATTCGGGCCAAAGAGACTCATCACCACATCGGTGCTGCCTTCGGTTTCCATGCGGTAGGGGCCAGCCTTTTTGACCACAAAAGTATACGTATCAACCTCGCCGAATTGGCCGATCGATGCCGCAGTAGAGGGTGCGTCAATTGTCAGTTCGTTTTGTGGTTTGGGGGCCAGCGGATAGAGCGTGCCAATGAATTGCTCGTCGGTTGGCGATAGGACTTTATTCCAGCCCACTTCATAATCCCCAATCGTGAGGTCGTTGGGCACAGGATAGAGCATGATCGAACTACGATCAAAGGCCGAAAACTGGGTGATGTCGGCGCTATAACGCTGGAATAGATTGATATCCACCTGGTCTTTGCTCCAGTTGTTCGGCGGCCCCTGATAATATTTGTAAACTTTCGGTTTATCCCAGGGAATATCGGTGCTCGGATTCTGGTGTTCGTGGATGCATCCGATGGCGTGCCCGAATTCGTGGGTCACGACGCGCGAATATTCATCGTCGGCGGTGGCTTTGGTCAGCCAGCCATAGTTCATGGTTGGTTGGTCTTTGGGAATGGTCAGCGCATCGGTGCCGATGTAGGACCAGGAGCCCGGTTGCAAAAATGAGATGCGAATTTCGGCGGCTGGATCGTTGCCAAAAGTAAACTTGATATCGGCGTACTGGCTCCATATATGCGCAAACGGTTGCAACCGCGTCTGGATCACCGGGTCGCCGTCCAAAAAGCGGACGCGTAAAGTCCGGCCTGGCTTCCATAACTTGCCCGTAATCGCCGCCAGGGCGAGCGGCGGCATCGGAAACACCCCCGGCTGTACACTGCGCGTGGACAAAGTGGGCGTGTTGGCAGAATTTTCCTCAATCGCCTTATGCATGGCATCAAACATTGCGTCAACGGGCAAATCACGGTCAATGCAACTCTTAATGGTCTTCTTCGCCATTGCGATCTCCTTGGTGGAATATTTTACTGGGGATAGGGGCAGAGGTACGCTATTGATCGCTCAACTATTGATCGCTCAACTATTGATCGCTCAATCCGATTAAGTTGAGATTAGGCAGTCAAGCGATTGGGCATCTGTTCTTCATCGCCTAATTTTTATACTGCCCTAACTGATTAACCTTACTGAGAAACTTGAAGTAACCGATATAATGATTATATAAGGGTTTTAGTTCCGCTGTCAATCCTATTTGTTTGCCTACGATTTTGTTGCTTTGGGCGCATTGTGCTTTTGCGCTACAATAGGTAGATTATCTTAATGAACGATAGATTAAAGTTTTTTGCTGCATTGAAATCTATCGTTTGTTACAACCCAGCGGTATAATAGTTGCTCAATCAGCTTATTTAAATGAAGACGGTTATTACCGTTGAACTGTGAGAAAAAATATTATGAGTGGAATTTTATTGCCAGGACAAGAGAAGCGACCTTCACCTGAAGGGAGCGGTAGTGGGATTGAATTGCCTTCGGGGTTTTCCCGTCGCCGCGAAAAAACTGAGGAACGGCCACCAGCCCCCGTTGAAGCGCCACCCGCCGCAGTAACCGCACCGGTTGTTGCGGCTGCGCCCGAAGAGGAGACTGCGCCGGGGCAGCCTAAAATAGATTTGCTCTTTCCGCCAACCGGTGCCCAAATTCGTTGTCCCAATTGTGGCACGGCCTATACGGTGCCCGTCTTCAATATTATCGACCTAGGCGTCAACCCGGAATTAAAGGGACCCCTGCTGAGTGGTCAGGTCAACGTCGCTGCGTGTCCTTCG
The DNA here is from genome assembly GCA_038318235.1 of Caldilineales bacterium. Lineage (GTDB taxonomy): Bacteria > Chloroflexota > Anaerolineae > Caldilineales > Caldilineaceae > JAPLGZ01. Next base: position 24,162 of record JBBQBY010000008.1, read on the forward strand.
TGCGGCGTCGGTGGCCCTTTGGGGACGTTGCTCATGTTGCATGAACCGGCACACCAATTTTTGGGTGTCTTTGTGCCAGGGCAAGCACAGCCGGGCAGTGCAGAAATGCAGCAGCAAAAAGCGATTGGTGATCTGACCCAAACACTAATGCGCAAATTGCCACCAGAGGCGCGCAAGGGTTATATGCTCCAGCCCAAGCAATTTTTCGACTGGCAGCATTTTATAGAGCAAATCTGGGGCTTTGAAGGGGTGACGCCCGAAATGTTGCGTCGCCAGCGCAACCAGAGCGAGTTGTTACAAAGATTGGCTGGCTTGGCGGATGATCCCAAAGCACTTGATCTGGTGGTGCAACGCAGCAAAGAGTTGATCGATCGCGACTTCTTTGCCTTGCTTGATCGCCTGGCGATGATGTCAAATGCCCAAGGCCAGGGCGGCGCTGAGATCTTTATGAAGCTGCGCAACCAATTGCTCGACACAACCGATGCTGGCAAAGAGATCAAACAACAACAGGATAAAGTACGCGGCATCTTGCAAGGCTTGACTGCCAACACAACCCGTGAAGAGTTGCTCGAAAAGATTTTAAATGCCTGGCGCGGCGAAGATGGCCGCGCGATTGCTGGCGCGCTGCTCGGTGCGATTGCGCCAATGCTCGATTACGAATTCTTGATGCTAGTCTCACAACGGATCGAGAGTGAGACGGAGCCTGAAGAAAAGGGTCGACTTGAAGAATTACGCGAATTGATGGTGGCGATTCAAGAACAGCAGTTGCAGAGCCGCCAAGCGATGGTGCAACAGGTGCAGCAGGTATTGCAAGAGGTATTGCAGGCGCCGAATTCGCTGGAGAAATTACAAGAATATGCCGAGTACATCGACGAGAATTTCCTCAATGTACTCGCCGCCAATATTCAAGCTGCCCAGCGCAACAATTCTACGGCCGCTGTCCGGCGTTTGCAGCAAATCTACGAACAAGCATTGTCGATTGTTCAGGACAGCATGCCCGACGAGATGCGTCTGCTCAATCAATTGTTGAGCGCACCAGACAAGGCGACCGTCAATAAGTTGCTACAGGAAAATCGCCCGCTGCTGACCGTCGACTTTGTCGAACAACTCAAAGCGCTGGAAATTCAGATGCGCGAGGGTGGCCGTCAAGAGATTTCTGACCGCATTAAAACCTTACGCGGCCAGATTACATTGATGCTTTAAGCGAATTTAACCCCACCCGCGCCCAAGGGGCTCCCCCTCCCCTGGTAAGGGAGGGAGCCGATCAGGGACAAAACGAGTTACTTCGGCTGTCCCTGATCAGTCCCCTCCCTTACCAGGGGAGGGTTAGGGTGGGGTTAAATTTACCACCTACCAACTACCACTTACCCTTTCAGAACCAACCTATGTCCACAGCAGCCTCTGGTTTGAATGCCGAAATTGTCACGACCGGCACGGAAATTTTGCTCGGCGAAATTGTTGATACCAATGCCGCCTGGATCGCGCAGCAATTGCGCGAAGCTGGTGTTAATCTCTACTATAAGACCACGGTCGGTGACAACGAAGCTCGGATTCGCGCCGTGCTCGAACTGGGCATGAGCCGCAGCAATGTGATCATCGTTTCGGGTGGGTTAGGACCGACCGTTGACGATGTCACCCGTCAGGCGATTGCCAATGCCACGAAGCGCGCGCTTTTTTTGCATGAGGGCGCGTTTGCGATCCTCAAAGAGCGTTTCATCCGCTTTGGCGTGGAGATGACGGACAACAATGTGCAGCAAGTCTATATCCCCGAAGGCGCGATTGTGATTGAAAACCCCGTAGGCACGGCACCTGGTTTTATTGTGGAAACCGAACAATGTGCTGTGATCGCCCTGCCTGGTGTGCCGCGCGAAATGAAACATCTAATGACGGCAACCGTCTTGCCCTATTTACGCGCGCGCGCGGGTAACACGGGGATTATCCGCCGGCGTGTGTTGCGCATGATCGGCATCGGCGAGAGTTTGATCGACAGCACCCTCAACGATTTGATGTATGCTTCAAACCCAACGATTGGCCTGGCCGCACATACCGGACAGGTAGACGTGCGTATTACAGCACGCGCTGACATGGAAGCTGCGGCTGAAACGCTGCTTGACCAACTCGAAGCCGAAATTCGCACGCGCCTTGGCCGCTATATTTACAGCACCAGACCGGGCGAAACCTACGAAACGGTCGTGATCCAACCGTTGCAAGCCCAAAATGGCACGATTGTTTTGTTGGAAACGAACACGCGCGGTTTGCTGGCCAAACGCATTGCTACGGCGATTCCCGATTTTGATCCGGTTCTGCAACACTGGGTCGTCGGCGTCGATGAATTACCAGCCGGTCTAGCGCAGCCTGAACTGAATGTTGCAGCAGGGGAATCGGCGTATACGGAGCAAATGGCCAGTGACAAGGCCCGGGCACTTTTACAACAAAGTGGCGCCACTTATGCGCTTGTGCTGCTTGGCACCTCTAGTCTTGACGAAGGTGTCTATGGCAAATATAGCGGCGAGACCTGGATCGCGTTGGCCGGTCCGCAAGGCATTCGTACAAATTTTTGTCCATTCGGTGGGCAGGATGACTATACCTTGCAACGGATCGGCAATCAGGCGCTTACCTTGTTGCAGCAAGTTTTGACGGCGTAAGCAAGCGAACATTAAATAAAAACATACTTAACTTTGGGGCAAACCCGATGGTTCCTCGCTAACATTTATTGCCCGTAAAATCGCCCGTCTCGATCAACTATGCCGTCTGCTAATTCTTTGTTTTCTCTACTTGACCAAATTAATCATTTAAAACAATTGCCACGGACCGGGTGGTTGTTGGCCGGTGTCACCCAGGTGGAATCAGTCGCCGACCACAGCTTTGCGGTGGCAATTTTAGCGTTAGGCTTGGCTGAAACGATCAATGCTGATTGGGCCGCTTCTGCTTTGGACAAACCACTTGATGTGGATCGTGTAATAAAAATTGCCCTAGTCCACGATCTGGCTGAGAGTATTTTAACTGATTTGCCCAAGCGCAGCGCAGAATTGCTGGGGCGCGAAGTGAAACATGCCGCTGAGGCGCGCGCAATGGCTCAGCTATTAAGCGACTTGCCAAACGGCGATCTATACCGGCTGCTCTGGGCCGAATATGACAACAATTCAAGTGCAGAAGCTCGCTTGGTACGCGACGCCGACAAATTAGAAATGGTGCATCAAGCGCTCTGTTATGAACGGAGGGGGCAGCGCAATTTAGAAGAATTCTGGCAAGAACATACCTGGCAGTATGAAGTCAGTAAGCTATTATTTGAGCATTTATATCAAAACAGGCGTTAGGCATTGCTGGTTAAATTTTCGCTTATCCGCCCAAAGTGTGAGTTGCGCACTTGCTTCCGCGAGGAACCTGTCGCAACTCACACTTTGTAGAGATGAGCCAATTTTTTAAAATGACGAACCGCTAAGCTGGTAGGAGACAGGTTGCATGATTCGACCGCGTATTATTTTCGTTTTTGCAGGGTTTATTTTGTTATTGTTATCTAACCGTAGCCAGCAATCGGTTGTAGCAGGCGCGACGATTGCCAATGTTCAGTTTGGTCAGATTGTTGCACAACCGACGCCTAAGGGGACCAAGGTTCCAGGTGCGACGTCAGTTGCTACACCAGATGTAAAACAGAAAACTGGCGCAGCTGAGCCGACGCTACCGCCCACTACCCCCGTTCATGTGGTTGGTGGAACAGCCGTTGCGCCCTTGAAAGAAGAATCAGCCACCGGTCCTGCTAGCCGGTGGGCTAACACGGAAAACTACTTGATTCTAGGGACGGATCGCCGCCCCGGTTGGACGCAGTGGCGCACCGATACGATTATCTTGGTCGGCTTGGATCGCGCGCAAGGTAAAGCCGCAGTCTTGAGCATTCCGCGCGATCTATGGGTGCAGATCCCTAATTATGGGTGGGGCCGGATCAACCAGGTGGACTATATTGGTGAACAGAAAGCGCCGGGTAATGGACCGGCGTTTGTTTCCGAGGTGCTCAGCCAGACTTTAGGCATCGCCACCACACATTGGACCCGCATTCAACTGGATGGCTTTACCTCGATGATTGATGCAGTCGGCGGCGTCACTGTCCACCTCGATTGTCCTTTCTATGAAACAATTTTTAATGATGGCAACCGCACTTGGACTAATTTCTCCCTGCCTGCTGGTGATATCCACCTAGATGGCGCCACTGCTAATTGGTATGTGCGTTTTCGCTACCGTGAAAGTGATATTGGGCGGGCCGCGCGCCAACGTCAGGTGTTATGGGCGTTGCGCGATCAGGCCGTCAATGGCGATCTGATCGCCCGCGTGCCACAACTGTGGAGTGCGTTTCAGAATACCTTTGAAACTGATCTAGGGTTGCTGGATATGATCGGCCTGGCTCGCTTTAGCATTTCTCTGGATAAATCGATGGTGCGCGCCGGGGGGATTGCGCTAACCGATTTGCAGAGTTATCGAACGCCCCAAGGTGCTGATGTGTTGCGCATTGCCAACCCCAATCGCATGCGCGCCGTAGTCAATGGCGTTTGGGACGCCCCGGAAATGGTCAATTCGCGCCAGCAGGATGTCGCAACCTGCAAACCATTGCCCACCGGCATTAAATACGTCCAAGGCCCGCCACCCGCCAATCTGACGGCCAGCAATCAGCCCACAGACACCGTCAATCTGACGGATACAAGGAAGCTAACTACGACCGTAAAAACGGGTAAACCATAAAGTAAAGGTGGCAAGGCTAGTTTATTCCTTGCCACCTTTGCTTTATAAGTAATTATCAATGTAAGCCGATGGATCGGTAGGGGCGTGATTGATCACGCCCAATGGAATAAGCGCAGGAAGACCGCAGCGCCTACGGGCAAAACCCGATGAACCCACCTCAATTGATTTTGCCGCCTATTTTAACGCTGCATCCTGATTGGATTGTGCTGTATAGGGCAGGGCGTGATTCATCACGCCCCTACGAACCATGACTGTATAATCTGCGTATTTATTTACAATGCCTGTCCCCACTCCGCACGCAGCCATTCGGCGCTCCCCAACACCCAGCGGCGATCCCCGGCCATTGCCAACGTGATCCGCCCATCATACCGAAAACTGCGCAACGTACGCAATTCGCGTGGCAGATTGATGCCACCGGTAGCTGGTGCGCCCAATGGTAATTGTTCGTTGCTCATGCCACCATTGTCGCTGAGATGCACATGGACTAGGCGGTCGGCCAGCGCAAAGAGATATTCGCGCGTCATGCTCTGCATTGTCTGGATGTTGCCATGCCCGATATTGTAGAGCAGTTTTAGGTCGGGCAAGCGGTGAAAGATTTCGCGGAAATATTTCAGTTGGTGGCTGTTTTGGGGACTGTTCTCGAGCGCAACCTGCACATCCTGTTCCTGACCATGTTTGATTAAAATCCCAACCAACTGACGATAATATTCATAGCCCGCGCTTTCGGTCAGGTAATCCGGCCAGCCAAGAAAGCGCGTGGTGCAGATCGTTGCGCCAACCATCTGAGCCACGTCAATACAACGGCGCAACTCGTCGAGTGCCGCCTGTCGCACGATTGGTGATGGGTTGTCGATGGGCAAATAGGCCGGCGCCTGGCAGACCACGCCCAATCCCGCTGCCTTAAGCGCGTCGCGCACCGCCGCCCAATCGGTATTTTCGGGTGCGGCGCTCGGCGCTGCGATCAGCAAGTCAATAAAGTCAAAATTATGCCCGGCGATCCAGGTGATTTCGTCGCTTAGCTTGTTGCGTGGATTGTTGATAATGCCGAGTTGCATAGTTTCATTCCAGGACTGTGCGAGATGGGTGATAAGCCGACCAGACGCTGCCACCCGCTAGGATGAGCAAGCCGCCTGCCATCACAAATAAGCCCCAACCGGGCGTGAGCGAATGATTATACAGGGTGCTGATGGCAGGGAGCACGCGTAGGAAATTAACGATTGGAAACCAAAACGCAAGTCCACTCAGGCCAATGACGATGATCATCGTGATTCGCTGTGGAACGAGCGCCAGAAAAGGGCTGAAGGCAACGGCTACCAAACAGAACAAGATGGCGACTGTCTGTAAACGGAATTCAGCCGTGATCAATTTCGCCGGCGTCCAGGCGGGTGGCAACATATTCAGCGCTGCCACGCTGGCGACAAGCACCATAAAAATGCGGTGCAGCCAGCGGTTGCCGAGTGGTGCGCGAAAAGCATACAAACTAAAGGTCAGGCTAACCACTACCAGCGGCAAATAAAAACCTTCACGCCAAAGGCTGATTTGCTGGCTGCGCACTTCGGGCAAGAATTTGACGTACTCGCCTAGATCCAGCCCCATGATCACCAGCCCCGCCACACGGTGATTGACCCACGGGCCGAAATAACCCAATAAAGTCAACAGCCCGCCCAGCGGAATCAGCCAACGCAGCCATCTGAATCCATAACTTTCGGAGGACAACTAAGTATTCTCCCGACGGGCCAAACGGGCTGCTTGGCGGCGTTTGCCTGCCTCAAAGCGCTGCCGTTCTTCCTCGGTTTGCAAGCGCAATTCGGGCACGGGCGTCGGTTTACGGTCCTCACCGAGCGCCACGTAAATAAAATAAGCGCTGTTCGTGTGCGTAATCTCGCCCGTGAGTAAATTCTCTGCCTCGACCCGCAACTCCACCTCGATGCTCGTGCGCCCGACCCAGGTAATTTGCCCATGCACAAAGACCAATCGCCCCAGGAGCACCGGCTGGTGAAAGGTCACACTGTCCACGGTGACCGTGACGGCTGGCCGCCGCGCATGGCGACTGGCGATGATGCCGCCACATTCATCACATAACTTGAGGATCACACCGCCGTGTACGTTGCCCAAACTGTTGGAATGCTCTGGCTGCATAAACTGCGTGAGCGTCAGGGCCGTTTCTGCTACTGTACGCGCGGTAAGTGCTGGATGGAGGTTGCTATTTTCGGTCATTTGATCGACTCTTTCGCTTAACTGAGTATAGGGTTTAACGTAGCACGTACTGATAGGCTTGGAGCAACTGTTCTGCGCTGCGTTGCCAGGTGAATTGTGCCGCATTGGTCAGCCCGATCGTGCGTAATTGTTGCCGCAAATTGGCATCCTGGGCTAGCTTGATAATACCTTCGGTAATGCTGTCGACCGCTTCCGCTTTCACATAGAGTGCGCCAGCACCGCCGGCTTCGGGCAAACAAGAGTTGTCGGCGGTCAAAACTGGGGTGCCGCAGGCCTGGGCTTCGAGAATGGGCAAACCAAAGCCTTCGTATAGTGAAGGGAAGGCAAAGATTTCGGCGGCATTGTAGAGCGCGGGCAAGTCAACATCAGCGATGAAGCCAGGCAGCAGGACATGCTTGGTCAGCCCTAGTTCTTGCACACGCGCAAAAACCGTATCATATAGCCAACCCTTGCCGCCACCGATCACGAGTTTATGTGGCAATTTAGCCGTTTGGCGCGCGGCATGGAATGCTTCGATCAGTCGCACAAAGTTTTTGCGCGGCTGCAACGTACTTAGGCCCAAAATAAAAGGTTGCTCGCCAATCCCATAGCGGGCGCGCACGGCCACCAGTTTTGCCGGATCGGTCACTGGCTGAAACTGGGCGTGGTCTACGGCCCCTTGGACAACCGTCATTTGTGCGGCGGGGATTTGCCACTGTTCTTGTAGATCGCGCGCAGTGTGCGCACTGTCGGCTAGCAGATGGTCCGCCCGGCGTACGCTGCGGGGCACTACCACATTCAGATAGCGCTGTAAACTGGGCATGGCTGCTTCGGGGTAGAAGAGAAAAGCTAGATCGTGGACCGTGACTATTTTGCGGCGCGCGTTGCTGGGCGCGAGCACAAAATCGGTGGCGTGAAAGAGATCCAGCGGGCCACCGGTAAACCAGTTGACCTGCGGCAGGGGGGCGCCAAGCCGGTGCCAGATGCGCACCATGGTCCGTTCGCTCAGCGGCGTTGTATGCAAAGGCAGCGGCGCGGCTTGACGGTCCGCCGCAGTCACCGATCCAACCACAAATAGGCGTAAATCAAATTCAGGCTTGAGGGCTAGTAGCGCCTGAATTTGGCCCCGAATAATCCGCCCAATGCCCGCCCGTTGCCGGATGGCAGGCGTGTAGTCGATGGCGATGGTGGTCAAGAAATCAGAACCCTCGATACGTCCACAGCCGATTGATCCCAAAGTTCCAAAACATGACAATCCCGGTGGCGATGGCCCAAGCAAAATTATAGCTGAGCAGATGGCCTAGGTGCTGCTGGCCAGCCCAACTGATCAAGTGTGGCTCTAGCCAGCGCTGGACCGTCACAAAAATTGTCTGGTTAATCCCTAAGCCAATCAGGCTGACGACGGCAAACTGACCCAATTGTCCAAAAGCATTTCGTTCGCGGCTTTCGGGATAGGTCCAACGCCGATTTAAGGCAAAGTTTTGCAGCACGGCGACCGTAAATCCAATTGGATTGGCGAGCGAAGTCGGAAACCGCGCGACTTGCACCAGCACGTTTAGCAACGTAAAGTGCATAAGCGCACCGGCCACCCCGACCGTGGCAAACTTGGCAAAACGTCTTACTTCTTTATTCCCAGAACTAGTTAAGACCCGTGTTTGTACGAAATTCAAAAGATTGCTCCACACTATTCTACGATTAAACCTAAATAACTGTTGGCGAAGGTCGCTCGTCCGCTGGCGCTAGGCTGGCACGCGGCCAAACTGTAAAGCCGATTGATAAAAGGGCTAACCAGAGCCCCATCTGTAAATAAATGCCTTGTACGAATAAATTATCAAAAATATTATGCACACTGACATGGCTGATGACACCGAGCACGCCCAAAGCTACAGCCGCGTGCCACGAAGCTTGGCGTTGGGCGGCCTGCTGAAAATGGCGCCAGACCCAAATGGCCGCGCTGATCCAAAGCAATAAATAGGCGCCCAGCCCCACCAAACCCGTTTCGGCCAACACATTCAGATAAATATTATGCGCATGACCTAACGGTTCCTCCCAAAGTGGCAAGCGCACACTTGGATAGACTGTTGCATAATTACCCGGTCCAACCCCAAGCCAGGGCGCTTTTTCCCACATTCGCACGGCCGCCACCCAGTGTGCCAGGCGTTCAATCACGGCGAAATTGTCGTCGTTAACCGGCTGATTGACAATGTCCGTCAGCCCAAAATAGGCGGGGATATCCTGAAGCCGGGCAATCAATGGCGCTGGGATCACATCGGGTTTGAAACTGCCCAATAACAGCGCGCATAATACCAATAAAATGACCACCGCACTGCTCAAGGCGGCCAGCCGGCTGCGCAACACGACGACCAATCCCACCCCAGTAAGCCCACCTAGCCAACCCCCGCGACTCCAACTGGCGAGCAGTCCTGCCCCAATCACGCCCGTGCTGAGGCTCGTAAAGACCAGCCAGAGCAAGGCCTGTCGCCGCTTTCCTTGCCCTGTCAGTAAACAACGCCACGCCCAGAGCATCAAACTCACCGCCACGGGTAGGCTCAGACCTAGATAACCCGCATACGGATTGGGCTGATGAAAGCTGCCGCTGGCCCGCATAAAACGACCTAGGATAATAAACCAGGCTGGACCGATCTGAAAAATAAATTGATAGATCCCCCATACCGCCTGGCTGACACCGGCGACGAGCAGCGCAACAACTAGCCAAGACGCGTGTATGGCGGGCAGCATGGCGCGCACAAGCACTAATACGACAATTACCTCCAGCCATTTTACCATTTCGACCGTGGCTTCACCCAAATTAATCGCGCCCAGGAGCGAGAGATAGAGCACGCCAACATAGAGTAAGAGCAACGCCGTAAGAATTGAACCCCGTAGCTTGAGGGTTCGGCGGCGGACACCATCCGCGAACCAGAGTGCCAGCGCGACGAGCAGAATTAAGTCGGTGGCGCTGGCGGGTCCAAACTTTAGACCACTTGTCACTGGTAGCGCTAGTGCCAGCCCAGGCCAGATTAGCCACGGCCAGCGCAGTAACAAGATCGCTGCGGTGATGCCACCAATCACTAGCAACAGCGGGCGCAATGGTAGAGTCGCCAGCGGCCAAGCCAGAAAGGCAAGCACAATGAGCGCAAGACCAGTCTGTGTGTGGGGAGAAAATCTGATGGCGAATCGATGGCCGTCGGTTGGATAAAACGTAATCTGACCAGCTTTCTAGAGACAATGAATAAATCGTAGAGGCGCCGCTTGCTGCGCCTTTTGCTCTGCACAGCAGGCGGCGCCCCTACAACTATCCTGCAATGTTTATCTGATTTTAATGGCTTGTTGCCTAGCCTTTTAGGTTGTCACGGAACCAAGCCAACGCGCGTGGCCAGGCGTCGGTTGCCGCTGCTGTATTATAACTGGGTTGGGTGTCATTGAAGAAAGCGTGGGCAGCGCCTGGATAAATCTGGAATTCATTTTTGCTGATTGACAAGTAGAAATATTCTACTAAAATACAAGATATATTTTTATTTAACGCAACGGTTCGCTCACAACGTTG
>JBBQBY010000009.1:0-33906 GCA_038318235.1 Caldilineales bacterium
TCGCATCAATTTGATCAATACCTGCATTACACCGGCGCCACCAGCGCCGAAATCGTGCATGCCCAAGTCGCCAACTATCACCACCCGAAACATCCAGAATTCGAAGATTTTGGCGACGTGGTGATCCGCAGCGAAAATTGCACCGGTTACATCCGCGTCGATTGGTTTACGCCGGATGGGCTGGCCACTTGGGGTGATGGCCGCTTGACAATTCTTGGCACGGATGGTTTTATCGAAATGCGCAAGTATATTGACATCGCAGGCCGACCGGGCACCGATCATCTCTTTTTGGTCAACCAAACCAAGACCGAATATATCGATTGTTCAAAGCTAGAGCTGCCCTATGGCCGCCAGTTGCTCGACGACATCACCAATCGCACCGAGACGGCCATGAGCCAGGCCCATTGTTTCCTTGCCTCTGAACTGGCGTTGACCGCGCAAGCGAAGGCGGCGCGCCTAGGTCATCTGCAAGCCTAAAAGAAACCCGAATATGCCAGCAATTTTTCCACAATTTACCCAGTTTGATCCGATCAGCGGCACCATCGAAGGCGCGCCCAGCCTGGAACGTCACCTTAGTGATCTGCATGGCTACTTTGCCGATCAAACGGCTTATCAGAACGCGTTCGCGCAAGAAGATGCCCTGCTCTACACTGTTACTAATGTCGAACCGGCCCAAGGCGACGGCGCGCTGCACTACGGCATCAGCTACATCTTGCCCGGGCGCGTTGGCCGCGAATATTACATGACCAAGGGCCATTTTCACGCCTGGCGTCCAGCCGCCGAATATTATATCGGTTTGCGCGGCACCGGCCTCTTGTTGTTTGAAGATGAACAAGGCCACAGTTGGTCAACACCAATCGCGCCCAATAGCAGCGTCTATGTGCCCGGCCACACCGCCCATCGCACCGTCAACACTGGCGCAGAACCGTTGGTCTTCTTGGGAATCTATCCGTTCAACGCCGGTCACGATTATGGAACGATCCAAGAACGGAATTTTTCGCAGGTGGTTGTGGAAGTGAACGGGCAACCTGCCGTCATGGAACGTGCGACTTTCCTCAGTACCCTTACCTAAATTTGAACGGAGATTTCATTCAATGCCCCAAGTTACCTTGGACAACCAACAATTGCGCCTGGTTGTCGATACCGAGCAAGGCGTCAACATCATGGCCTTTGCCGTCCACCAACGCGATCGTTGGCTGGCGGTGATGCCAGATGTACACGCCGGGAAGACAGATTTAAAGGCCAGCAGTTTTGCGATGATCCCCTATTCCAACCGGATTGAAAACGGCCATTTTGTCTTTCAAGGCCAGGCCTATCAATTGGCGAATGGCGACAAACATGCCAGCCACGGCGACACGCGGGCGCGGCCCTGGGTGGTTGACGAGGTGAGCGCCACGGTGATCCGTTGCTCATTCGATGCGCGGCAGCACGAGCAGGTGAACTGGCCGTGGCCTTTCACAGCTGAACTGGTGTATGAACTTAAGGATAACGTGCTGGCCTCGCGCATTACGATCTGGAATCAGGGCGATTCTACGATGCCCGTGGGCACAGGCTGGCACCCCTACTACAATCGCACCTTGACGCGCGCCGACGAGCCAGTAGAAGTACATTACAACGTAGCCAGCGTCTACCCCGATGCCAACGACAATCGTATTCCGTCGGGGCCAGCACAGCCGCTCGCCCCCAATCAAGATTTTTCGACGCCAAAAATATTGGCACCAGACAATTTTATCGATGTCTGTTTTTACGGTTATGACGGCAACGGTTTTATCAGTTGGCCCGAAAGCGGCGTCAAGCTCGTTTATCATTGCTCGGCCACTTGCAGCCATCTGGTCTTTTTCAACCCGCCCAAACCCTACTTTGCGATGGAGCCGGTCGTCAATGCCAACAATGGCGTTAACCTCTATGCGCAGGGTGATCCGACCAGCGGCATCCGCTTGCTGGCGCCTGGCGAAAGTCTGGAAGCCACGTTTGAAGTCCACGTTGAATTGAGTTCAGACCTTGTAAGTCAATAAACCGGCAATAGGGTAGGTGCGGTTTTTAACCGCACAGGCTCCGTTGACGTTGATTGTGCGGTTAAAAACCGCACCTACGGCTACCACATTCAATCGTTAAAACCCATTGATGGGTTTTCTATAGCAGACGCCGGAGACTAAAGTATTTAGTGACTGCGGGCACTTGCTACTGTCAGCAGCGGGATTTATCCCCGCGAAAAAAACGCTCAAAAGCAGGGTTGCACAACAATCTTGAGGGTGATAAACTGTAAATTGCCGCAAATCAGCTTTGTGTGCAAACTTTTATTTACCAAACCTAGTACAGTGTTGGCGAAGTTTCGATAGTTTAACCGTAGGTCAGCGCTTCCAGCGGGACAGAGATGGTTATATCTCACAGGCCCGTGTTACCACAGATCGTCACGCTGCAAGCGCTGACCTACGAATTACCCGCATAATTTAGCCAACGCTGTACTAGCACCAGATCAGGATCAATTTGAAGATGAAAATCGAATCCGTAGACTTTTTCTACCTGTCCATGCCTGAAGTGCTTAACATTGGCGACGGTAGCCAGGATGCCCTGCTTGTGCGCATTCAAGCTGGTGATACCGTTGGTTGGGGTGAGTGTGAAGCTGCGCCACTACCTTCGATTGCCAGCCTGATTTGCCCGATGTCGCATAGCGCCTGTAAACCGGTGCAAGCCTCCGTCTTAGGGCAGCAATTGAATCGCATCGAAGATATTACACGAATTGGTAATCTGGTGCGGGCCGAAAGTTTAGATCTACTACAAGCGGATCATACGCTCTCTGGCATCGATATGGCCTTGTGGGATCTGATGGGCAAAAAGCTCAATGAGCCGGTCTACAAACTACTTGGCTATACGAAGGTTTATCCCAAGACACCCTATGCTTCGATGCTCTTTGGCGATACCCCCCAAGAGACGTTAGAGAAAGGCCGCGCTGCGCGCGCCAAGGGCTATCGCGCCGCCAAGTTTGGTTGGGGGCCAATTGGGCAAGGCAGTGTGAAGGCTGACGAAGATCAATTCATGGCGGCGCGTGAGGGTCTCGGCGACGATGGCATTTTGCTGATTGATATTGGCACGGTCTGGAACGATAATTTAGAAGCTGCCGGCCAACGGGTGAAGGGGTTGCAAGCCTGTCGAGCCACCTGGCTGGAAGAGCCGTTTGTCTCGGGCGCCTTAAAAGAATATCATGCCCTGGCCCAATTGTGCGGTGATGTGAAGTTGGCGGGCGGTGAAGGCAGCCATAATTTTCATATGGCGCAACACATGATCGACTATGCCGGATTGGGCTATGTGCAAATTGATGCCGGCCGCATCGGTGGCATTAGCGTCGCCAAACAAGTAGCCGACTATGCGCAAGCCCACCATGTCACCTACGTCAACCATACATTTACATCGCACCTCGCGCTCAGTGCATCCCTCCAACCGTTTGCCGGGCTTGCAGATGATGTGATCTGCGAATATCCGGTGGAGCCCAAATCGTTGGCGATCGACATGACGGCCAACCACATTTTACGCGATGCCAACGGGCAAGTCCATGCACCAGATGCACCAGGGCTAGGCATGACGCTAAACTTCGATGGTCTCCAACCGTATCTGGTTGATGTCGAAATTCGCGTGCAAGGGAAAGTGCTTTATCAGACGCCGACACTGGCCTAGCAGAAGATCATGTAACACACCTTCACCTGAATTTTACAAGAAACGCATCTGCGCGGTATAATAGCGATAGTAGAGCCGACCTGAAAACAGGTCGGCGATTGCTTTAATAGCAGATAAAACAAGGCATTAAGCGCCGCCGGTAATCGGCGGTGTTTTTCATGGCACACCCACTGACGATAGGCTATGCACTGTTGCGATACTATGCGCGTTTGAGCGCCATAGTGACACAGCAAGCATAGGTAGAAAACGAACGTATAATCTTCAATTACGCACATTGTCCTACGTATCTCCCAGTCCTACGTATCTCCCAATTGTGCGAAACCAACAATTGTACGAAACCAATCACGAAGTCAAGCGTTACATGAAACAAAACGTTATACAAATTCGTTTCTATTATATGCCGCAAGCCTTCACACTTCGTCCATAGTTGCCACCAAGCTTACGTCTTCCCCATGTGTGTTGCCGCGATGTGTAAGCAAGAATTTTTATGTTTGAGAGACAATAATGAGTAACAATCAACCGATTTACCTGACCGAAGATGGTTTACAGAAAGTCAAAGAAGAATTAGAATATTTGGTCACTGTGCGCCGCCGCGAAGTGGCTCAAATGATCGCCGAAGCCAAGGCCGAGGGTGATATTAGTGAGAATGCTGGCTATGATGAAGCCAAGACCGCCCAAGGCTTTCTTGAAGGCAAGATTCGCGAGTTAGAAAACATCCTGAAACATGCGCAACTGATCAAAGAGGATGCCGCACCCGCCAATGTTGTTGCGATTGGCCGTACGGTGATCATTCAAGAAGACGACATGGACACCAAAGAGACCTACACCATCGTCGGATCGCGCGAAGCAGATCCGGTCAATGGTCGCGTCAGCAACGAAAGCCCGATGGGCAAAGCGTTGTTAGGCAAAAAAGCCGGCCAGAAGGTTAAAGTTGAATCACCGGGCGGCCAGATCACCTTCAAGATCATCAAAGTCGAATAGATCAATCCACGCGCACAAAGTTACAGAGAAATCCCAGAGAAAGAAGTCATCGTGAGCGATTCGCCCCATCCATTGTTTGACCCGGCGCATCTAACCGACCAAGAACAGGCCCGGTTACAGAACTTACAAGCGCTAATTGCCGCCGGCATCGACCCCTATCCCGCGCGTGTGCAACGCACCCACACGATTGCGCAGGCGCGCGCCCTCTACGAAAGCGGCCCACCACTGGAAGCCGGGGCGTATGGGCCAACGGTGACAGTCACGGGGCGCCTCAAAGCCTTCCGCAATATGGGCAAGGTGAGCTTTGCTGATCTAGAAGATGGCACAGGCCAGATGCAGATTGTGGTGCGCCGCGACCAAATGCCGGAAAATTGGTACAACGACATCTGGAAAAAATCCGTCGATCTGGGGGATTTTCTCGGCTTTAGCGGCCCACTCTTTGTCACCAAAACCGGTGAACTGAGCGTCGAAGCGCGCGGCGTGCAATTCTTAAGTAAAACCCTCAAGCCGATGCCCGATAAATGGCACGGCGTGCGCGACCAAGAAAAACGCTATCGCCGCCGCTATGTGGATCTGATCGGCAATCCCGAAGTGCGCGATCTGTTTCGCACACGCGCGGCGATTGTGCGTGCGTTGCGCGAATATCTCGATAACGAAGGCTTTCTGGAAGTCGAAACGCCGATTTTGCAACCGGTTTATGGTGGTGCGGCGGCGCGGCCTTTCGTCACACATCACAACCAATTGCACCAAGATCTCTATCTGCGCATCAGCTTTGAACTCTATCTCAAGCGCCTGATCGTTGGCGGTTTTGATAAAGTCTATGAGATCGGGCGCGACTTCCGCAACGAAGGCGTCAGCTTTAAACACAACCCGGAATTCACGCAGTTGGAGTTCTATGAGGCCTACGCCGATTACAACGATGTGATGAACCGCACCGAGCAGATGATCGCTTACGTCGCCCAAAAAGTATTGGGCACGTTGACTTTACAATGGCAAGAATACACCGTTGATCTGACGCCACCCTGGCGCCGGATCAGTTTGCGCCAGGCCATTCTCGACGCGGTCGACATCGATTACGAAGCGTTTCCCGATGCGGAGTCACTCTCGAATGAAATGAAGCGGATGCGCATTGACCACGATCCCAGGCAGCCTTGGGGCAAACTAGTGGACAAATTGATGTCTACTTTTGTCGAACCCAATCTGATCCAACCGACGTTCCTGGTCGATTATCCGCGTGATGTCAGCCCGCTAGCCAAAGGCTCGCCCAACGACCCGCGCCAGGTCGAACGGTTTGAAGGCTTTCTAGCCGGTATGGAGCTGTGCAACGCGTTTAGTGAAATCAATGATCCGATCGATCAATTGCAACGTTTTATCGACGAAAGTTACCACGCCGCCCATGGGGATGAAGATGCACATCCTGTCGACGAAGATTATATCGACGCGCTCAGTTTTGGCATGCCGCCCACCGGTGGCTTCGGGATTGGCGTCGACCGTTTGACGATGTTGCTCACCGGCAAAGACACGATCCGCGAGGTGCTACTCTTTCCGCATTTGCGCACGATCAAGGAAGAGGCCGACGAAGAAATTGCGCCTGAAGATTCGCCGAAATAACTGCTTGCCCCACCATCAACCGAAAATTTACGGATCATCCCAGAAGTCTCACCCCTGACTTCCGGGATGATTTTTTTTGCCAAGCGAGCCTCACCCCCGCGCCCTGTGGGCGCCCCGTTCGGCGAACCGCACGCCGAAGCCTCTTCTGAACTCTGTCCTTCGATTCAGGAGAGGCTTCGGCGTGCGGCATACCATTAATCCTCAAGGAGAAACAATGACAATCTTCCAATCCCTACGCGATCGTGCTTTTGCCCTGCTTTGGAGCGGGCAGACGATCTCAAGGCTGAGTGATACTTTGTACCAAATTGCCTTGGCCTGGTTTGTTGTGGAAAAGACTGGCTCGGCCAGTATGCTGGGTCAGCATCAATTTATTGGGCTCTAACGGTCTGTTGCCACTCGGTTTTGCCTTGGCCGGTTGGGCCAGCGATCAGTGGGGTCCAGCACAAGTTTTTGTGCTAGGGGGCGTCATAACAACTGGTTTGGCGCTGATCGGGTTCGCCCAGCCATCCATTCGTCGTTTGGATTAAAGGCGCTGTAAATCAAGTTTTTCGGTAGGGGCATGGCGTCTGCGGCGCACCGATTGATGGCTAACTCACCGAGAAACTTCGCCGCCAACTGCGTGCCCGCCTTTATCGTCAATCCCGAAAAACTTAGGTTTACAGTGTATTAAGTAATTCAGACTCGATAGGCATAAAGCCAGGAATAAACAATTTTGGTTCAAGCAGATCGCAAGGGGTTGACCATCTTCCAGGAAGCGGCGGCGCAGATCAGGGACAGACGAAAGACCGTTGCGCCGCTTCCTGGAAGATTTGAGCGATTTCCCCCTTGCGATCCGCTTGAACCAAAATTTTTACCGCGAAGAAAATCCCCTTCGCGCGCTTTGCGTTCTTCGTGGTTGAAAATCTTATACTTTGCAATTTTTTCCTACTTGACAAAGCGAAACCGATTGATTATAGTTTCGGTATCGTTATCGGTAACGATACCGAAAGCTCACCCAAAGAGAATTTCCCGTAAAAAATCAATCAATTCCTGTGCGCATTCAAGATGTGGCGCGAGTGGCTGGCGTTTCTGTTTCCACCGTTTCGCGTGTATTAAACGGCCGCGATGATGTTGCCGCGGCCACCGATCAGCGCGTCCGCAAAATTATTGACGAGTTGGGTTATTCGTCGAGTCTGGCGGCCAAAGGGATGCGCAGCCATCGCAACCATGTGATTGGCGTGGTCATTTTTGATCTCAGCCTGCCTTTTTGTATCGAAGTTGTGCGCGGCATCGATCAAATGGTGCAGGCGCGGGCCTATGATCTGCTCGTGTATACCAGCAATCGCACCAAGCACAGCAGCGATCCGGCCTGGGAGCGCAAGGTTGTGGCCCAGTTGAACGGTAGTATTGTCGATGGCATTATTTTTGTCATGCCTGCCACCAGCAATTTGCCCACTAACTATCCTGTAGTAACAATTGACCCCAGTGGCGAGGGCAACTTTCCCTCTGTGCTCGCCACTAATTGCGCAGGCGCGTATACCGCAGTCCGCTATCTAATTGAGCTTGGTCATCGGCGCATTGGCTTAATTGGGGGTTCCCCTGCCCTATTAAGCGCGCGCCAACGCCGCCAGGGTTATGCGCAGGCCCATGACGAGGCCGGTTTGCCAATCTTACCAGAGTTATATACAGAGGGTGACTATTCTCGCCAAACCGCCTTGATCGGCGCCCAACAATTGCTGATGCTCCCTGAACGCCCGTCAGCGATTATGGCCGCCAACGATCAGTCTGCGTTTGCCGTACTGGAGATTGCGAGCCGGTTGGGGATTCGTGTGCCCCAAGAATTATCGGTAACTGGCTTCGACAACACGCCAGAAAGTGCCTATACAACGCCTCCCCTCACCACCGTCGATCAATCGATTGTCGGCATGGGTAGCCGTGCGGCGGAGTTATTGATCCAATTGATCGAAGGCAAAACCGTCGAGGATCGGCTGTATGAACTTCCGACGCGCTTAATCGTGCGGGCATCGTGCCAAGCTTGGCCAAACCATAATTGATGGCTTGTTGATGTTGCACACAATAATGGCCTATTATTTTTCTATGCTTGTGCCTTCATGGGTGTGGACTGGTTAAGCAATTTATCATTATAAACCGGTTTACTCACGCGCGCGATGCGGTTGACAGATCGGGCGATCACAAAGCCAAAGCATCAGCTTGGTAGACTTGACGAATGTTGACTATATCGCCAAAAATAAGACAGACCTGTCTGTCTATATCTATTTTTCTGTCTGTATCTATTTTATAGAGATAACATGGTTGACGAAAGGAAAAACAGGGATGGTTGAATATTACTCATTTGTTTGCCCAGTTGAAACAGAAATTACGAAATCGTGAGCCTTTGATAACCCTACCCCTAATAAGGACGACCTATGTTTACATTACGAGTTTCACTTGACAATGCCACTGATTTATCGCGCCTTGCTATTATTACTGAACTACTTGTCAAAGGTGAAAAAGCCGAAATTCCCGAAGAATTATTTGCCCTTTCTCTGGTTTGGCTGCTTGAACGAACGCGTGATTATCTTTTGAGCGCGCAGACTACCGGTCGAATCGAACCTGGCGATGAAGCGCTACAGCACTGGGTCTATTTTCCAGGAAATCTCAGACGATTAGCTGACCACATCGAGGCGCTTGTTACAATGACGGCCACTGCTGAGAAGCCGGAATTGTTTAAGCTGATCGTGTAGTGGAGAAAAGGCAAATGTGTTACCAGGGGAGTCCAGCGCATGAACAAAGGGTTCTATCTGTCCACTATAACAGAAAACGCGGATGATGAAATTGTACAAATGACCTAAAAGATGGGCGAATTTTATCGGGAAACACGTAGGAACGTATTGAATAGGGATCAAGTCAAGGGGAAAAGCAAAACCTGGGCACGAGCTCGTAATGTTTGGGGTAGAGGGAGAGAAAAAAAATATAACTCCTTCATCTATGTTCCCCCGATAACGGCAAAGCCGCACATAGACAAAGGAGTTATAGCCGTATTTTACCATACTTACTTCAGTTGTCAAATTGGCTTTAATTCAGTCGATAAAAAATAAGCAACCGGCTTAACCTTTTTACACTGACTTTGAACTTGAAATCTGTCAAGCCGATCAAAATCGCAGTTTTGCCACCTATATTCCATGTATCGAATACATTTCTGCATCGGCGGTTAGAGTACCAGATACTTCTGCACAATTTCCTCGCGCACATCAACGCCTAAACCTGGTTGATCACGCACCGTGAGATAGCCCTTTTCCTGCACCCAGGGGTCGCGCACCAACTCGTGCTGCATGGGTGATACGTGCGGTTTTAGATCCATGCTCACACCCTGTTTAGAGATGGCAAGCAGGTGAACACTAGCCGCGCTATTGAGCGCGCTGCTCCAAGTGTGCATGCTATATTGCAGATTTTCCGCCTCAATCAGTTTGATCACATTGCGACAGCCGGTGATGCCGTGGCAACGCCCTGGATCGATCTGGATAACGTCCACGCCATGCGATCGAATCAGCCGCTGATAACTTTCCAGATCCCACTCGTCTTCACCCGTGCCAATCGGCGTGGAAACGGCGGTGCGCAGGCGGGCATAACCTTCCAGATCATGAGAAGGCAGTGGTTGCTCGATCCAGCGCAGGCGATATGGTTCCAGATCACGAAACCGCTGAATGGCGGTTGGCACATCCCAAAGACCGCGCAGGCCCGGTGTATCGACGACTAATTCTGCATCTTCGCCAATCACAGTGCGCACGCGGCGCACCATGTCGAGGTCGCGTTGGCGGTCCATGCCAAAAACCGCTTCCGGGCGCATGCCCCACCCGGCTTTGACAAACCAATAACCTTGCTCACGTAGCCAGCGAAATTCATTCACAGTCCAATCTAGATCTTCCATGTCGAAGATAAAAGAGGCCATCGCGACCACTTTCTCTTGCAACTGCCCGCCGAGGAGTTGGCAGACCGGCAACCCCAGCGCTTTGCCCTTGAGATCCCACAATGCCATATCCAGTGCGCTAACGGCAAAGGCAGCGATGCCTTCCGGGCCATACCACCAGATCCGCGCCTGCATTTTGTGCCAGAGACGCTCTACATCTCGCCCATCCTCGCCCATTAATAAGGGGGCTAACCCTTGGTCAATGATGATCTTGGTGGCGAGCGCGGCTTCGCGAAACTGCGCAATACACTCACCCCACCCGACCAAACTGTCCTCGGTTTCGATGCGCACCAGGGTAATATAGCGTTCGATGCCTTTGTAATGCGGTTCGGGATAGGCCAGAGGGAAAGCTTTGATCTCACGAATTTTCATCTTATGCCTCTTGATTTACTACGGTGTAAATTAAATTTTGCATTGACGGGTTTAACAAATTTCAATAAATATTGGCGCAACGTGATCTCAGGGTTAACCTCGCCCAAATCTTTCAGGAAGCGGCGCAACGACGGCCGGTATGTCCCTGATCTTCACCGCCGCTTCCTGGAAGCTGGTCACCCCCTTGACATCCGGTTGACGCTAATTTTTTACCGCAAAGAGCGCAGAGAAATTCTTCTCTGCGCTCTTTGCGGTAAAAAATCTCTTCCTGATGTATATTGCACACCGATATAAAGCCCCTATCTTTTATCAATCCGTCCTCGCTAAATTCGCACAAGCATAAACTGCATTGCCTCGGCAAAGGCCTCTAGCGCCTGGCTGTGATCGCCGATGCCCAGGGCAATATGGTGCGAAGGCCCCATTTCCTGCAACCGCGGAAACTGCGCCCAATAATAATCATGACCAGTCGGCAATAGTCCGATTTTGGCCCGCACTTTCGGGTGCAAAGGTGTAATGCTCCTTTTGGATGGTGAGCTTGAGGCGTAGGTGGACTGCGTCTAAAGTAAAAGTAGTTTGAAAACGGGTGTTCGGAAGCTTCCTGGAAGCTGGCCCGACGAAAACTACTGGTCGCTAGCCGATTTTACTTTAGGGTAATTTTTATCGAGTGAAGAGTAAGGGTTGACAATCATTTGTCACGCTTCACTCTTCACTCATACCTTAATCGCGCCAGAGGTAAGCCCTTCGACAAACCAGCGGCTGGTGAACATAAAGAGGATTACCAGAGGAACGGCGCCAAGCAGCAAACCGGCCATCATAAACCCATACCGTGTGTAATATTCACTCTGGTAGGTCATCAGTCCTGGCGTTAAAGTAAGCAAGCTTTGTTGGGTGACGGTCAGCGCCGGCCAGATCAAATTATTCCAGGTGCCCAAAACGTCGAGGATCGCGGCCACCCCCAAAATCGATTTGCTGAGCGGCAGTGCAATGCGCCAATAGCCTTGCCACTCTGTCGCGCCATCAATACGAGCAGCGTCGAAGAGTTCGCGCGGCAATCCCTCAAAAAAGGTACGCAACATAAACATGGCAAAAATTTGGCCGCTAGCGATCCAGGGCAGGATCATGGCCCAATAGGTGTTGAGCAGCCCTAATTCTTTGACCAGCACAAACGAGGGGATCAGCGTGAGCGCGGAAGGCACCATCAGCAGCGCCAGCACCAGGTAGAACAAAAATTGGCGCCCTGGAAAGTCCAAAATGGCAAAGGCATAGGCCGACAACGAAGCCAACGTCAACACGCCGATCACCGTGGCGCCGCTGACAATAATACTGTTCAACATAAATTTGCGCACGATCTCCCAGGCCAGCGTGTAGTTTTCCCAATGCAACGGAAAAGTCAGAATAAACGGGTCGCGCGCGAATTGGGGGATCGTCTTGAACGAGATAAAGAACGCCATGATCAAAGGTGCGATGGTCAAGCCACAAAGTATGGTGAGAATGACAATCCGCCACCAATCGCCGCGCAATACCTTAGTCATTACCGCTCCTGTGTTGTGATATAGCGCATATTGATCAACGTCAAAATCATGGTGATGACAAACATGACAACACCGATGGCCGAGGCGTAGCCCATTTTATTGATCGAGAAGGCATTCCAATACATCCACATACCAGGCACCATTGTGGCGTTGATCGGCCCACCCTGGGTCATGGCAAAGATGGCGGTAAATTCCTGCACGCCCCAGATGATGGTCAGGACGGAGACCAACTTGATCTGACCCGCCACCAACGGCAGTTCGATCGACCACAAGCGCCGCAGCCCGCCCGCACCATCCAGCATAGAACTTTCCACCACCTCAACAGGGATAGCTTGAAAACCGGCCAGCAAAATCAGGGTGGCGACGCCGTCGGTCCAGGGGAAATTTCGCAACATTACCGCATATAGCGCTGTATTCGGGTCAGATAACCAGGCGTGCGTCCAACTTTTCAGCCCAACCGCAATGAGCAAAGCATTCAGCGGACCGATCGACGCATCATAGATAAATTTCCAGAGCATCAACAGAACAATGCCGGGGATAATCACCGGTAGCACGGTAAAAACACGAAAGAAATATTTGACGCCTAGCCGCCGCAACCGGTGGATCAAGATCGCCATCGTGATGGAGAGCAGCAGCGTAGAAAAGAGATACCAGGCGGCCAACTGGGTCATGTGGCCCAACGACCGCACGAACACTTTGTCCTTGGTCAACAGCATGACAAAATTGTCTATGCCAATAAACTTGGCCTCGGCACCGGCGCTCCACTTGAACAATGAACGGTAGAGCCCCATCATGGCGGGATAATAAAGGAAAACGAGCAACAGGACAAAGGTTGGCGTCAACATCAAATAGGCGACGCGCCCCTGCCACAGCCGCGCCCCGAATGTGCGCTTACGGTCGGGTCTTGCCCCAATCGTAGCCTGCGGCGACCTATGCGTAGCACTTGCTTGTTCCATCATCATCTATACCCTTTTCCTTGACGAGTGATGAGTGAAGATCACTTATCACTCATCACTCGTCAGCGTGTAATTCGTGCGATACGCGCACTTCCACTAATCGAAGGGAACGTTATCCAAGCTCTACCCGCATTTAAGCCCAGTTTTTTCAATATAGCGCTTGGCATAGCTGTCAAAGGCTTCCTCAATCGCCGTAGTCGCCTCTTCAATCTCCATTTGATCGAGCTGATAGGCACGCCAGGCTTGACCAATCGCGGCGGAAGCTTCGTCATCCATCTTGTCTTCCTCATAGGCAAACATCTGGCTTTCACCGATCTTAGAAGTCAGCTTGTCATACGAGTCTTTGAAACGCGGGTCAACGGCCACATTTTTGACATTCGGGATCGAGGTGTTGATCTCACCCTGCACCGTATGCAGGTTATCCGGCACCGACATCCAGCGCAGCAGATCCAATGTCTCATTCAGCAATCCGTCTTTATCAGCGCGCGTAGCAATCGCATATTGGTCACCCACCGGCCCACCGATTGGCCAGGCTTGGGTGGGCGGATCGCTGACAAATTGGCTGCTCTCTTTGGTCAGCGCTGGGGCGAAGAAGGCGCTCCACTCAAAATCGACCAGTGGATCGGTCAGTAACCGGGGCAGCGACCAGGTGCCATTTTCCATGATCGGCTCCACCTTTTTGAGGAAATTGGTGTGGGTGTCCGTTGCCTGCGTCGGCCAATCGGGCGAGCGATAGGGGACATTCTGTTTCCACAATTGCATCCACTCCTGATATTGGGGCAAGCGTGGATTGTAGACCTTAGAATCGATTGCACATGCCACCTCTTCAAAGGTGGCGGTATTGCGGTCGGGGTTGACCTTGGGCTCAATATCCTTGGCCATAAGCATACCACCCAGTTGGATGCGATACCAGTGGTCAGTGTCCTCAACTGGACCAGTCCAGCCCCCATAGGCATTGACGCCCTCTTGTTTAAAGGCCTTACAAACATCCAAGAATTGGGCGTAACTCGTGGGCGCTTCTAAGCCCAATTTCTTGAACCAATCTACATTGTAATAGAAGAAGGTAGTGATCAACCCAAAGACGACATTGTAATATTTATCGTGGATTTTGGTCTCGTCGGTGGGGATGGGGTAGAACTGATCGATCCAGCGCTTGCTGCCCGGATCACTGCCGGAGATAAAGGGATTCGGTTGCTCAAAGTAGGGGGTGATATCCAACCACCAATCTTTGTCCACATCATCTTTGGTTTGCCAGGTGGCTTGCGGCACGATATGAGGAATGGTGCCAGCGGTTTGCTGGGCAATCGTCCATTCGCGACTCTTCGTCCCAGCGGGTACGCGGATCCATTCAACTTCGACACCGGGTCGCTGGGCCTTAAAGGCGTCAAGCACGGCGACGAGTTTGTTGTGCGGTGTTGGGTTATCGTCACTGAGTGCCATGCTTTCCGTCGGCGTCCAGCCACCCCAATAGGTGATCAAATGTTTTGGTGCGGCGGCCACTTTACTGCCCGCGGCTGGTACAACCGCTGGTTGGCAGGCGGCCAAAGCGCCCCCCAAACTTGCGCCAAGGGTCACAGTCCCGATGGCTTTTAAGAATGATCGTCTCGACATTGCTGCGTTTACCATTGATTCCCCCTTTGTTAATGAAGCGTACACAAAACATACCCTTACTTCAACCCAGGTATACAAATAAACACGGTAAAAGGTAGACATTCCTTGTGACCATATCTACTTGTACACCTGTCTACAAACGGATTCTTCATAGCGCACAAAACAGGTACCTTGGCATCCCCTTATCCCTTCGAGCGCGCAGTAGACTCGCGCACTACCAGAATCGGATCCATGATAATTTCCAGCGGTGTTGGCGCTTTGCCCGCCAGGAGATCGAACAATAATTGCAAACCGAGTTGGGCCAATTCCGTAATCGATTGGCGCACGGTTGTCAGCGGCGGGTTTTGATAAGCTGCGCTGTCGATGTCGTCTACACCCACCATCGCGATGTCAGCCGGCACCCGCAAACCGGCGGCGTGAATCGCACGCATGGCGCCAATCGCCAAGGCATCGCCAGCCGCAAAGATCGCGGTTACGCGGCGTTTGCTGGCAAGAATGCGCTGCATGGTCAGATACCCATCCAGGTAATCCCACCCGCCTGCCATCTCGACCAACGGTGATGGCGTCTGCGCCTGGGCGACAATTGTCTCGTAAAAACCTTGCCAGCGTTCACGCGCCATCCGCACGATGAGCGGGCCACTAATGTGGGCCACATCCCTATGGCCGAGCGCCAGCAGATGTTCGGCCACCAGACGCCCAGTTTTGATGTTATCCAACATAACGGCTGGCCCGGTATAGGGTTCAGGAATTCGATCAATTGCCACCGCCGGGATACCACGCGTGCGCAAAAGCTCTAGCCCAGGACTTTGGTCGGCGGTCGAGATAAAAACAACGCCGTCCACTTTGCGCTCAACCGCCACGCTGAAATAGGTAACTTCGCGTTCGACATCATCATGTGTATTGTGCAGCACAAGGCTATAACCAGCAGCAGTGGCATAATCTTCGGCGGCCACCGCCAGCCGCCCGATAAAGGGACTGGAGATATCCGAGACCACCAACGCAATCGTGCGCGTCCGGCCAGTGCGCAAACTGCGGGCGACTTTATCCAGGCGATATCCAAGCGTATCCACAGCTTTCAGCACACGTTCTTGGGTCTCCACAGTGATGCCTGGTTTGCCGTTGAGAACCGTGGAAACCGTCTGTTTCGAGACACCTGCCAATTCGGCGACATCGTGCATAGTGGCTGGGCGCATAGTGGCTGGGTTTGGTTTTATGCTTGACACGATTAATCGTAGTTAGAATGTTTATGATCCCCAAGCAAGCGCCGTTGCCGAGGCGTCGCGCTAGCCAGGATTGTTTGATCAAATTGAAAACGATTGAGATAGGGCGGAAACTTTTGGGTGATCATACGCTGGGCATAATGCACCTGCAACAGATAACGCGTCCGTTGGCTGCGGTTGGCCGTGCCGCGATGCCAGACTTCGCAACGAAAGATCACAAGGTCGCCGGCTTTGCACAATATATTTTGGGGGCCAATGCCTTTATAGGTCATATCACCATCCGGGGCGCGCCCGGCGCGATGGCTACCTGGAATAAACTGGGTGGGGCCTAGTTCTTCAGAGATATCATCCAGATAGAAATGGGCCGTTGAAATATAGATCGGAATTTTCACCTGCGGATCGTCCATGACCGCGGCCAGCAGGGTGATCGGTTGCCAATCGGCGTGCAACTGCTGGTCGGGGCGACCGGGGCCCGTCATCCAGGCCGTCATACCAATGATATGACAGTCACTGCCATGCACTGTTTCGGCAATCTCAACCACGCCCGGTCGGTCCACATAGGGCAGAAACACGGGGTCGCGATTAAAGGCATTGTTGATGCTCTTATTCAAAAACCCATGTTGTTCGGGCTTGTCATGCCGGTCAAAACTAGCGGGAATAGCCTCTAAACCATCCATCGCCGCCCGCAGTTCGGCAATCTCCGCTGCGTTAAGGACGCCAGGCAGATAGGCGTAACCATCCTCTTCCATCGCCTTCACCTGGCTGGCGAGGTCGGGATATGCAACCAGCGAAAGTGAATTGCTCATCGGTGTACTCCCCTTCTTTTTGAGACAGATCGCAGTCAAATGGTTAATCGCGTATGCATGAAGTGCAGGCACGGCTTGCCAACGAATAGACAAAAACGTCAGGTTATCGGTATAGAAAAATACGCACTATCGTGGGGTAAAATTAATATGACCGGTCATGTGATCGATCACATGACCGGTCATATTGTAGCATGCGGCTTGCAGGTTGTCAATCCATCAAAAATGCAGGGGGCATCCCAGCTTCTAGGGAAAAAAATCTTCCGGGAAGCGGTCAAAGTCAATTCCGTTAACCAGCGGGTGCCTGCCCGCTTCCCGGAAGATCCTACATGAATGATCGATTGGTGGTCTACTACCTTCCGAGAAGGCTTGATTCGTTCAGTAACCGGTCGAAAATACCCTTCCCGGAAGGATTGTTCGTCGCTCCATTTGACTCACCAAAATGCAAGCCAGTCTCAATTCAAAAATACGAAGGCTGATGCCGCAAGCCGACTTGGCGGCATCCCGGCGCATCTGCTAAAATTCCGTTCAGGTAATTCGTAGAAGAATTCACGCAAACCTAGATGTAGCTTTCCTATGCGCATAAATCCAACATCAAACAGCAGCGTACCCAAAACCAGGCGCTTTCATATTGGGCGCGCCTTTATGCCTAACAATAAGGGGAAAGAAAATGCAGCAACTGAGTGGTAAGGTAGCGGTTGTAACCGGCGCGAGCCGCGGAATTGGTCGCGCCGTGGCGGTGGGATTGGCCCACGCCGGCGCCCAAGTTGTCTTGGTGGCGCGTGGGGCGGAGCAATTGCGCGTAACCGCGGTTACGGTTGAGCAGAGCGGTGGCCGCGCGACGGTTTTGCCGGCAAATATCTGCGAACCGGCGGCAGTTGAGCAGTTGAAGGCGCAAATTCTCAACCAGTTTGGTCCGCCAGCGATCCTGATTAATGCCGCCGGGATCTTTGGCCCAGTCCAGTTGATCAAGGATAGCGATCCTGCTGCGTGGATCGAAACGCTGCAAACCAACACCATTGCACCCTATTTGACCTGCCGCGCGTTTGTGGGCGGCATGATCGATCAGGGTTGGGGGCGCATCATCAGCGTATCATCGGCAGCGGCTCTGCACACGCCTGGGCCATCCAACAGCGCCTATGCCACTAGCAAGGTTGCGCTCAATCAATTCACGCGCCATCTCGCCGCCGAAATTGCTGGCACAGGCGTGACCGCCAACGTAATCCACCCTGGCGAAGTCAAAACCGAGATGTGGGCGGATATTCGGGAACAGGCCGAAAAACTGGGCGCGGCTGCAGATGGCTACCGAAATTGGGCACGCTGGGTGGGCGAGACCGGCGGCGATCCACCAGAAAAAACCGTGGACTTGGTCCTCAAGTTGTTGGATGATGACGCCGCAACGATCAATGGGCAATTTCTCTGGATCGAAGGCGGGTTACAGGCTCCAATTCCAAGCTGGTAATGGAAGCAGGGGCTGATTTTAGGTCTTGAGCGTGGGGCTATGTTACCAGTCAAAACTTAGTGAACCGCAGAGGGCGCAAAGGGTGCAGAGAAATTCTCGCTGTGCCCTCTCGCATGTACTGGGCACACCATTTTGATGATTAGTTTGCCTAGCGTGCAGCGCAATGCTATTCTTATAGAGGAACATCTTAAACGTTGGACCAATAAGCGGAGAGCACGCAACGCCAGGAGTCTGGGTGCAGCAGACCTTCGTGCCTGCTCTTCAATCGCGCAATTTATTTATATACGCGCTTAGTCCTGATCCTTTCCAGACCAACTAACCCTAAAAAATATAATTTGAGCCGTTTATACTTGCAAAAAGCTAGAAATCTTGCTGGAGGATCATCACATGAAGAAGTATATGCTGTTGCTCACCTGCTTTACACTTTTGCTTCCTCTGTTATTGGCCACACAACAGACCCTGGCCGCCCAGCCAGTTGTGCCGATCACGGCAAAACCGGAAAAACGTCGGCGGGAGACACCGCAGGCGCTCATCAGTGGCTTGGTTTGGCACGATGTAAATCATGATGGTCAAGTGGATGAGGGAGAGCCTGGTCTGGCTGGTGTTAAGGTTGAACTTTGGGAGCCGCCTTCGAGTGTACCTTCCGCCTCCTGCACTTTTACCCTCACCAATAGCAGCGGCCATTACGATTTTAATAATGAAAATGCCCCCAACTGTACATCGGTTCAGGTATACCCCCCGGCTGAGTATCCAGTCATTACAAACCAGAGTGACCGCGATTATGGTTTGTATGAGGGCATAAAATCTTGGCTGCCCTTCATTGACAAGGCACAGATCAGTGGCCTGGTTTGGCATGATAAAAATCATAACGGGCAAGTGGATGGGGAAGAACCTGGGCTGGGCAGCGTTAAGGTTGAACTATGGGGGACGTTGCCCCATAGACGATTCGCCTTCTGTACTTCTACCTTCACCGATAGCAGCGGCCATTATACATTTGCAAACAGCGATGAGCCCTGGTGTGAAACAGTTCAGATATTGCCTCCAGCGGCCTACCCAGTCATTACAAACCAGAGTAACCGCGATTATGGCCTGTATGAGGGGCTAAAATCTTGGTTACCCTTCATAAGGCATGAAATTGTCACCGTGGCCTATCACTAATGCACAGACTAGCTGGATAGCTTGGTCGTAGCTAGGGGGCAAAATAAAAACGCCAGGTTGAGGAATGACCTGGCGTTTTTGTTTTAGCCTTGTGGCATCATTACTTTGGTTATGGATGCAAAGCGCTTTGCAAGCTAACGTTCCAGGTTTATTCGGTTGGTGGAATCAGCACACGGTCGATCACATGAATCACACCATCGGACACATAAATATCTTTAACGATCAGGTTGGCTTCATTCACTTTGATGCTATCCCCGTCGACGGTAAATTTGACCGATTTCCCTTGCAGCGTAGGCGTGGGTGAGAGGTACTGAAAAACCGCTGACGACCAGCTACCATTCAAGATATGATAGCCCATGATATCGGTTAATTGACCGCTTGGGTTAGCCATCAGTTGTTCCAACGCGCCTTTGGGCAAGCTAGCAAAGGCCGCATCCGTGGGCGCAAAGAGGGTAAAGGTGCCAGGGCTGCGGAGGGTGCGGTCCAGCCCCGTTGCGTGTAAAGCCGCCAGCAACGTCTTGAAGCTACCTGTGATGTCGGTTGGATCAGCTAATTTGCAGAGTAAATCGCACGGTGTGAGCATGATGGCAGGCAGGAAGATTGGATTTTCGATGCCGAACGTCACATCAATCCCCGCCGTTGTTTGGTCGCCCTGTACAACGACATCTTTAGCGGACACAGCATCCAACTTAGAGCCATAATATTCACTACAAGGGTTTTCATAGTAGGCGTAACATTGAATTCCCACACGATAGATGCCTGGCCATAAGCCGTGAAACGTATAGTTACCCACCGCGTCTGTGGCCGTATAAAACTCTGTCAGGCGCCAGGCGAACCCGAAACCAATGTCCGTTTGTTTCAAAAGCGCTACATATGTATTGGACACCGGTGTGCCAGTATAGAGATGCACATTACCCTGGAGCGCGCCACCGTGCGGCAGAGTCACATTGAGATTGGAAATCACCTGGCTATCGCTTAGGACAATCGACGTAGCGGCATCCAAAAATTGGAAATTCGTGTAATAGGTCGTGGCATAAACCCCCGCAGGATCAGAAAAACGCAGGCGGTAACGACCCTCTGCCAGCCCACCAATCGTGTAACGACCGGCGGCATCTGTGAAATTATAAACAAACACGGACGGCCCATAGAAATTATCGGCATAGGCTGTGACTTTAATGCCGGCACGCGGCGCCATATCCCCACTGGCAACCCCGCTGAGCACCCCGTTAAACTCGCCTTCACCGATGTCAAAATTTAGATCGGGTTTGCTTTCCGACGATAGCAGGGAGACGTCTGTGGCATGCGCCACATCTGGCCCTCCATAACAACCCGTCAAGGCATAGCCTGCGCCTACGACCTGAAAAGCCGCACAAATGCGATAGACGCCGGGCAATAGAGCATCAGACACATATTGACCTGTATTTGAGATGGGGTTTGTTGTTAACGCCTGCCATTGACCGTCCTGCTGCGTATAGAGGCTAACATAGCCGCCCGTAGCAGGGCCGGCCTGTTGCACAGTCACCGTACCCGTCAGGTGCCCACCTAAGGTTAGGCCGATATTCACGCCAGTGATCTGATTGCCAGCCACGATAACCTCCGTGGCCTGGGCTTTGAATAAACTATGGGCATACCATTGCGCGGCATAATGGTTGTCGGGATCATGCAATTGCAACAAATAGATGCCCGGCGGGAGCAAGGACAGATGATAGACACCGTTCAGATCCGTTTTTGTTTTGGCGATATAAGAACTATAACTGTAACCGCTGGTTGACGAATAGAGAAACACATCCATATTCGCGATGGGCGCGCCAGTTGTGTCGGTCACTACACCGCTAATACTGCCCAGATTATCGGGTGCGTTCGGCGTGTCTGCGGCGCGCACCTTTTGGGTGATGAAGAGCAAGGCGAATAGACAAGTACTGGCTAGACATAAAATGATTGTCCTTAAAAAGGGCGTACGAGTTGCAGTCATACCGGGGTGCTTCATGGGGGTTCTCCTTGAGATCAGATGCGATAATATAAAGAACAAAAGCGCACAAGCGATGGCAAAGTAGATCGCCCTGCCTCGCGCTAAAGCTAAGTATACTATTAGACCGTTGAAAATGCGTTGATCGTATCATTACTAGAAAATTTGGCTCATATTTGGCACACTGTAAACTAAATCATTGGGGAAGGGTATGTGGTTGGCAACGCACCCATGGCAGCGTAGGGGCGTGATCAATCACGCCCAGTCATATCCAACGCAATAAAATCAGGCCACCGCGTTAAAATGGGCGGCAAAGGTGCATGGGGTCGGGTTCAGCGGACTTTAACCGCTGGGTGCTGTCGCCAACCCGCGTTGGTTATCCCGCGGGCGTGATCAATCACGCCCCTACGCTGCCATGGGTGTAAGGTGAGTTGTTTAGGCCATTTCAATGAAATAAGGATCCAGTGTTTGCCGAACAAAATCATGCGTAGGTGCGTGCTTTTAGCCGCTAAGCCGGGCTTGTTGCACTACGCGGATCTCACCGCTGGCCCATAGGAAGTTTTAGCTAACCTTCCACGCCGGTTTCAGGTGACCGGATCGGCTTAGACAGCAAATCGCGCACTACCTATTGCTGAATTTGTAGGGTTTGCGCAATTGCGTCCAATGCCGCTATATCGCCGGAACCGCTTAGGGTGAGATATTTGATCGCCGACGGTTGTGAGCAAAAAGAAGCCTTGCTCAGGGCTACCTGGTGAAGCAATCAGAAAATGCGTGGCCGGGTGATCACCGGTTAGCCGCTGGGGTTCTTCAGCCACAATGCTCATCCCCGAAGCTGTCTACGCCTGCTTGCGTATATCAGAAAAGACCGCCAGATCGTTCTTCGGCTCCAGTCTAGTACAGAAACATCCAGGCGCGACCCGCCGGGCGGTGTCTCCGCCGTGATATCACCGGGCACGTGTGACCATGAGGTCAGTTGTATCACATAGCCGCGTGCGCCCGGTTGTGGGCTGCCAGCCAACATCCATGATGTGGGATAAGCAAAGGCAAACCCAGCCCTTTCATCGCGGTAGGTTAGCGCATCGCCAAACCCGTTGCTCCTTGACTAGGTAGCAACCGGCTTTGCCTGGAGTACTTTGCCGACCGAGGCAGATTTACGTGGATTTGCGGATACAAAATACTTGGGGTTTATGCTAGACTGGAATTACTCACCTACTGATGCTTTACAGTGGGTATTTTTATTTAAAGCCATCCCCACTGATATGTAGAACCTAAAAGCCATGATGCATATCCACATGAATGAATCGCAAGAACAGTTCACGAATCAGCCCGAAGGTAGACCAAGCGCCCCGGTGGCAACGCTCCAGGCCGCCCAGATAACCGACATCCTTGAGGGCATGAGCGATGCGCTTTACGCCGTCGATAAACACTGGCGGCTTACGTATATCAATCGTAAAACGGAGGAGATTTGGGGGCGGCAGCGTAAAACTGTGCTTGGGCGCGATATCTGGGCAGCGTTCCCGCATGCAGTTGGAACCCCACCTTATACGGCTTAATTGATACGGAGGATGTGCTGCGCGTGCGGAATACCATTGCAATGGCGGCCCGCGAACAGATCGTTCAACAAGTTGAAATGCGCTGCTATCGTAAAAATGGTACGCTATTTGAGGCAGAATTGAGCATTAGTTCCATCACGGCGGCGATGACAGACACAGCGCGTTTCGTCTGTACGTTGCGCGACATCACCGAGCGCAAACAGGCCCAAACGGCGCTGGCCGAAGAACGCAACCTGATTGATACCATACCGGCTGGTATTTGCATTAAGGATCTCAACCACCGCTTTTGCTTAAGCAACATTGCCGGCGCGCGGATCATGGAGGATATGCGGCAATTGGCAGAGTTAGAGACGCGGCGCACGGAACTCAATCCAGTTTGGTTCGATCTGGATGCACTCGGCCACAGCATCCTTGACGAATTTCAGAGCCGGCCCGATGGCAGCCATCGGCTTGCCTACAGCTGTGACGATGCGCTGGGGAGGGTGTAACTGGACAAAAAACTAATGCGGCATATTGTCACAAACCTGCTGTCAAACGCGCTAAAGTATTCATCTGAAGATAAAATCGTTCAGCTCCGTTTAAACCGCAGGGGAGACTCCGTGATCATACAAATACGGGATGAAGGGATTGGCATTCCATCCGCCGACTTGAACCATTTGTTTGAACCGTTTCATCGGGCGAACAATGTAGGGGTAATTTCCGGCACCGGCTTGGGCTTGACCATTACCAAGGAAGCAGTTGAACTACATGGGGGGAGCATTATGGTGGAGAGCCAGGTTAATGTTGGAACGCTGTTTACAGTATGCCTACCGATAATGGCACAGGCGGGAGCGCAATGACGATCATTCTGGCAATTGAAGATAATCGTGGGTTGCTACCGTTAGTGGCGGAGCGATACTGAACCCTCTGGCTGCGATTTTCGGTCTGTAGGGTGTAACCATTTTCCGACAGACGAAGTGATGTACCTGAGATCTGTAATCTGGTCTTTCTGCGCCGCGTCAACAGTCGCATTCTCTTTGACCAGATGTTGGAGCGCGCCACCCGGCTCTGTGACGAGATTGGCAAAGAGACATTTCGGGTTTTTGACGCCGTATTCATTCGGCGGTCTCTGAGCTGCGCCTTTTAGGCTAAGAAAAAGCCGGTGGCTGACTAAAAACTTAGTCAGCCACCGGCTTTTTGTATAAACTCGCTGATTTTGCAGTCGGGGCGAGAGGATTTGAACCTCCGACTTCTTCGTCCCGAACGAAGCGCGCTACCAAGCTGCGCTACGCCCCGAAACTGTTTCGTGAGTATAACCCACGCCATCCGAAAATTCAAATTACGGAAGTCCTGGTTGCAAAGTTAATCGGTGGCCTGGCCCAGCAAACAACCAATCAATCGAACGAAGATTACTGGATACATTGTAACCTGAATGAAAGCTTAACGAAAGCTAGTTGAAAGTATTTATTAAGAAAATTATGTTACGCTGTGCGTAGGTGAATTCTAAATTCGTCTAGCCGTCCTTCTGCACACTCATCGGAGTATTACACAATGATCAACTATTTACAACAAAAATTCGGACATCTCTCACTTATTTTCCTGCTATGTAGTATCGTCGCCATTACGTTCATACCAGCGCCACTTTATGCCAAATCGTTGGCGGTTTCAAATGAAGATCCATTACCAGCAGCATCGCTGACGATCAACAAATTTGTAGTCGGTGGGATACCGACTACAAATTGGGAATTCTCTATTTTGCCAACTAGCCCTTTCACGATCACGGCAGCTGGCGGTTCACAAAACCTTACTCTGGATCCTGGTGATTATACGCTGACCGAAACGTCCAAACCTGGCTACACCATGACGGTCGACTGTGGCAATGGTCCCATTGAGCCAGAAGTTCATCTGACCCTGCAGGATGGGGACAATGTCACCTGCACCTTTACCGATACGGCTCAGCCAAGCACCATTCAGATCGTTAACAGTGTCGTCGGTATGGCGCCAACGAGCGATTGGCAATTTGATGGGCTCAACACAGCGTTTACACTACCGGCTGCGGGTGGCGGCACGCAGGTTTTCACCGAGGTCGTGGCAGGCGGTACATACACGTTTACGGAAACCACCAAAAGTGGTTATACGCCTGTTGTTAGTTGTGATAATGGCGCAAGTGGGGCCAATCGTGTTGGGGTCATTCCATTAGCAGGACAGACGGTCATCTGCACCTTTACCAACATGGCGTTACCAGGTTCGATCAAGCTTATCAACCAGGTGGTTGGCGTGCCACCAGCTACCTCTTGGAAATTCACCGGCTCGGTTGGCGCCTTTAGCCTCACGGCGACCGGCAGTAGTAAGAAATTCTCACTCCTAGACGCCGGCAGTTACGTGATCGCAGAGACGGTCAAAAATGGCTATACGGTGGCCACAACCTGTGACAATGGGACAACGGGCACCAATAGCATCACGGTCAATCTTCGCCCTGGTCGAGACATTATTTGTACCTTTACCAACACGGCGCAACTCGCAACGATCCATATTATCAATAATGTGGTTGGTGTGGCACCGACCGATAACTGGGGTTTCAACGGGCCCAATACGCCCTTTACGCTGCAACCAAATGGCGGCGCGCAAAGTTTCACGGTGGCGGCGGGCAGCTATGCGATTGCCGAGACCCCCAAAATTGGCTACACGGCGGCGGTGGCTTGCAGCAACAACGTCAACGGGGTTGCCAGTGTCACGCTGACGGTTAGCTTAGGTGAGGATGTTACCTGCACCTTTACCAATACCGCCCAGCCGGTGACACTAACGATCGCGGCGACGGTCATCGGCGCGGCCCCCAGCAGCGCGTGGACGCTTAGCGGTCCGGCGGGTGCTTTTACCCTGGCCGCTAGCGGTGGTTCACA
Source organism: Caldilineales bacterium (assembly GCA_038318235.1). Classification (GTDB taxonomy): domain Bacteria; phylum Chloroflexota; class Anaerolineae; order Caldilineales; family Caldilineaceae; genus JAPLGZ01. The sequence continues at coordinate 25,723 of JBBQBY010000009.1, forward strand.
AAATTTCAGTGCGAATGCCGGTAGTTATACCCTATCCTCGACGGCGAAGGTTGGGTATAGCACGGCGGCGACCTGCACGAATGGTGCCATCGGCAACAATGATGTGATTATCAACTTGAAGGCTGGCGATAATGTCACTTGCACCTTTACCAGCAGTGCGCAACCCGGTTCGATCACGGTGATCAAGACGGTCGACGGTGCTGCGCCGGAGAGCGCCTGGCAGTTTACTGGGCCTAATGGGGCGTTTACCGTTCCCGCATCGGGCGGCACCACCAGTTTCGCCGTTGCAACCGGTCTTAACACTATTGTTGAAGCTGTAAAAAATGGCTATGTTAGCCTGGTCACTTGCGATAATGGGGCCAGCGGCAGCAATAGTGTTGTGATCAATGTACAACCGGGCACAACGATCAAATGCACCTTTGCGGATACCACACAGCCAGCGACATTGACGATCCTCCAAAAAGTAAACGGCAGCGCACCGAGCAGCAATTGGCAATTCACTGGCCCGAACGGTGCTTTCACCCTCGCCGCGACTGGCGGCACGCAGAGTTTTTCCTTACCTACCGGCAACTATGCTTTTGCGGCAACGGCGAAGAGTGGCTATACAACAACGGTTGCCTGTAGCAACGGCAATAGTGGCAACAATCTGGTAAGTATCAGCCTCAAGCCGAGCGATACGGTCACCTGTACCTTCACAGCGACGGCACAAGCTGCCACCCTGACCGTAGTTCAACTGGTTGATGGCGTTGCACCGGATAGTGATTGGGCCTTCACGGGCTCTACTGGTGCGTTTACCATCCCGGCCATTGGTGGCACGCAACACTTTACGCCAACGGCCGGCACCTATACCATCAGTGAGACGAGTAAAAATGGCTATAAGGGGCATGTGGCTTGTAGCAACAACGCCAGTGGCACGAATGGCGTCATCGTCACTCTAAAACCCGGCGAGAATGTCACCTGCACCTTTACTGCTACGGATCGACCTGGCACACTGATTGTCAATGCCGCTATAGTCGGCGCAGCGCCGACTAGTGATTGGGCATTGGTGGGCCCGAGCGGCACCTTTACGATTCCAGCCGCTGGTGGCGCACAAGGCTTTTCATTGCCGGCCGGTAGTTACACATTGGCCGAAACGCTGAAGAATGGCTACAGCATTGCCGCCATGTGTAGCACTGGCGCCAGTGGCAGCGACACGATCACCGCGGTGCTCGACCCAGGCCAAGTTGTCACCTGCACCTTTACCAACACGGTTGTCTCGATCCATCCGGCTATCGATCTTCAACTAACCGTGGGTGACGTGGTCAATAGCTGTGCCATGAACAATCTTTTGATTGTGGCGCCGAACACGCCGATCTATTACTGCTTGATGTTGAAGAACACCGGCGATGTAACCTTGACCCAGGTTATGGTTGTCAACACACAGGACGGCATTGGTGGCCAAAGCGGCGCGGAGAATCCCGTAACGGTACCGGTGACCATTGTGCCGGGCAGCGAAATAAAACTGACCAGTGAATTCTTGCAAACCCGTCAATTCGCCTTACGCTCGGGTCCTACGATCTTAACCAAAGATGTAACCGATAAGGTGGTGGTGGTGGCGACCAATCCAGCAATGGGGGCCAATGTGGTCGGCACCGCGACCAGCACGGCTTATATAGACACCGATGGCGACGGCATTCCTGACACCATCGAAGGCGCGAGTGATCCCGATGGTGACGGCATTGCCAATTATCTAGATCTGGATTCAAATGGTGATGGCGTAGCGGATCACGACCAAGTAGGGCCGGATCCTTTGCATCCGCTGGATAGTGATGGAAATGGTACGCCGGACTTTCTCCAAATGAAGACGACAGCCACCAGTCCAAACATCTTTTTGCCGCTCATCACCAAATAAAGGCGGGTCAACCGGATGTCAGGGGGTTGACCATCTTCCAGGAAGATTTTGCCGAGGTTACCCCTGGCATCCAGTTGAGCCATAAAGGCACAGCATAGAGGGGAAGAGGCAGAGGTAAATGTCCTTGTCTCCCCCTCTCCCTGTCTCCTAATTATAAAATCATCTTTCATTTCACCCCCCAAAAGGGCCGGTAAACCTAATTACCGGCCCTTTTGACATTTCAACTGTCGATGGTAGAAAAACCCACTTTGCATGGAAGGCTAAGTGTGTTATAATCGTAGCGGGTTTATAGTTTGTTATCCGTGACGAAAATAATTAATTGTGAAATAATTAATAGACTGTGCCGCGCTAGTGCTCCGAAGGGCCGCGGGAGAACAAAAATGATTGAAGTGACCATCGAAAGTATTCGCGCCAGTTTAATGTCGACTAATCGCATTGTGGTGCTACGAGAAGAGGGTGGGGAGCGTTTCTTGCCCATCTGGATTGGGCCATTTGAAGCCGAGGCAATCACCTTGCAATTGCAAGGCATGGATGTACCGCGACCTTTGACCCATGATTTACTTAAAAATGTGATTGAAACGTTAAATGGTGAAGTATTACATGTTTTGATCAACGATTTAGAAAAAAGTACATTTTTTGCCCGCATTGTCCTCGATGTGGACGGCAACACGGTCGAAATCGACAGCCGTCCCAGCGACGCGATTGCACTGGCTGTCCGTGTCAGCGCCCCCATTTATGTGGCGGACGAAGTCATGGATCAGGCCAGCATGCAACCCGAAGAAGAAGTAAGTCTGAACGAAGGTGAAACCCCTGCCGAAGGCGAAGATGCATCCCCAGAAGATTTGGGCGCCTTCCAAGACTTTGTCGAAGGGTTAGACCTAGACAACCTGCTCGGCAACTAAATCTGTACCCAGCGTTTGTACAGTAAGCAAAAACGGCGAGGCTGTTACCCAGACAGCGTCGCCGTTTTTGTCCGCAAAAATCACCACTTTGAGCTCCGGTTGATAAGTTATGAGCAATTTTGAAGCACCTGTAAAAAGTATCCCTGCGAATTTGGAGGCGGAACGCGCCGTGCTCGGTTCGTTGATGATCGACCCGGATGCGATTATCAAAGTGGCCAATTTTCTGCGCCCGGAAGATTTCTTCCGCGAGCGCCACTCGTGGCTATACGAAGCCATGCTGGCCCTTAACGAGAAACGCGAGCCGCTCGATTTTGTCACGATTGTCGACGAACTGGAACGGCGCAACCAACTCGAAGAGATCGGTGGCCCGGCCTATCTGACTGATCTGATCAGCACCACGCCAACGGCGATGTACGTGGACCACTATGCGCGGATTGTCGAGCGGGCGGCCTTGCTGCGCCGGCTGATCTCGGCGGCGGGCAAAATCGCCGAACTGGCCTACGACGAAAGCCAAGATGTCGACGAGGTGATGGATCGGGCGGAACAGATTGTCTTTGGCGTCAGCGAAAGCCGCATCCACCGTGATTTGATGCCGATCCGCGCGATCATGTCGAACGTGGTCGAGCGCATCGATTTTTTGGCCCGCAACCAAGATACGCTGATGGGTGTGCCCACCGGCTTTACTATGCTCGACCGCATGTTGGGTGGCCTGCAAAAGAGCGACTTAATTATTTTGGCGGGCCGGCCGGGGATGGGCAAAACCTCGTTCGGTCTCTCGATCGCCCAGAACGCGGCAAAAAGTTATGGCGCACGCGCCGCGGTCTTTAGCTTAGAAATGAGCAATGAACAGTTGGTGCAGCGGCTCTTGTCGATGGAAGCGGGGATTGACAGTCATCGGTTGCGCATGGGGGCAATCCAAGAAGAAGAGTGGCCGATCTTGCTCGAAGCGGCTAATATGCTGGCTGGCACGAGTATCTTTATTGATGATACACCAGCGGTCAGCGTCACCGAGATCCGCACCAAAGCGCGCCGGCTCTATGCCGAGCATGGGCTGGACATGATCCTGATCGACTACATGCAGTTGATGACGGGGCAGGCCGGCGGTAACGGACGCAACGAAAATCGCCAGCAGGAGATCAGCTACATCAGCCGTTCGCTCAAGTCGCTGGCGCGCGAGTTAAATGTGCCGGTGATTGCGCTTAGTCAGCTCAGTCGTGCGGTAGAAGCGCGGTCGGACAAGCGACCGATGCTTTCGGATTTACGCGAAAGTGGATCGATCGAACAGGACGCGGACGTGGTATTATTTATCTATCGGGAAGATTATTACATCGAAGACACCGACCGCCAGAATATTGCCGATGTGCTTGTGGCCAAACATCGCCACGGCTCGACCGGCACGATCAGTCTCTATTTCCGCAAAGAGTTGACCCAATTCCGCGATTTGGAGATTCAACGCACAGAACTGGAATACTGATATTGGTATAATAACGGGGAGTTACGGAGCCTCATCCTCGCGCCTGTTGCGTTGCTCCCCTCTTCTGAAACAGCTTTACCGTTCAGGAGAGGGGAGCGCCAATGGGGCGCTGGGGGTGAGGCCGCATTTTCTATCAATCATCAATCCTAACCCATCAATCACCATGTCCTATAAACCATCCGGCTTTATTGGCTTTCCCGATATTAAAATGCGCCCGGTGATCATTCCAGATCACTTTTTCACCGATCTGCTGCCGCAGATCGATGACCTGGCCGAGTTGAAGCTAACGTTGCATTGCTTTTGGCTGCTGAATGAACAGAGCGGCGAATTGCGCTATGTGCGCGGTGATGATCTGCGCAAGGATGCCACCTTACTCGCCAGCCTGAATCTGGCTAGTCAGTTGCGGACCTCACAGGCAACGCTGGAAGATGCGATCCAGCGTGCGGTGGCCCGTAACACCTTGCTGCGCCTGGAAATTGACACAGATTCGCCGGCGGGTGTCGTCACAGAGGATTGGTATTTCATCAACACCGTCAAGGGGCGGCAGACGATGGCGTTGATCCGGCAGGGCAAATTGCAAGAATTGCAGCCGGTGATTCCCGAAGAAGCGCGCTTACGCGTTGAACGTCCAAATATTTTTACGCTCTATGAACAGAACATTGGCCTGATGACGCCGCTGATCGCCGATCAGTTGCGCGACATGGAAAAAACTTATGCGCCCGATTGGGTGTATGAAGCATTTGAGATTGGGGTCAGCCGCAACAAGCGTAACTTGCGCTATATCCAGGCAATTTTGAAGCGGTGGGAAACAGAAGGCAAGGATACGGGTAGCCATGAAGAGCCTAGACGAAATTCTACAGAACGGCAACGGCAAGATTACATCCCCGACGAATACTCCGACATCGTCATCGGCTAAATTATCGACGCCGCACAAGGCAAGCAACCAACGTGTCAACGAGTTTGCGTCACACGAAAACGATCTAACTGGCAAAGTAACGCGCATGAGCCAAATGAATGGGCATAACAACGAAAAAAAACCTGTAAAAGCGAAGGCGGCAGTCTGTCCGATTTGTGGCGGCGTCGGCTTTATTATGGCCGACTTGCCCCTGGGTCATCCTGATTTTGGCAAAGCCATCGCTTGCCAATGCCGGCAGCAACAACAGCAGGATCGCCGGGCGCGCGCTTTGCAATCGATCGGTCAATTAGATGTGCTGCAACGGCTGACGTTTGATAGCTTTGTGCCCCAACCTTCACACCTTTCGCCGCAAGAGATCAACAACTTGCGCATGGTCTTTGAAAAATGCCGCAATTATGCGCTAGAGCCGCACGGCTGGCTGTTGCTCACTGGCACTTATGGCTGCGGCAAAACGCACTTGGCTGCCGCGATTGCCAATGCGCGTCTGAATAGCGGTCAAAGCGCCCTCTTCATGCTGGTGCCCGATCTATTGGATCATCTGCGCTCCGCCTACAATCCCAATCAGGAGACCAGCTATGACAATTTATTTGAGCAGGTGCGCAACACGCCGCTGTTAATTCTCGACGATCTGGGCACGCAAAGCAGCACACCGTGGGCCCAAGAGAAGCTGTTTCAGTTGCTCAACCATCGTTACAATGCCCAGCTACCAACGGTGATTACAACCAATCAACTGCTTGATGATCTGGATCCACGCCTGCGCAGCCGGTTGCTGGACGTGGCCTTGGTTGATCAACTGCATATTATTGCGCCCGATTTCCGCAGCGGGGAGAGTCGTAGCCAGCTTGATCTCAGCGCTTTGAATTTGCACCGCAACAAACGTTTTGAGAACTTCACCTTGCGCCGCACCGAATTAAACACAAGCTTACAGGAGAATCTGCAAAAGATTCTCAACGCCTGCAAAGAATACGCCAACGATCCCCAAGGGTGGTTCGTGCTGCAAGGCGAAAGCGGCTGTGGCAAAACGCATTTAGCGGCGGCGATTGCCAATCATCAACTGGAAAAGACCAATAACAAGTACGAAGAAGATCAAATCTTAAGCCAGATCATCTTTGTTGAAGTGCCCGAATTGATGGATTATTTGCGCGCCTCGTTCAGCCCGCAGTCGAACAAATCCTACGACCAGCGCTTTGACGAAATCAAGAAGGTGCCAATGCTCGTTTTAGATCATTTCGGCATCGAAAGCGCGTCGCAGTGGGTCAAGGAAAAGCTCTTTCAATTGCTCAATTATCGCTATAATACGCAATTACCCACCGTGATCACGACCACAGCCAATTTGGACGAGATCGAACCTTGGTTGCGCACGCGTATGCTTGATAAAGAGAAGTGCAAATATTGCATTATCGGCGCGCCGGGGATTCACCAGAACAAAAAGCTTGAACAACCGGCATCCCAGCCGCTGCGCAAACGACCCAGCCGCCCCTAAAGCGAGTCTATCCCTATAACAGAGACCATGCAGGGAACTAATCGGCGCATTTGGGCGTCCTATGAACGATGTGCTATACTCTGAAACCAATCTTAAACCTTTAATAATAGAGCATAAATTTTTAGACGATTTACCGTATTTGCGCTTATACTCATGTTTATTGTTGCCTATTCATCCGACGAAACTGAGTGCTCTCTGCCAAATATCGCAAGATGAATGACAATAAAATCGCATTGAAGCCTGCCTACACACGTCTAGTTATACCAGCATCTATCGTTGCCAAATGGGCCGATTCACTGGCCTGAATCTAATTCGCTGGCCTAGCACATGCGTATAAATTGCACGAGGTCCTTGATCTATGTTCAATAAAAAACAATTCTTATCCCCTTTGCTATGGAGTACAGTCGCATTAGCGCTCGTATTGGCTGCCTGCGGCCCTTCCGCCGAGCCGCCGCCACCGACGCGCACGCCCATGCCGACCTTTACGCCTTCACCAGAGGGTCAACAGACTACCGGCGAGACCGATACTACAACCCAAACCCAACAAAGTGGCGCACAACAGAACGACACGCGACAGTCTGGGCAACCGGTGGCCCAAGAACCGCCAACCGACACGCCTGCACCGGCGCCAACTGACCCGCCCAAAGCCACCGATACGCCAAAACCTGCGCCCGCCGAAGTCGTGGCCAACAGCCAGATCAATGTGCGCGGTGGTCCCGGCACAAATTATGCGATTGTAGGCGCGGCCGCCCAGGGCGAACGTTTTCCAGTGATTGGAAAAAGCCCGGATGGTGGTTGGTGGCAGATTACGATTAACGGCCAGACTGGTTGGGTTTTTGGCCAGTTGGTAAATGCCGAGAACACGGCAGCGGTTGCCATCGCCCAGAATATCCCCACCGCACCGCCGCCACCACCAACCCCGATCCCGCAACCAACGGCCGTTCCACAGCCGACAGCGGCGCCGCAGGCCGCCCAACCAACCCAGCCCCCCAAGTCCAATTACAAGTTCAATGTAGTTGTGATCAGCAAATGTGAACCACAAGCGGCTGGCAACTGGTTTGAAGGGACAACCTATATTGGCGGTCAGCCCCAAAGTGGCTACAAGGTAGTCTTTAGTTATGCACCCGATGGCCCACCAATTACTGATCCTGTTCAGTCTGGGCCGCACCAAGGGTATCCTGGCTGGCGCGCCGGTTACTACAGTCACATCATCCATGCCCACGGCCCAGAAGCCGGCAACTGGTATGTCTGGGTGGTTGATGATGCCGGGCAGCGGATCTCAGACATGGGTCACTGGACCAGTACTGGCTCGGACAACACCTGTAATCAGGCAGTAGTCGATTTTGACAGTCGCTAATGTAAAGCGCTACGATTTTTGATTTACGATTTACGAGGGATTGGTGGGCTGAGTATGCAGTTTCTTCTCGCATACCTTGGATAGTCGAATTATCATCGCTCGTCCCTTCACTTCGTAAATCAAAAATCGTAAATCATATGGAACAACTAGTTTGAAAATTG
>JBBQBY010000010.1:0-33668 GCA_038318235.1 Caldilineales bacterium
GGATTTGAACAATTTGTCAGAGCTTGTTTGTGCTGTTTGGTAAGTTAGGTGCGGCTAGCGAGACCTCACTGCTAGAAAGGGCTACATCGTACTTTGAGCCCACAACACGCTTCAGGGACAGAAGAAGCACTTCGTCCGTCCCGTGACGGCTCCCTTCCAGCGGGGACGGCGGGGGGAGAGGTCGCGCTTGCGATTGCCCACCCTTTAGAAAACATCCGATTGATAAAGTCCTGGCTTGTTCGTTTGCTCGCTGGCACCATCGAGCGGCGCTGTCGGATCATACTCTGGACTTGCCTTGATGCTTTCGCGCGTCGTTTTTACGTGCACTCTGGCTTCCGCCCAATCGAGCTGTTCGACCAAAGCCGGCGCGATGAGCACGCGTTTACCTGGCAACCAATCGTGGGTATTAAAGAGCATATAGCGAATGGCCCATGCTACTTCGTCCAAAATAAAGTCGCTCACATAGCCGATGTCACCATCGGTCGCTTGGACTGTGTAACCGGTGACTTTGTCGATGCTGTGTAAATTGAGATCGCCCTGTTTATCCGGCGCGGCGTTGGCGTTCTCGACGGCTTGCTGTTCGGCGATGCTTAGGGCATCCATGCCACCCGTCATGCCATAGAGCATGGGATCACCGCTCCAATACATGGGCCAGCCGTAATAACTGCTCAACTCAATTTCGTGTTGCCGCTCTACGGGTTTATCCAGATCTACATCTGGGCTATGTTCCACCTGATCCTTGGTGAGCTGCACTGGGATCACCTTCGCTTCGCCTTCTGGCGTGCCCATCACCGATGCAGCGACAAGCACGCGCCGGCCAAAGAGCCAAGAACCAACATCAACGACCAAATAGCGAATGGCCCACGTTTGGTCATCAAAATAGAAATCCTGCACCTTGCCAAGTTCACCATCTTTGGCACGAATGGCGAGTCCTAAAAGGTCTTTTGCCCTGCGTAACATAATAAATTCCTTTCTTTGCTTTGTGGTTTACGCTTAGGGTTCTGGTTTACAGTCATGTCTAGTCTAGCAAACCATAGAAAAGTTTGTCTATAGATCTAGGTACAGTTTTGAGACATGTTTTTGAGCCTATTTTCAAAAACTGTATCTAGATCTGTATCCGCTATTTATGCTATGACCTATAGAAATTGATCGTGAGTTACTTTAGACTAAATAAACAACTAACATGACAAAGCACGCATACGTGTCGTAGCACTTCGCTACTTTATGGGCTAGCCTATGGCGGAGTGAGCGTTACCAGCGAGCGAATAACAAGGGGGTTTTTATGAAAAAGAGCATCAATAAAACAATGCAGGGCAAATGGAAGCAAGTTCGCAAAGATTGGAAGCGGACACGCAAAGAGCTGCAAAAACGCTGGGAAAAATTGACTGATGACGACGTACACCAACTTGATGACCAGCTCGATAAGCTGGTGGATCTGTTGCAGAAGCGTTATGGCCACAGCTGGGAAGATGCCAGCGCAGAATTAGAACATTATCTGGGCGACTATCGCACACGAACGCAAGACGCGATTAGCGAGACGTTGGATCGACTCAACCGAAAACCACGGGCAACGCCGTGGTTATGGGCGCTTGGCCTCCTGGGTCTAGTGGCCGTCGGGTATTTCTGGCCGAGTTTAGGCGGTCAACGCCAGCAGCTTGGCGATTTATGGCGGGGCATGAGTGCTGCATCCCCGAATAATGGCGCGCCAAATCAAGGTGACGCAAACCACCCTCAAGGTTGAGTTTATGGATAATGCTGAAGTTGTCGAAATTTTGAACCAGTTAATTGTGACCAATCGTGATAGTGCCGATGGCTACGAAACAGCTGCTGGCGCGGTCGAGAATCCAGATTACCGGCAATTTTTCGAGGAGTACGCCCACCAACGCACCCAGTTTGTCACCGAACTCAGCACGTTGGTCAGTGAATATGGCGGCGACCCCGAGCAGAGCGGTAATTTGGCTGGGACCCTTCAGCGGGCCTGGATGAATATTAAAGCGGCGCTAACCGAAGGCGACCATGCCATTATGGCAGAGTGTGACCGCGGCGATGAAGCGGCGTTAGCGCTCTATGCCGAGATTTTGCCCAAAGCTTTGCCAGAAGCCGTGAAGTCTACGGTGCGCCGCCAGTTGGTGGATGTCAGGATCTCGCATGAGCGAGTTCACGCCATCAATGGCGCGTTAGCCAACCACTAACTTGGCTTTGCCAGATAATGTCCAGACTGAACAGGCCGACCCTGTAGGTCACATAGCTTCTGTGACAAACGCCATTGACCCTTCATTCTGGGCATACAGCCATCGGCACGTATCCTACGTGCCGATGGTTGCTTATGGGGATATATCTCAGTTTGTTACATACAATACGCCATCTACCCAGAACCTGGGCTGCATCCGCATCTTTTTCGACTATAGGCAATTTGATGCATAAATGGCAAAATTTTGTTGAGCATTTATGCATCAAATTGCCTATGTCCGCAGTCTTCCTCAGCGGCGATTGCGGCTATCTTTTTTGGGGTGAAATGGCTGCGTAACAGAACAGAATTGGCCTTCCCCACAGCCTTAGAATCGAGAATCGCTGCCACGAACACAGCTGACTGTTTTGCGCCTGTTTTTAGCGCAACCGTTGGCCAAAAAAAGCCATTAAAGCAAAGTTATACCTTTACATATACCCTAATCCTATACCCTAACCCATCGACACTTTTTGCCAAATTTTGTATCATCATTTTAGCACTAATCATAGATGGGTAGTACTGCTTCCACCTAATAGGAAATTGGTCAAACCTATCAGGGCAGGTGTCTGTATTTTAAAGCTTTACAGTTAAGAGGATGATTGATGAACTTGCCGAAAATTTGGTCGCTGTTGAAAGCCACTTATCAAGAATGGAGTGAAGACAATGCATCACGCTTAGCGGCTGCACTCTCCTATTATACGGCAGTTTCGATTGCGCCATTGCTGATCATTATCATTGCCATCGTTGGCTTTTTCTATGGCGAACAGGCAGCGCGTGGCGAATTAGTCGCACAAATTCAGGGCCTGGTTGGCGTCGAAGGCGCCAAATTTATCCAAGATGTGATTGCCAATGCGAACAAACCTGCGGCTGGCACCATTGCCGGCCTGCTGAGCATTGCGACGTTGCTGTGGGGTTCAACGAACGTCTTTGAGCAACTGCACAGCTCGCTGAACCAGATCTGGGATGTCGAGGTAAAAAAGACCGGTGGCATTTTGGCAACACTTAAAGAACGTTTTCTGTCGTTTACATTGGTGCTCGGTGTGGGGTTTCTACTGATGGTTTCGCTTGTCTTAAGTGCAGTTTTAACCGGACTTTCTCATTGGTTTGGTCAACTAGTGCCTGGTGCAGAATGGTTATGGCAGATCGTCAATTTTGTCATCTCCTTTGGGGTGATTACCTTGCTCTTTGGTCTGATTTATAAAGTCCTACCGGATGCCAAGATTGCTTGGCGCGATGTTTGGTTGGGTGCGGCGGTTACGGCCTTACTCTTTACGATTGGTAAATTTTTACTTGGCCTTTATCTGGGCAATACAAGTTCAGCCTATGGGGTCGCTGGCTCACTCGTCGTCTTTTTGTTGTGGGTCTATTACTCAGCCCAAATCCTCTTTTTGGGGGCCGAATTTACGCAAGTGTATGCCAATCAGTATGGCAAGGGAATTCACCCGGCTAGCAATGCCGTGATGACGGCTAATTACCAGGAAGCACAGCGCTAATTATTGTCTGTGTTGGCGCCAACGCTGCTGTGTACATGCATGAAGCGCTTGGCATAAACAGACAACTCAGCCATGTGTAAATCCTGTCTATATAGATTAATTGAAGTTAGATTGAGGGAAGTCAAGTTTTATGCGTACCAAATCTTTTAATCAGCAGTTAAACCTATACTTACATTCCCACCCAGCATACACAAGGAGAACTAGAATATGAAACGTTTTTTAATCTCGCTAGTCGCCATGAGCGCCTTAGCACTGATGTTGGCCGCCTGTCCGGCGCCCGCAGCCTCAACCCCAGCCCCTGAGGCCACCGTAGCTGCCACTGAGGCTCCTACTGAGGCTCCTACCACTGAAACCATGACTGATACGGGTACGATGACTGATACAGGCACAATGACTGATACCGGCACGATGACCGACACCGGCATGATGACCGGCACTGAAACCATGACCGCAACTGGCACAGTTACCCAGTAACTAGCTCTATACTGAAGTCAATTTGAAAAGCGGCGTTTTGCCGGCTAGCGAGCCCAGACCCCCACCTAACCTCCCCCTGCTGGGGAGGAACGGAGGCTCCGTCGGCCCCAAACGGTTCCCGCCCTTACCAGGGGAGGCTTAGGGTCACTGCGATTAAGGTAAGCAAAATGATGGGCTACGTAGATGCGGTTTGTAACCGCACCTACGCAGCCTTAACTTAATGGCAGTGAGGGTTAGGGTGGAGTAATTCTCCGCTTTTCGTTCTGATTTTGGTATAGTCATTAGCAACGACGCTAATTAGAGAAGAACTAGCGAATCAAATAAGCGAAAGGTGCGACTATATTTCTATCCTACCTTTCGTCTGTAGTTGACAATGTTGCCAATCCAGCCCCATCCAGAAAGTGTGGCTGGGAAACAAAGCGGCGGGACTGCCATTCGCAGTCCCGCCGCTTTGTTTCCCAGCCATTGGTTGATGGGAGCATAGGCTAGTGCCGCGACTATTTAATTTTTAGAAATCACTACACATCATATAAACCAACGTGATTTCTAAAAATTAAGCGGCCAAACCGCTATGTCTCGGCGTCGTTGTACAGGTCTTCGACTTCTAGGAAATTTTCGACCCTAACCACACCGTCTAAATCACGGATCAGATATTCAATGACCGTAATATCTTCATTGCTCTCGACAAAGCCATACAAGTAGACGACGCCATTGTTTAGATGGACTTCGATCTCACTCAGATCCAAATGCGCCGTTTCGCTGTTATAGCGGAATGCCTCTTGGATCTCCTCCTCTAAATCGAGATCGTCATCGTTCATCCGCCTCGGCGATCCGTCATAATCGGTGTCGATGGCTTCCATACTCTGGGCAAAACCCGCCGCAATTTCGGCTCCTTCTCGCTTGTCGCTTGCAATCACCGGTGGATCGTCGGGCGGGGTATAGACCAGGCCTTGTTCCCAGGCCGCTTGCGGGTTGGTGGTGCTACCATCGGTATACTTGGTTTCAACAAGATCTTCAAGCGCAAGATCATTATCCGCGTCGCCGGTTTCTTCATAGAGTTCTTCTAGACTTACCTCAATGATTGGACCCTCGCCAACCGCTTCATCATAGGGTAATTCATCACTCGCGCGTAGTTGTTCTTCGAGTTGCTCAACATTGTTCGCTTTACGTTTATCGACATCTTCGTTTTGCATAAGGATTTTCCTTTCGCTGTACTTTTGTATCGAGTATAAACTAGAGGACGGGTGATTTCGTTCTTTTAGACTCAAGTCAGAATGAAAAGCGGACTTTTTATAGTCACCCGTGGTATCCCAGACGCACATGGGCGGGCGGCCACAAGGGCACGCCCCTACCCTCACGGTTCTCTCTGCGAGGCGGCTAATTTAACGTTGTCATATTATATAGCCTCAAAGTCAACATATTGAGCATTTGTAGAGAGTAAACCGTAGACAACCTTTCCTCCCATCTACCATTTATTTGCTACTTGCAGTTTAACGCCTAGACAAATTGTTGCAAAGCCTGAAAATCATCGAACAGGGTTTGTTTGCGTTGATTGGCATAGAGGGCGACGGCTGGATGAAATAAGGGTAAAACCGCTACCGCACCATAAGGCGCAGTGGCCTGGAGCAATTTGCCATGCAACACGCTGATCTTTTGGCCCCGTTCCGCCATTTGGAAGAGTTCCAAGACGAAATCCATCGCAAAGCGGCCTAACGTAACGACTACTTTTGGTTGGATAATGGTCAACTGGCGTACCAGGAAAGGCGTGTACAACTGGATTTCAGCGCTGGTTGGGTCACGATTTTCCGGTGGCCGGTCTTTGACCACATTGGTGATATAGACATCGGCGCGCTGGAGGCTGATCGACTTCAAGAGTTCATCCAAAAAACGGCCAGAGGCGCCCACAAAGGGGATCCCGCGTTTGGCTTCCTGTTCACCCGGCGCTTCGCCGATGAACATAATCTGTGTGTCAACGTTGCCGTCGCCAATCACGGTGGCATAGTCATGTTCGATTCGGTATGCGAATAGAGGCGACGCTTCTAGATTGCGCACCTCGTCACCAAGCTGCTGGATCTCTGTTGCTTTTGCCCTAGCTTGTTGGTTCATGCTTGGCTTTATCCTTCGTTTAGGTATTGTTTTATGAACTCATGTTACACATGTACATCCAAAACAATTGTACAAAGTGCACCAAGAAACAGCAACCTGCTCGATTATTATTTCTCTGCGCGCTCTGTGTAACCGCTGCATCTGCGTAACATGAGGTATGAGTTGGTTGTTCAACGACTGGTCGTCATGTTTACACTGCGAACCACGCAAACTGTTGATCCTGCCCTACGTTAATCCCTGCTCGACCGGAATCTCGGCGCGATGCCGATAAGTAGTAGCGGATCCCGATTACAGCCCCCATAGCACAGATCAGCGCCTCGATCATCAGCGTTTCGGGCAGTGCCTGAATTTTCGTAGAAGCGGCCCCATAGGGCCTTCACTTACCTGAAGGTACCTGTCTGCTTCCACGAAGATGACCAGCTAAAAGCTACAATTCTTTAGCCGATTGCACTTTAGATGGTTCAACCTTGGACTGGTCGTCAGTCGCATCTGCACGCCGATCCACGATCAGCCGAACGGAACGGGCGTAGGTGAAATAGTTCCAGACCCATTGACTCAAAACCGACAGGCGGTTACGGAAGCCGATCAATTGAATGACATGGATAAAGAGCCAAGCCAGCCAGGCAATGTAACCGCTCAGATGAATATTTTTGATATTGGCCACAGCCGAGGCGCGGCCAATCGTCGCCATAATTCCCTTGTCCCAATAGCGGAACTGCTGGAGCGGCTGACCACTCAAGTGGCGCAGGATCTGCTTGGCGACATGTTGGCCCTGTTGAATGGCCACTGGCGCTAGCCCGGCTAAAGGTTGGCTGTCTTGCTCAAAATAGGTTAGATCGCCAATCGCAAAAATTTCGGGATGATTGGGTAGGGTTAAATTCGGCAAGACCTTGACGCGCCCTTTACGGTCAAGGTCTGCGCCTGCGCGTTGCTGTAGCACTTGCCCCAGCGCATTGGCTTTGACGCCAGCCGCCCACATCATGGTGTGGGCAGCGATTTTTTCTAGCTGGTCGCCGGTCTGAACGGTAATGTGTTGTTCGGCGATCTCAATCACTTTGGTGTTGGTGCGTACGGTCACCCCCAGTTTTTCCAAAGCCTGATGGGCCTTATCCGACAAATCACTCGGGAAGGCGATGAGCAGACGGTCGAGCGCCTCGATTAGCAAAATTTTCGTGTCGGCTGGGTCAATCTGCCGAAAGTTCTCGTGGAGCGTGCGATTGGCCATTTCACCAATCGCACCCGCTAGCTCGACCCCCGTGGGTCCACCGCCGATGATGACAAACGTCATCCAACTTTGGCGGGCCGCTGGCTCCGGTTCCAACTCGGCCGCTTCATAGGCTGACAACACACGCCGGCGAATTTCCAACGCACTTTCGATGGTTTCCAGGCTAGGGGCGTGGTGCGCCCAACTTGCATGCCCAAAATAGTCATAGACGGCGCCGGTTGCCACCACTAATAGGTCATAGGCCAGCCGTTCACCGCTGGCCAAGATCACTTGACGCTGTTCGGCATCTATATCCGTCACATCGGCTAGAATGGTTCGTACGTTTTGGTGGCGCTTGAAAATCACGCGCAAGGGCGCGGCAATATCGGCTGGCGACAAACCGGCCATGGCGACTTGATAGAGCAAAGGTCGAAACAGGTGATAATTGTGCCGGTCGATCAATGTGATTTGTACAGGGGCATCCTGCAAGGCCTTGACCACATTCAAACCGCCAAAGCCGCCGCCGATCACGATAATGTGGGGTTGTTTAGCTAAAGTCTGAGGTTGATTGGACAAAATGTAGCCTCCTTGTCGTTTTCTCGGTCTGCCGCATTCAGGTGACAAACGCGACCTTTGGGGTAACCTTACTCACCTTGTGATAGGTATCGACATTAGAGATTATCGGGATTAACGGAGTTTGGTAGACAGGTCCGCTTCTACTGAAGCGGCGACAGGGAAACAGGATATCTCGTCCACAACTGTCTACCTGTCTACCTGTGATAGCGGCTTATTCCCGATAACCTCTATTAATATGACATCTCGCTATATTACACCGATTGAGCCATAGGCGCATCATTGATCATGCCTGAAGGCACGTTGGCGTAAGCGCCTGACAAATCAGCTTGCTGGCCAAGAAGCAGGTCAAGTTTGATTTTGGTAACGATTCAGGCGCGGCGAAGAAACCGGATTTTTCTTGGTAGCATTAGCCGGTCTTACGCATATAAACCCGGTTTCTCGCTGAATTACGATTTTTTATTCACGGTCGAGCCGTAGCCGCTCATACGGATAGAAATTAATGATATTCATCCACGTATAGCGACCTTTTGATTCCGCAGCCAGTAAGCCGGCATAGATGGCCGGTGGCACCTCTGAATAGCGATAGATACCGCCGCTGGTGAACACAAGCTCAAGCGTCTGCGTCACTGGATCGTAACCTGCGGCATAGAGCATGCTCGATTCGAACCGGGTTAGCTGTGTAATCGTAACAACTGTGGTCCCCCACCCGCCATTGATTAACCAATCGGTGATGGCCTGGGCTTGGCGGATTAGGCTCTGGCGATAGAGGCGCAAAAGCTCATCGAGGCGAAAGTGTTCGACCCCGCTGAGCCCTTGCTCGCGCCGGCTGGTCAGGTCCGTCAATTCGGCTTGCTGCATCATGGTCAATTGCCGCTCGCCAGCGACCGTTGAAGCTGAATCAAACAACATATTTACGGCTTGCTCAGCCATACCACCGGCAATGCAGCGCTTCAAAAATGCATCTGGTCGAGTTTGCATCCGCTTTGCCAAGTCTTCGACATCGCGGGCAATCTGTTGTGGAATTTCTAAAGTAGTTGATGTACTCAAAATGTAGTCCTTATGGGTTACTATTTTGTCCGGTCTGGTCGGGTTGGCTATTCGCTGGGCGGGGCGCCAGCGTAATTGGAATATCCAGATTTTTGCCAGCCCGCAACACGGTCAGCGTCACTTGATCGCCAGAGGCTTTGAAGGCGACGTAGGACAACAGATCATCGAAAGTCGCCACCTGTTTACCATCGACCGCCACGACCACATCGCCACCGGTTGGCACGCCACTAGCGGGGCCATTACCACTGGCTTGGCCCGTGCTGCCGCGCAGACCCGCCTTGGCGGCTGGACCATTCGCCACAACCTGGTTAATATAAGCGCCTTTTTGCGAAGACAGTTTGTTGGCTTGCTGCGTGAGCAGACCTACATTGCCGCCCGCAATGCCTAGCCAAGGCCATTGGAAAGCCCCGTTGGTAATCAGCGAAGGCGCAACATGACGCACGACATTGGCTGGAATGGCAAAACCGACGCCGGTGTTGCCACCACTGCTGCCCGATGTGCGAATTTGCGCATTAATGCCAACGACTTGACCGTCTAGATTGATCAAGGGGCCGCCTGAATTACCGGGATTAATCGCGGCATCCGTCTGAATGGCGCCGGGAATGGCAAAGGGGGTTACGCCCGACGGGATCGAACGCCCTACCGCGCTCACAATGCCCAAAGTCATGCTGCCGCCCAGGCCAAACGGATTACCAATCGCAATTACCCAATCACCCACTTGTAAGCTGTCAGAATCGCTCAGCGCCAGCGGATGCATCCCCGCGGGCAATTGTTCCACTTGAATGACCGCCAAATCGCTATCCACATCGGTGCCCAGGACTTTCGCTTCTTCCTGCGTGCCATCGGCAAACGCCACGATCACAAAGGTTGCATCCGCTACAACATGGTTGTTGGTAACAATGTGGCCCTCAGTATCCAAGATAAAGCCCGAACCAGCCGCTACGCCCTGTTCGCCCGTCTGGGTTGAATTGATCAGTACTTGAATGCTGACGACGCCAGGGTGCAATTGCGCATAGCGCCCACTCATCAAACTCGAGGTGGAATTAAGCGCTTGGGTGCCACTGGCCACTGCACTGGCGCTTAAAGACTGCGTAGCGGCAATATTGGTCGTTGCCGCTGCCGCTGGCGTAAATGTCGGCGCTGGTGTCCCTGCCTGACGGACTTGTTGCACTTGCGCCGTATTCTGGCTTTGCACCGGTGCTGTAGTTTCGGTGCGGACAATCCTAAACGGTATCGTCACTAGCAGAGAGCCGGCGACGATCACCAAGATAACTAAAATCAGACAGCCACCGCCAAGTAAGATGGCAAATCGTTTATTCATAGGAATACCCCTTTATATTTCGAACGTTATATAAGGCGATTTCAATGAAATAAGGATCCAGTGTTTGCCGAACAAAATCATGCGTAGGTGCGTGTTTGTAGCCACACGTGCTGCGTATACCCCAATTGTGCGGCTACAAGCACGCACCTACTCGATCCTTTATGCTTTGATGGCGCCTTAGTTGTAGAAGCGCTGCTTGCTGCATCTTCTGTTGACAGCGGACGCAGTACCTCTACATTTTGGATGACTTTTATTTAATTTCTTTATAAGCATAACAAATCATTAGATAATTACAATCCATCAGGATACATTTAAGGATAGAGATGTCGATATATCCTGTGACAAGGCAGGCTGGATCTACGTTAGGTTGCCATTTCAACGCGTATAATGCAGAGGGGCGAGTGGGCGGCAGCAAGTCTGCAAGGCGTTAATTGGGGCTATTTTGCCCTGATTTTCTGTATCTAAAATTGTATCTATCTTTCTATGTATCTATATATAGACAACTGATCCTGCAAGGAATATCATGATGCCAATAACGCTCCAAAGGAAACCCCGATAAACAGGTCTGCGTAGGTGAAATTTAGAAAGGAGATCGTCGCATGAATAAGTTGCAGATTTTGGGTCGTGAAGGTCACAGGGAATTGGTCTGGGAAAATGAGCGCGTAGCAGCACAAGATCCGGAAGCCTTAGCGGCCATTGCAGAAGCCGAACAGATCCTTACTGATGCGCTCGCGCGTGGGCATGCGGCTTTTCGGGTCGATTCCCCCGATCAGCCAGCCGTGCGCATCAATAAATTCGATGCGACTGCACCACGCACGGTCGTCGTGCCGCGTTTGGTAGGTGGTTGAGAGTTACGCTATGGATTGCCTACAACAACTAACCCTGGAAGGTGGAGCTATTGATAGAATCTTGCTCTGTCGTAGTCAACTGCTTGTTAATCGACTGAGCCAGTGGCTTAGCGCAAACCCACTGGGGACCGCTGGCTTAGTGCTCGGCGTCCTGCTCTTGTTGTTGCTCTTAGGCCAATTGAGTCATTCCGCTTTTGCACGCCAGAAGGCCCAGCATGTGGCTAAGAAGCGAGCTGAACAGCTACTTCGCAGTAGCGTCACAGACGAACAATATAAGCAACTGGTGAGCCAAGGCTACCTAGAGATTCCTAGCCGGCTTTATCCTGGCTACCTCTACCGCATTCCTCGCACGCAGCAACGGGTGGCAATTTATGAAACCAGTCAATCGCCTGTTGCCCCTTATTCGCGCAAATTAGCCGAACTCTGTGTCTTGTCTTGTGACCAAGTGCCGGATGCTGATATGGTGCTGGCCCACAAATTAATGATCGAAGCCGACGAACAGACCTATCTCTCGATTGCCAACCGCATCGGCTAGGTCGATTGCCGAGAGCAAACAATCGTTAACCCAAGCACGAAGGGATCCACTTACGTATCTTCTTTTTCATCGAGAAGGCATAAGTGGATCCCTGTGTTTTTAGAACACAAACCCGCGATCAAGGTTCGTAGGGGCGTGATCAATCACGCCCCTACGAAATACTAGCCATAATAGGCGTGCAGTTCACCCTCATAGGTTTGATCGATCGGTTGATCTGGGTCATAGGGCGGGCTTTGCTTGACCTGTTCCTGGGTTAGCTGAACATGAATGCTCGCTCCAGTCCAATCGACGTTGTCCACCGTCGTTGCTGGGATCAGGACTTGCTGGCCGGGGCGCCAATGGCCGGTATCGATCAACAGATAACGAATGGTCCAGTTTTCGTCATCGATAAAACAATCAGTCACATGGCCAATCGAGCCGTCGGTTGCCTTCAGCGCGTGATTCATTAGCGCGCGGATACTCTGGACATAGGTTTCTTCGGATTGTTGCAGCGCTTCGACCACTTCCGCCGGTAAATTGTCGCTACGTGATGGCTCGGCAATCGGCATCATCGCTGGCGCGGCACTGGCAACCGCGTTATAGGCCATCCCCCCGCCACCCCAATAGGTAGGCCAGTTATAATATTGATGGAGATCAGTTTCATATTGGCGCGAGATCGGTTTATCGAAATCGACTGGCGGGCTATCTTTGATCTGGGCTTTGGTCAAGTTGACTGGCTGGATCTTGGCCTCCCAATCGGGTTTTTGCAAAGCATCTGGCGCAAGCAACACGCGGCGACCAAAAAACCATGAGTTGATGTCGATGACAAGGTAACGGATTTCCCAATCTTCAGCGTCGAAGTAGAAGTCGTGAATTGACCCGATATTTTCATTGTCAGAAGCATTGATGGTATACCCCAATAACTCTTTTGCCTTGCGTAACATAACGTTCCTTTCTGCTTTACGCCGTTTTACCCAATACTGGCACGGGTTATAGAGCCTGGTTGACCGCACCAGCAACCTGTTATTATTTATCTCGGCTCCTCGAAATGCTGGAGATGACGGTTCCAACCGGCCATCACATTAACCCCCGTTGCTTCGGCGTCCAGGCGAAGACCCAGGACCAGGCCAAGTGCCTGTAAAGCATCTTGGGCATCGTTTACCTGTTGCCCATTCTTCGCCGCCTGCCGAATTTTTTGGGCTAGATCAACTAAGACCGCCGCCGCCTGGCGCGTGTCTAGATCGTGATCTAGCGCTTTGGCAAACGCGGCTTGGTTTGGCGTCGGGTCCAGCGCCTCGCCATGACCGCCAAAGCTTGTCACGGCTTTTTGTAACATTCGCACCTTCTCTTGCGCCTGCTCAAGCCCTTCTGCTGCATAATCCCAGGCTTGGCGATAGTGATATTGGGCCAAATAGAAACGTAAAACGTCTGGCGAATAGTCATCCAGCAGATCACGCACCATCACCAAATTGCCCAGCGACTTACTCATTTTTTCGCCCTCATGCCGCACCATCGCCGTATGCATCCAATAACGGACGGACGGCGCATGCCCCGTCACGGCAACGGTCTGGGCGATTTCGCTTTCGTGATGGGGGAAAACCAGATCAGAGCCGCCGGCATGGATGTCAATCGTCTCACCTAATAGGTGCATCGCCATCGCTGAGCATTCAATATGCCAACCCGGGCGACCCGGTCCCCACGGGCTCTCCCAGGCCGGTTCATCGGCCGCTTGTGCCTGCCACAGCACAAAGTCAAGTGAATTGCGCTTGTTGGGATCATCGGGGCGGTTGCCATGTTCGTTGGCGACCGGCAACATCTCGGCGCGCGGCAAATGACTCAATTCGCCATAAGTCGGCCACGCTTCGACCGCAAAATAGACATTGCCGTCCACGGTATACGCCACTCCCGCATCGAGCAACGCCTGTACCATCTCGATAATTTGTGGGATTGTATCGCTTGCGCGTGGAAAATAATCGGGCGCGCGCACATTGAGTGATTGCATGTCATGGATAAAATGCGCGGTCCATTCGTTGCCCAACTTGTGCCAGTCCGTGCCGGTTTCGCGGGCTTTGCGCAGAATGTCATCATCAATATCCGTGACATTTTGCACATATTTGACCCGCTGACCCTGGTGCTCCAGATGCCGAATCAAAATATCTGCTGCTGTATAGGTAAAGGCGTGGCCCAGATGGGTTGTGTCGTAAGGGGTGATGCCACAAACATAGATCGTTACAAACTCGGTCTGAGCTTTGAACTCTTCCACCTGTTGTGAACGCGTATTGTAAAGTTTCATAGTCAACGATTTCTCCACTGCAACGTGCGAACTGTAACTGCTGAAATGGGCAGCAAGGAACCCCAGCGGTTGCCTTAATCTTCGCCTGCAAATCAAATGCTTGCCCGTCACTTATTGGGGACTGGTTAGCGCGCTATGTGTTCACTTGTAACACTGATCCAGCCTTGATTTATTCCTGGCCACCGAGCATAAGCGGCGCTTCGCCATCATGCCACAGCGCAACATCGCCTTCAAATACAAGTTCGCCATCAAAATAGATATCGCCTTTGACGCTCAATTGATTGCAATGCACCAACGACGGCACCGCGTAGGGAAAATGTGCCTTGAGTTGCTCAAACAGACCGTAATAATTTTTGTCTAGATCGATCAACAGCGCTTGTTCGACCTGGCGCGCTGGGTTGAGCGTAATCGTATAGTCGTCATTCAATACATAGGCGTCTGACCAGAGCGCGAGCAGATCATTCGTGCTTTTGACAGGTAGAAAGCGACTGCGGGTCACCTGAACGGCCTGGGCGTCTGGGAAAAGTGCAATCGCATGGCCCATCGCCGTCTCTATCTGATAGACGCGGCGCGTCGCTGGTTGCGTGGGATCCACGGGCTTTTCGTTGCGAATAAGTGGTAGGCCCAATACACCCTGTTGCCGATCCAGAATCTGTTTTAAGGTGGGCAGATGAATCCAGAGATTATTCGTATTGAAATAACAATAACGCTCGATATCTTGAAACGCTGCTAGATCTTCCGGCGGGCATTGCGCCACCTCACGCAAAAGCAGACCACCCGTGGCGCTACAAGCCAGGTGACCACCCTTGGAATCGGCGGGCGTACGTTCGGCCACTTCCATCAGAAACGGTAACTTTTCGCTGGCAAAATAGCCTAAAATGCTCAGATCAACAGTGGCTCCCAAATTGTCGGCATTGCTGACAAACGCATATTCGTAGCCCTTCGCCAACAATTGCGCTAAGACGCCACTGGTCTGTAACGCTAGATAAATGTCACCATGACCAGGTGGGCACCACTCCTTGGCCGGATCATCCGGCCAAGTTGCCGGTGTGAGATCAGCTTGCCAGATTTTAGGCGTCTTGTGTTGCAGAAAATCAAGCGGTACATCCTGTTGAAAATCGGTGTATGTTTTGAGCGCCGCGCGCGACTGGGTTTGTGTGTTAAAACTATTCATCAGCACCAGCGGCAGCCGCACGGCATGTTCCTGGCGCATGGTCAGGATTTGGCGTGCGATAATGTCTAGAAAAGTCAGCCCAGCTTTCACTTCGATCAGCGACTTCGGACCTTGCATACCCATGGTCGTACCCAGGCCACCATTCAATTTGATCACGGCCGTGCGCGCCAGGGCTGCTTGGCCGGCTGTTTGGTACGCGGCCAAGTCGGCAACAATTGGCAGATCATAGACCGGTTGTGCTTCCGTCGCCGGCACATACCCGGTCGCGCCGCGTAATAATTGCGTATAATAATAATGAAAAGTGCGGATGACCGCTTCTGGAACATTGGCTTGGCGCATCTTGCTGGCAAACAGGGCAAACTGGGCGTCCCACTCAGCGGTTTGAACGCCATCATCGACTTGCAGATTCGTCTGCGCGGTGACGTTTCTGTGGTTTATCTGATTAATTTTGCTTGTTACTACGGGTTGCATAAATTCTATTTTCTCTCTTATACTGATTGGGAACTGCACAGTCTATGTGATTAAATTAAGTTAAATAAATGTTCAGGGAGCACGCCCACATGCGGCTTGCTCTCGTGGAGAACCGGCAAGCGGCGTGCCGACTGCGCCTTGATATCATCCTTACCTTAATCACATTGACTGTACAATAGACCTTATTCCGATTTAATTTTGTGCCTTTGCAGGTGCGGTTTTTAACCGCACAATCTTGGTCAATCCAGACTTGTGCGGTTTTTAACCGCACCTACAAGACCGATCTGCTCTGTTTTGCTATCCAAATAATCAATCGGAATAAACTCTAATAAATAGACAGCGGTCAATCGTTGATCTTTTGCTAAACTAAAGTAAAATCAGCGAGAGACCAGTGGTTTTCGTCGAGCTAGCTTCCAGGAAGCTTCAGCGCATTCGTTTTCAAACTGCTTTTACTTTAGTTTTGAAATTTTGCCTATCAATAATTGTTAACCATTTTCCAAGGCTTTTACTTTATTCAGCCGGCGCACAAACCGTTCTTCAGGTTGAAATTTTGCCTTCATAAACGCGCGTACCAAACTGCGCGCCACTTCCTCCCCAATCACGCGGCCACCCAGACACATGACATTCATATCATCATGCTCTACGCCTTGGGCGGCGCTATAGGTATCATGCGTCACACAGGCTCGAATACCGTGTAATTTATTGGCCGCGATGCACATCCCAACCCCGCTCCCGCAGATCAAAATACCACGGTCCGCCTGGTTATTTTGCAGCGCCTTGCCCACAAGTTCGGCATAATCGGGGAAATCTACCGATTGGGGACTGGCTGGTCCTAGATCAACGGCGGTGTGGCCCAGGTGACTCAACTCGTCAAGGACAATTGGCTTGAGTAAGAAGCCAACATGGTCGCTGGCGACAACGATTCGTATAGTCATAAGAACTCCGATTAGATTGACGATTTTTGATTTACGAAGTAGCTTCGTAAATGCTACAACTGTTCTCGTTCGAAGCCGTATTGAATCAAAGTAGGGGGCCAGAAAAGCCAGAGCAGACCCAGCAGCGGTTGAAAGAGCGGAAAAAAGCCATAATCCGCCCCAAAATGGCGCCAGGCCGTTTCGCCTACGGTGAGCGGGTCGAGCAGGCTCCAAGTGCCCACACTTAGCGTCAAAACGATCTCGGCAGCCAGCACTAATACTGACGGCCACCAGGTCCAACGCCGGCGATAGGCGAAACCAATCGTCGCCAGCAAGTAACAAATGGCCGTGACGCCTGTGAGCAGGGGTGGAAGGTGATTCGTCACATCGGCTTTAAAGAACAATTGATAGACGGCGCGAAAGCCGGTCGATAACGCCAAAACGGGATAAGAGATCGCCAAAATGTAACCGGCGGGTTTGGCAATATTCGTGATCCATGTTGTTTTCCTGCTGACTGGCTGGTCTTGCCTCTGGACTTTATCTGTGCTCATCTCGCTCAATCCAAACGATTTTTTAACCCAAACTCATTTGTCAACTGCTTCACCCAAGCGGCGACGCGTGCGCTCGTCAGGTCACGCTGATTGTCTTCATCCAGGGCCAGACCGATAAATTGGCCATCCTCGACTGCCCAGGATTGGTCGAATTGATAGCCAGCCACTGGCCAGGCCCCCACTAACTGTGCGCCGCGTTCACGCGCTTTATCGGCGACAAAAAAAAGTGCATCCAAAAAAGTATCCGGGTAACCAACCGAATCCCCAAGCCCATACAACGCGACTATTTTACCGGTCAAATCTAGCGTGTCAAACTCTTCAAAAATGGCTTCCCAATCTTTTTGCAACTGGCCTATATTCCACGTCGATACACCCAAGATCAAATAATCAAAATCAAGCATTGATTCCAGATAAAACTCAGCAATATCAAAAAGCTCAATTTTGGCTACATTGTTGCTTTCAAATTCATGCTGGATCATCTGAGCCATTTGCGCGGTAGCGCCGTTGGTGCTGCCGTAGAATAAACCGATGGATAACATAGTTTGATTGACGATTGACGAGCGATCTTATCTACGAACCTACTTCGTAAATCAAAAATCGTCAATCGTCAATCAATTTTAGCCTTTTAAAAATTCAGTGGCCAATACTTTGAGCTGCGCATAATCCGTGACCACAGGAAAGTGGGGGAAATCGGCCACGACCTTGGCGGGCGGATTGAAGAGCGCCCCGAAATCGGCTTCTGCCAGCATCGCGGTGTCGTTATAAGAATCACCAAAGGCCATGACCCGGAACCCCATCTCCTTTAAGGCGTGGACCGCTTTGCGCTTGCCTTGGGTCAGGCGCAACTGGTAGCCGCACAGCATACCTTGGTCATCCACCTGTAATGAGTGAGCGAAGATGGTTGGATAGCCTAATTTGGGCAGGAGCGGCGTCAAAAATTCGTAGAAACTATCCGTAATCACAATCAAGCGCGTCTGTTTACGAATCCAGTCAATCATTTCGACTGCACCCGGCAGCGGATCGACAGTCTCGATCACAGCATGAATATCGGCCATGCTAATCTGATGTTCGGCCAGCACCCGCAGGCGTAACTTCATCAATTCATCGTAATCGGCAATGTCACGGGTCGTCAGAAATAATTCTTTTATTTGCGTTTTTTCGGCGACTGCTTCCCATATTTCAGGGATTAAAACGCCTTCGAGATCCGAGGCCAGCAACGTGGGTTGGCCAACTTTTAAATCATTCGTCATGTCAAACTTTCCGTTTTATGCTTGCGCTGACTGGTGAAAATTAAAGGAGGTGCGGATTAGTTTTGAAACTGATCCTAGATTTACTTCGTGTAGCCAGAATAAATCCACCCATACCAACTTCCGTTATAACGCAAAACAGCAACAGTGCCAAATCTCTGCTATACTGGACATCATTCTCTATCATTGGCAGAAAACCATCAACGACTTTGCTACTACTTTGTTACCGATTTGACAAATTATAGGTCGTCCTTTATGCTAGATGTGTTTAGGAATTGTTTATGATTTTGAAGCGTTTTCAGTTCATGTAAAGGTGAAGGCAATGAACAGGAACATCTCTAACGAATCAAGCAGGCAGCGTAGTACCATAACGCGCGCCCTATTTGTGACACCCTCAATCTCCTCCTCCCTCTGCTCCTGTACCTGCTTCTGTTGTACCTCCTTTGCTTGTTGTACTTGTTGTTGTTAGTACACACCATTTCATTTTTGCTCATCAACGTTTAATTGCATAGACTAGATTGCATAGACTAGCACATTACACTGGCGTTTGGGCTGGTTTTTCCCTGTGTTGCGGTATTGTCATTTGCGCATGTGCGGTGGATTTGGCTTAGCAGTGGATGAGCTTTGTCCAGGTGCCGTATTTGTGTTGAATATTTGCAATAAACGCGACTATTGATCTTTAAGAAAGGAAATTCACCATGTCTGTTGAAACATTAAAAGCGGAAAGCCATGGCCTACGCGGCGCGATTCCAATCGAATTGCAAGAGCCAACACCAGAATTCAGCGAAGATATGACAAAGTTGCTGAAATTTCATGGCGTTTATCAACAACACGACCGCGACGTGCGTGGCCGTAACAATCGCCACTATCAATTTATGGTGCGCAGCAAAGTGCCCGGTGGGCGGTTGACCGCGCAACAATACCTGATCCATGACGCGCTGGCCGACGAGTTCAGCCAGGGTGATCTGCGCCTGACCACCCGCCAGGGCGTTCAGTTACATGGTGTGATTAAGGGTGATCTGCAAGCCACCATTCGCGGCTTGAACTCCGCCTTGGTCTCTACGCTGGGCGCTTGTGGTGATGTGGAACGCAACATTATGTTTTGTCCAGCGCCCTATGGCGACCCGATCCGCGTGCAGATCCAGGGGATCGCCGAGCAAATGGCGCAACATTTGGCCCCACGGACGCCGGCTTATCACCAAATTTGGCTGGAAAATGACGAGGGCAAAAATACGCTGCAAAAATTTGATGATCAGCCGGTCGAAGAGCCACTCTATGGCAAGACCTATCTGCCACGCAAGTTCAAGACCGCGATTGCCTTCCCAGGTGACAATTGTGTCGATATTTTAACCAATGATGTGGGCCTGGTCGCGTTGTTTAACGAGGGTGACACCCAGGTGCATGGGTTTAATATCTACGCTGGCGGCGGCATGGGCCAAACCCACAATGATGCAGAGACCTTCCCGCGCTTGGCGACGCCGCTGGGCTATACGCCGGTGGACAAGGTGATTGATGTCTTAGAGAAGATCATCATGGTCCAGCGTGACTTTGGTGATCGCATAGAACGCAAGCACGCGCGCATGAAATACTTGGTCGAGGAATGGGGCACCGAAAAATTCCGCGCCAAAGTCGAAGAATATCTGGGCTATGCGCTGGAAGATTTTCGTGACATGCCCGCCTTGGGGATCGATGATCACCTGGGCTGGCAAGAGCAGGCAGACGGCCATTGGTTCATTGGCATTTATGTCGAAAACGGTCGGGTCAAGGATGCGGACAACCTGCGCATGCGCAGCGGGTTGCGCAAACTGGTCCAGGATTTCAATCCAGCCGTCGTGATCACCGCCCAACAGAATATTATCTTGAGCGGCTTTACCACGGCACAGAAGCCCGCAGTTGAGCAGATCATGCGTGACTTTGGCATTCCTAGCGTGAGCGAAATTAGCAATGTGCGGCGCAACGCGATGGCCTGCCCGGCATTGCCCACCTGTGGGTTAGCGCTGGCCGAGGCGGAACGTTACCTGCCCAGCGTGATTGATGAATTGGAAGCGGAGTTGATCGAGCTTGGCCTGGATCAAGAACAGTTTGCTGTGCGCATGACCGGCTGTCCCAACGGTTGCGCCCGCCCTTATATGGCCGATATTGGCCTGGTGGGCCGCACGTTGGGCAAATACACGATTTTCTTGGGCGGCAACATGGAAGGCACACGTATGAATGTGCAGTACCGCGATCTCGTGCCCGCCAAGGACTTACAAAACGTGTTGCGCAAGGTATTGCAAACCTATGTTAAGACCCGGCTACCGAATGAGCGCCTTGGCGATTGGTCGCAACGCATTGGCGTTGAGAATGTAGATTCGCTAGCCGCAATTCCTGCCTAGCAATGTGGGCGTGGGGTGTGCGGCCTGATTAACCATCCAGCACAACCCACGTCATTAAGGAGAGATCATCATGGATTCCGTTATGACACAGAGTTCTGTTTTAACCCAAAGACCAGCGGCCGCAGCCCCGAAAGCACCGGTGTCTGACATGCTCGGTTGGGCGAATCTTGTCTTTGGTCGCCTCAACAACCGCTTTGATCGTGGCGAACCCAAAGAAGTCTTAGAATGGGCAGTTGAAACGTTTGGGACAGGACTAAGCATCGGCACTTCGTTTGGCGCCAGTGGGATTGTTATGATGGATATGGCGTTCAACTTGAATCCAGAAATTGACATTTTCTACATTGATACGGGCTTTTTCTTTCCCGAAACGCATGCCTTGATCGAACGCCTGCAACAACATTATCAACGTGGTTTCCGCTCTGTGACTACGAATATCAGCATTGCCGACCAAGCGAAGCGTTATGGCCCGAAGCTGTACGAAAATGACCCCAACCTCTGCTGCCATATCCGCAAGGTTGAACCATTGCGCAAAGCGTTGGCCGATAGCACCGCCTGGGCCACCGCTTTGCGCCACGATCAATCGTCCACGCGCACACAGGCCGCGATGGTGAATTGGAATACGCGCTACAACGTGGTCAAACTGGCGCCACTGGTGCGCTGGACCGAGGATGACATCTGGCAATACATTCACGAACATGATTTGCCTTATAATGAGTTGCATGATCAGAATTATCCCAGCATCGGTTGCTGGCCCTGCACGCGGCCAGTCCAACCCGGCGAAGACATCCGTTCCGGGCGCTGGCAAGGCACGGATAAGAAAGAGTGCGGCATCCATTTTGAAATGAACTCGAATGGCGGGGGAATCTAAAAAAGAAGGGAGTAGGGAGTAGGAAGTAGGGATTAAATGTTCAATCTAATCCCTACTTCCTACTCCCTACTCCCTTGCGCATACTCCCTCCCCATCACCTTCCGGAGAGTACCTATGCCCAAGCGTGTTCACGCTGTGATCGTGGCTGGTCACGGCAGTTTGCGCAGTGATAGTGGCGACGCAATGTTTCAGGTAGCCGCCCAGTTGCGCGAACAAGGGGTGGCTTCTGTGGTTGAAGCCGGCTTTCTCAATTATAGTAGCCCTACACTGGCCGAAGTGGTCGCCAAATGTGTCGCGCAAGGCGCCACTGACATTATCATTCAGCCTTATTTTCTGATCGCCGGCGTCTATGTGGTGAACGATTTGCCCAGTGTGGTAAAATCGATCGTCGCCGAGCACCGAGGCGTACACTTTCATATTGCCGAAGCCTTGGGCGAACATCCAGCGCTCGTCAAATTGGCGCACAAGCGCGTACAAACCGTTGATCCAGAACCAGATCCGAGCGCGGGTCTCCTTTTTGTGGCGCATGGCACACCGCTAGAAAAGGCCAACACCCCAATTACCCGGATCTTGCAGCGGGTCCAGGCGCGCGCTGGTTATGGTCAGACGGCTATGGGCTATTTGGATTGTAACGAGCCCGATATCCCAACCGCGATTGCCCAGTTGGTGAACACGGGGGTTAAACGCATCGTGGCCCTGCCCTATTTTCTGCATCTCGGCCGGCATGTATGCGTAGATCTGCCCACAATTTTCGAACAGGCGCAACAAAATTATCCCCAAGCTGAAATTCGGGTGGCCGCCGAGCTCGGCTACGATCCCTTGCTCACCGAAGTAGCCGCCGAACGTATTATGGCAACGATGATGTGTTAGAACCCCACCCGCGCCCAAGGGTCACTGCCATTAAGTTAAGAATGCGTAGGTGCGGTTTGTAACCGCACGATTGGTGGATTCCCCAAGCACGTGCGGTCAGCGAAGGGAAACGGGTTTTAGGCTCCCTCTATCCGCGCAATCTGTGCCCATAATCCGTTGAAATGTAACTTTTTGCGGGCTGCTCTATAACTTTGGTTAGTGTTGAAGAAGGCGATCATGCAATATGCTTGAAGGAACTGAGGCTGTGTTTGCAGCCTATCCAATTTATCTGACAAACCTGACCCAGCGCTTGGTCATTGTGGTGGGTGGAGGACAAGTGGGTGAACGTAAAATCAAAGGCTTGCTCGTTACGGGTGCGCATATCCGCCTGATCAGCCCACAAGCAACGACACAGATCCAGGCTTGGGCGACGGGTGGGCAAATCGAATGGTGGGCGCGTGATTATCAAGCGGACGATCTGGCGGGCGCGTTTTTGGCCTTTGCGGCGACGAATCAACGCCAGGTGAACGCGCAAGTAACCCAAGATGCCGCCCAGCGTGGCGTGCTCTGCAACGTGGCCGATGCCCCCGAAGCGGGCAATTTTCATCTACCGGCGGTCCATCGCCAAGAGCATTTAGTTGTTGCCGTAGGCAGCAGTGGTCAAAGCCCCAAACGTGCCAAGCGCGTACGCGATCAAATTGCCACATGGCTGGCGACGGATTCGTTTGCGGGTGCAATGAAGTCGCCAGATTAGATATCACCGGCTCAGTGTTAGCTCCTCATCCAATCAAATTCGATTATTACAAATTTCACATACGCCAGACTTGACACCTTTTGAGCAAATACGTAGAATGACCATACATAGATTTACATAGATTTACATACTTTTTAACAGAGTTTAATTTGTTTTTTAACCTACTTTATACGGTCAGTCTATCCGGCCAATTGTCCAAAGGGAGCGGACATGCAGGTTTCCCAATTAGTTTGTCTCGGACTCAACCATCGCACGGCCACCGTCGAATTGCGCGAGCAGTTTAGCTGCCTAGGCTTGGTTGAGCATCACGCAGATAACACCCTGCTGGGTGAATTAGTGACCCTCTCTACCTGCAATCGGGTAGAGTTTTATGCATGGGTTAACACTCAGATTCAGGATCCGCAAGCCGCCCTCATCGCATTGCTGGCAACGCAAATGGAGATCGCGGCGTTTATTGAGCATCTATATTTTTATACGGGCCAAACGGTGGTTGAGCACTTATGTCGGGTAGCCGCTGGTTTAGATTCACTCGTGCTCGGTGAACCACAAATCTTGGGTCAGATTAACAACGCCTGCCAGTTAGCCCAACAAAATAAAACGATGGGTCCCGTTTTGTCACTTTTGTTTCGCACCGCAGTGCAGGCCGGTAAACGGGCGCGCACCGAGACCCAGATCAGCCGTAATCCGGCCAGTGTTAGCTCGGTGGCATTGGCACTGGCGCAGAAGATCACCGGCAACCTCCGCAATCAGCGTATCCTGCTGATCGGCTTGGGCGAGATTGGCAATTTGACTTTAAAATTACTCAAAGCGCGCGGGGTTACGCAACTGGCGCTGGCGAATCGCACCCAGAAAAAAGCTGCGACCGTGGCCGCAGAGTGGGGTGGTCAAGGCTACGGCCTGGCAGCGTTGCCCCAAGCCCTATTAACAACCGACGTTGTGATCAGCGCCACGCGCGCCGAGCAGCCTTTGTTGGATGCGGCGATGGTGCGCACCGTGATGGAGCAACGGCCAGGGGAGCGTTTGGTCTTAGTAGATTTGGCGGTGCCGCGTGATATCGACCCGGCGGTCAGTGATATCCCAGGCGTCTGCTTGTTCGATGTGGACGATTTACAGAATGGGTTGGACGAAGCCTTTCTGGCCCGCCAGCGCGAAATCCCCGCCGTCGAAGCCATCATCAGCGAAGAAGTGGTCGCTTGGACGCACAAGCTTGAGGAATTAGCCGTCGAACCATTGGTGGCTACGTTGCGCCAGCGGGCCGAGACGATTCGCCAACGCGAACTCGCCCGGACGCTGCATAATCTTGGGGATGTCGATGCCCAAACCCTGGCGCAGCTTCAGCACTTTTCGCGCGCGCTGGTCAATCAACTGTTGCATGAGCCGACCACCCAGCTAAAAAAGCAAGCTGGTCAGCCGGCGGCGCGTGAATATGCCAGCGCGATTCGTAATCTCTTTGGTCTAGCCGAAAGTTCGGAAAGTTAATTTTCATGGCTCCCTTGCCCAAATTAGTCGTTGGCACCCGCACATCTGAGCTTGCTTTGTGGCAGACCCACCACATTATTCAGGCACTACAAGCAAAGTGGCCGGGCCTGGTCTGTCAGATCGAGCCTTTTGTGACCCAAGGCGACAAAACCCAGAAATTAGACCAACCGCTGCCCGAAATTGGTGGAAAAGGTCTCTTTACCGCGGAGCTCGAAGCCGCCTTGCGCAACGGCGTGATCGATCTGGCGATTCATTCACTCAAAGATCTGCCGGTCGAAGATGCGCCAGGGTTGACGATTGGCGCCTTAACCAGCCGCGCGGATGTGCGGGATGTGCTTGTGGCGCGCGAGCATTGGACGTTGGCCACCTTGCCCCAGGGTGCGGTGGTTGGCACCAGTAGCACACGGCGCGCGGCACAATTGTTGCTCGTGCGCCCAGATTTGACGATTCAATCGATTCGCGGCAACGTGGGCACGCGCGTGCGTAAAGTCCGGCAAGGTGATTATGCCGCCACTGTACTCGCCGCGGCTGGGCTTGACCGCCTGGGGATGCTTGATTGTGCCACTGAATGGTTAGCGCTCGATGTGATGCTGCCCGCGCCAGGCCAGGGCGCATTGGCCGTGCAATGTCGCGCGGATGATGCCACAATTCTGACCTTGCTCGCCGCGCTTGATGATGCCGATGTGCGCGCCGCCGTAACCGCCGAACGCGCATTTTTGCATGGCCTGGGTGGCGGCTGTTCGGCACCCGTGGCGGCGTATGCGACTGTGCAAAATGCGCAGATATCGCTGCAAGCGCTGGTTGGCGCACCGGATGGGCGTCAGGTAATTCGGGTTACCGGCACGGGTGAAGTGGCCGCCGTGTTAGGTGAACAATTGGCGCAACAAGCCTTGGCGCAGGGTGCAGACAAACTGGTTTCCGCTTCCAGGGCAGGGCGCGGCATCGAAGGCAAGCGGATTGTTGTCACCCGTACGCCAGAGCAGGCGGCTGAGCTTACCGACCAACTTGCTCGGCTGGGTGCGCTGCCGATCCAGATGCCGATGATTCGGATTGCGCCACTGCCCGATCTGGCGCAACTTGACCAGGCCATTCAGCAGTTGCCAACCTACAACTGGCTGATCTTTACCAGCGCTAATACCGTTAGCATCTTCTGGGAACGCTGGTTGGCACTCAAGCAGCAGTATTGGGGTGTGACCAAAGTCGCGGCGGTAGGTGTGGCGACCAGTGCCGTCTTGCGCCAACGGGGAATTACACCGGATTTTGTGCCCGACGTTTTTGTGGCTGAAGCAATTGTAAGCGGTCTAGGTGATCTGGAAGGGGCTAAAATTCTGTTGCCCCAGGCCGAGATTGCGCGGGCTGAATTGGCGACGTTACTCACGGCCAGCGGCGCCGCGGTGGACGCGATTCCGGTCTACCAAACTTTGCCCGCCGTGCTTGAACCCGCCGCTGTGGCCGCATTACAGCAGGGCGTCGATGTGATTACCTTTACAAGCGGTTCGACCGTGCGCAATTTTATCAAGGCATTGCATAGCGATCCAACCCTGCTACAGCAGGCTAAAATCGCCTGTATCGGGCCGGTAACCGCGCAAACCGCGCAAGAACTCGGTTTGCGCGTTGATATTATCGCTGAGGAATATAGCGCAGAAGGTCTGGTCCACGCGCTAGTCGCGTACTTCCAAAAGGAGCATTCATGATCCGTGTTAGCGAGCCGTTCAATGGCCATGCCCACCCGGTTATCACCCCATCCAGCCCGCGTGATTTTGTGAAGCGCCCACGCCGTTTACGCCATTCACCGGCTTTGCGATCGATGGTGCGCGAAACCACACTAGCGCCGGATGATTTTATTTACCCTTTATTTATCGCCCACGGTCATAACGTGCGCCAACCGATTGCTTCAATGCCGGGCGTCTATCAGCTGTCGGTTGATCAAGCCGTGGAGGAAGCCCGCAGCGCGATGGCGTTGGGCATACCCTCGGTTTTACTGTTTGGCCTGCCCGCCAGCAAAGACCCGGTGGGTGAGGAAAATTTTGCCGATGATGGCATTGTGCAACAGGCGATCCGGGCCTTGAAAGCTGCGCTGCCCGATCTGATC
This sequence comes from Caldilineales bacterium, assembly GCA_038318235.1. Classification (GTDB taxonomy): domain Bacteria; phylum Chloroflexota; class Anaerolineae; order Caldilineales; family Caldilineaceae; genus JAPLGZ01. The sequence goes on from JBBQBY010000010.1 coordinate 26,878, forward strand.
GTGATCACCGATGTTTGTCTGTGTGAATACACCAGCCACGGCCACTGCGGCCTCTTAAATGACCCTGAGCACAATCATGAACACCTGGCCGAAGCTTATGTGCTGAACGACGAAACCTTAGAAGTTTTGATCCAGGTGGCGGTTTCGCATGCCAACGCCGGTGCCGATATTATTGCGCCCAGCGGCATGCTAGACGGCACGGTGCGCATCATTCGCCAAGGCTTGGATGTGCACGATTTTGCCCACATTCCGATCATGGCCTATGCGGTTAAATATGCTTCGGCCTTCTACGGCCCCTTTCGGGAGGCCGCCGACGGCGCGCCCAAGTTTGGCGACCGGCGCACCCATCAGATGGACCCAGCCAATGCACGCGAGGCGATTCGCGAGGCGGCCTTGGATGTCGAAGAAGGCGCCGATTTTATCATGGTTAAACCTGCGTTGGCCTATTTGGATGTGATCCATCGGCTGCATCTGCAATTCCCCGAAACACCCTTGGTCGCCTATAACGTCAGCGGCGAATATGCAATGGTCAAAGCCGCCGCCGCGAACGGCTGGTTGGACGAGCAAAAAGTGGTGCTAGAAAACTTGATCGGCATGAAACGCGCCGGGGCGGATCTAATTATCACGTACCATGCCAAAGACGCCGCGGCCTGGCTACGCGAGTAGGGCGGCAGAAGGAACACGGAATGCAGCGTGCGGAATGGCTAACAATATTGGTTCTACCAGAGAAATAATATGCTGGATATGGAAATAAGATGACGACAGAAACTGTTGAACAGTTAGATATTCGTGAAAAAGGCCGCGGCGCGGATGGCCAATCGGTGGCTTCCGACCGCCGGCTCTTTATGCAATTTTTGGCCTTTGGCAACTGTGGCGACTCGTCTGCGCTGATCACGGCGCTGACGCAGGCGCAGGTGGATGGCGTACTATACGAGGATATCAACGACCCGCGCGGGGTGGCGCTCCTGACCATGAGCGAAGACCCCGACTATTTTGTCGGCGAACTTCGGCGCTTTCTAAACCAAGCCCCTTTTAGCGAGCTGACCCCCAAGCCGGAATACACGATGTTAGGGCGCTCCTATGCGATCGGTTACGAGGCAGATTTGGTGGAGGCGCTGATCACACGGCCGCGCAGACATGTCTTTGACCCGACGTTGTCGTGGGCGATCTGGTATCCGTTGCGCCGCGCCGGCTCCTTTGAACAATTGTCCGCCGATGAGCAACGCGTTGTCCTCTCTGAACATGGCGGCATTGGGCGCGCCTTTGGGCGCGCCGGCTTAGGCCATGATATTCGCCTGGCCTGTCATGGGCTGGACAAAAATGACAATGACTTTGTGATCGGGCTACTTGGTCCCGAGTTGTACCCGCTTTCGGCGATTGTGCAGCGCATGCGTAAAACCAAGCAGACCTCGTTGCATCTTGAACATCTAGGCCCGTTCTTTGTCGGCAAGGCGATCTGGCAAGCCAAATCTAATTCATTATGACAAACACAACCGAACCAACCGCCGTTTTCTTACGCGCCTGTCGTGGCTTGCCGGTCAAAAATACACCGATCTGGTTGATGCGGCAGGCAGGTCGTTACATGGCAGAATACCGCGCCTTACGCGCCCGCTATAGCATGCTCGATGTCATTCGTACGCCGGAACTGGCGGCAGAAGTGACCCTGCAACCATTGGCCGCTTTCGCCTTTGATGCGGCGATTATCTTTGCCGACATCCTGCCGCCGCTGATCGGCATGGGGTTGGATTTGGATTTTGTAAAAGGCGAAGGGCCTTGTATCAGTAATCCCTTGAGCACCGCGCATGATATTGATCTACTGGCGACGCCACCTGCAGAAGAGCATATGGCCGGCACGCTCAAGGCGATTGAGATTGTCAGCCGAGAATTGGCGCCGCGCAACATTCCGCTGATCGGGTTTGCTGGCGCGCCGTTTACACTGGCGAGCTATGCGGTGGAAGGGGGCAGCTCGAAGAGTTTCGCCAAGGTTAAGGCGTTGATGTATAGCGAACCGGCGGCCTGGAAACGGTTGATGACTAAGTTGGTAACTGTGCAAGCTGATCTATTGTTGAAACAAGCCAAGGCTGGTGCGGCTGCCTTGCAGATCTTTGATTCATGGGCTGGGTTGGCTTTGAGCCAAGCGGATTATCTACGCTATGTGCAACCATATAATAAGGTGCTCTTTCAAGCGCTCATCCCGGCAGGTGTCCCGGTGATCAATTTCGGCACCGGCGCCAGTGCGTATCTGCGCGATGTAGCGGCCTGCGGTGGGGATGTAATGGGCGTCGATTGGCATATGCCCTTAGACTGGGCTTGGCAGCAAATTGGCTATGACCGTCCGATCCAGGGCAATCTGGATCCGGTGGCCTTATTGGCACCGTGGCCTGAGTTGAAATTTCAAACTGATCAAGTGCTCGCCCAAGCCGCCAATCGACCTGGCCACATTTTTAACCTGGGTCACGGTATTTTGCCCAATACCCCGCTGGAAAATGTAGCGCGGCTGGTGGATTATGTGCATGAACAAACAGGTAGATAGGAAGTAGGGATACGGGATTAGGTTTAAGTCTGCTGTTACCGTATCCCTTACCCGAACAATGGTGACCCCAATATGAACTCTACTCCTCATTACCCCATCGGTGTCCTGATCATGGCCTATGGCGGCCCTAATTCGCTGGCAGAGATCCCTGGCTATCTATCCGATATCCGTAGTGGCCGCGTGACAACGCCCGCTGTGCTCGATGAAATCACCAATAATTACCGCCAGATTGGCGGCAAATCTCCACTGCTGGAGATTAGTCAGCGCCAGGTGGCCGCCGTGAGTGCGCAACTAGACCCGGCACTTTTTAAGTGTTATCTGGGGATGCGCCATTGGTCACCGTGGATCGAAGACGTGGTCGGGCAGATGGTGGCGGATGGGATTACCCATGCAGTCAGCGTGGTGTTGGCCCCACATTACAGCAAACTGAGTATTGCCAAATACCAAGAAAAGATCGCTGACGGCATGGCGATGCACCGTGGGCAGATCGAATTTAATCACGTAGCCAGTTATCATGATGCCCCTCAGCTGATTCAAGCGCTGGCGAATCGGGTGCAGGAGACCTTGCTGCGTTGGCCAGCAGAGGAACGTGCTCACGTGCATGTGATCCTGAGCGCCCACAGCTTGCCGGTGCGGATTCTCAAAATGGGCGATCCCTATGATCGTCAGTTACACGAAACGGCCCAGTTGATCGCCGATCAAGTTGGCTTGGCCGAGGGCCAATGGTCGTGGAGCTATCAATCGGCTGGGCGCAGCCCCGAGCCTTGGCTAGGACCACAATTAGAAGATTACATTCCCGACTTAGCCGCGCAGGGCATCAAAAACATCATCAGCATACCCATCGGCTTTGTCGCCGACCATGTCGAGATCTTGTACGATATTGACATCAAAGCCCAAAACGTCGCTCGTGAACTGGGCCTGCGGCTCGAACGTCCACCGGCACTCAATGACGATCCGCTCTATATCGAAACATTGGTCGATGTGATCAAAAAGCAGGCCGCAACTTGGATGGAGTAAATTATTGACGATTATGTCGCTAATCAAAAATCGTTAATCGTAAATAAACTAGGTGAACTATGCAACAAGTGATTATCATCGGTGGTGGCATCACCGGGCTGGCGGCGGCCTATCGCCTGCAACAGCTCGCCCCAGACGTGACCATCACACTGATCGAAAAGGATCAACGCCTGGGTGGTAAAATCCTGACAGAGCAGAGTGATGGCTTTGTGGTGGAAGGCGCGCCGGATAGCTTTCTCAGTCGCAAGCCGCGCGGCGTGGGTCTGTGTGAAGAATTGGGCTTGACCCAGCAATTGCAAGGCCGCGACCCACGCCACAGCAAGACCTTTGTGCGGCGCCACGGCGCGCTCCATCCGCTGCCGTCTGGCCTGACGGGCATGATCCCCACCAATCTGGAGGCGCTGGCGAATAACCCGTTGATCTCACCCGCGGGTCGCGTCCGCTTGGCGCAGGAAGTTGACCTACCGCCAGTACCGGTCAATGGCGATGAGACTTTGGCCCATTTCGTCACGCGCCGTTTGGGACGCGAAGTCTACGAAAACCTAGTTGAACCCTTGATGAGTGGCATCTATGCCGGTGATGGTGAACAGTTGAGTTTGGCGGCCACCTTTCCACAGTTGCGCCAGCTTGAGGTTAAACATGGCAGTTTGCTAAAGGGTTTGCAGGCCAGTCAAAGCGCCGCCCAAAGCCAAACTTCCGTTGAGCCGTATCCACCTTTTGTGGCGTTGCAAGGTGGTATGGGCGAACTCGTCAAGTGTTTGGTGGGGCAGCTTGACCAGACAAACTTGCTGACCGGGGTTGCTGTCACTGGCCTTAGCCGCGCAACTGACGGTGGTTATAGGGTTCATTTACAACCAGGGCCAGACCTTCACGCTGACGCATTGATCATCACCACACCGGCGTTTGTGACCGCCCGTTTACTCGCCACTATAGACCCGATTTTGGCCGAATTACACGCCGAGATTCCCTATGCGTCGTCGGCAACGATCAGTTTCGCGTTTGCCATAGCCGATCTGCCAGGCAGCCCGGATGGCTACGGTTATGTGATCCCGCGTGTAGAAGATACCGATATCCTGGCCTGCACCTGGAGTTCGAGTAAATGGACCAATCGTGCTCCCGCTGATTATGCTCTGGTGCGCGTCTACATCGGACGCTTTGGCCGCCGCGATGTGCTAGCCGACAGCGATGCCGAACTCGTCGAGTTGGCACTGAACGAACTAAAGACCACGCTCGGCTACACGGCAACGCCCCAACAACATTGGATCTTCCGTTGGCCGCAGAGCATGCCGCAATATCTGCTCGGCCATGTGGATCGCCTACACCAGATCGAAGCAAAATTGAACGAGTATCCCAATCTTGCACTCGCCGGCGCCGCCTATCGGGGCGTCGGGATTCCTGATTGTATTCAGGGGGGCGAGGAGGCAGCGCGCCGAGTGGTCAATTATCTTGCCAAGTGATGATTGCCATGTAAACAAGCCAACAATTCACTCATCACTTATCACGTTCATCCATCAAACCAGGAGAAACCCTTGCTGCAAATCCAGCGTTCCAAAGAACTTTTTAGCGAAGCCCAAAATCTCATGCCGGGCGGTGTCAGTTCGCCGGTGCGCGCGTTTCGGGCGGTTGGTGGCCAGCCGCTCTTCATTGAGCGCGGCGAAGGGCCGTTTATGTTTGATGTTGACGGCAACCGTTACATCGATTACGTACTCTCCTGGGGGCCGCTGATCCTGGGCCATGCCGATCCGCGGGTAGTGACGGCGCTGCATGCAGCCATTCTGAAAGGCACCAGTTACGGCGCGCCCAGCCCGCTTGAAGTAGAGTTGGCAAAACTCGTGATGACATTGATGCCCAACCTGGAGATGCTGCGCTTTGTCAACTCAGGGACGGAAGCCACGATGAGCGCGCTGCGCCTGGCGCGCGCTTTTACAGGACGTGCCAAGTTCATCAAATTTGAGGGTAATTATCACGGCCACGCCGACATGTTATTGGTGCAGGCCGGTTCTGGGGTGGCGACGCTCGGCTTGCCCGATTCGCCGGGCGTACCGGCGTCTACGGTGGCCGATACATTGACGGCGCCCTACAACGACTTGGCCGCAGTCGAGCAACTATTTGCGCAATTCCCTGGTCAAATCGCGGCGGTGATCGTCGAGCCAGTCGTTGGCAACATGGGCCTGGTGCCGCCGCTGCCCGGTTTTCTACAAGGTCTGCGCGAACTAACGGCCAGTGATGGCGCGCTCTTGATTTTTGACGAAGTGATGACCGGTTTTCGCGTGCATCCTGGCGGCGCGCAGACGCTGTATAACATCAAGCCGGATCTGACCACCCTTGGCAAGGTGATCGGTGGGGGGCTGCCAGTCGGGGCGTATGGCGGGCGACGCGAGATTATGGAAATGGTTGCGCCTGTCGGTCCAATGTATCAGGCGGGAACGCTCTCGGGCAACCCGTTGGCGATGACGGCTGGGATTACGACACTGCAAGCGCTCCAAGCGCCGGGCGTATGGGCACAATTGGAAAAGACCGGCCAAAAGTTGATGGCGGGTTTGGGGGCTGCTGCCGAAGAGGCAGGGGTGAAAATTTCGCATAGCAGAGTTGGTACGATGTTTGGCATGTTCTTCACCGACCAGCCCGTGATCAACTGGTCAACCGCTAAGCGGTCGGATACGCAAGCTTTTGGTCGATTCTTTCAGTCTATGCTGGAAAACGGCGTCTATCTGGCGCCCTCCCAATTCGAGGCTGGTTTCCTCTCTACGGCGCATGGCGACGCCGAGATTGAGGCAACGCTTCAGGCGGCAGCGCGGGCGTTTCATCAGGTGAATTCACGCTAATTATTGGTATGGGTATCGACGTTTGGGAAACGTTACGTTTCCCAAAACGTTACGCAGTTTGTTGCCAGAAAAGGTGAATCCGCCGCCATCGGCACAATGGCGGCGGATTCGAAGGAAGGAAGAAGGAACCAAAGGAGAATTCAATGCGCAAGTTCGCTCCCCAGTAAACTTGCAGTGCCGATGTTACCATGTTTTCATCTGCGCTACCCATAGTTTAGCAGATTATCGGCGGGGCGCAATGTACAACGCGCACAATAGATTTTGTAAATTTTTCGCTTATGATCCTTTCGGCGTAAAACCAACGTGTTTCAACCGTTGGATATAAGCCGACCGATGCTACTGCATCGGGAACTAGTTACAACACGATTTAACATTTGACATCGAGGGGTACATGGCATACAATACCCCCCATGATA
>JBBQBY010000011.1:0-33349 GCA_038318235.1 Caldilineales bacterium
GGCAAGCCGGTGGAGCCGGTCTGGCCGGAGGCGGATGTGGTGGTTGGGAATCCGCCATTTTTGGGTGGCTACCGAATGCGACAAGAACTTGGTGATGAGTACGTAGAACGCCTTTTTTTAGCCTATAGAGAACGCGTCCCACCACCTGCTGACCTAGTATGTTATTGGTTCGAGCGAGCGAGCGAATTAGTTCTTAACAAGAAAATTCAAAGAGTTGGACTACTGGCTACCCAAGCGATTCGATCTGGAGTAAATAGGCGCGTATTGGAACACATTAAACAAAATGGTGACATATTTTTAGCCTATGCAGATAGACCGTGGGTGCTTGATGGAGCGAATGTTCGAGTTTCAATTATCGGATTCGATGATGGTCTGGAACAGGATCGGCTACTAGATGGGCAAGCCGTATCCGGCATCAATGCTAACCTGACCACTAGTGTCGATCTTACAAAGGCGGTGCGGCTTGCCGAGAATATAGATCTTGCGTTTGTGGGTAGCCTAAAAACGGGACCATTTGATATAGATGAATCGACTGCATTCTCTATGTTTCAGGGGGCAGGAAATCCTAATGGACGACCTAATAGCGATGTAATACGCCCTTCTATTAATGGTATCGACGTAGTAGGCCGTTTGCGTCACCGTTGGATTATTGATTTTGGTATTGACATGACTCTAGAAGATGCAGCTCTTTATGAAAAGCCTTTTGAGTATGTGCGTCAATATGTCTATCCAGAACGATCCGCTAATCGACGCGCTGCACGCGCGCAAAGATGGTGGATTCATGGCGATCCTGCACCTAAAATGCGTGCAGCCATAGCTAAACTTGATCGCTACATTGCAACGGCGCGCGTCGCAAAACATCGTATCTTCGTGTGGTTAAAGAATCCTGCTCTACCTGACTATAAGCTATGCATAATTGCTCGCGATGAGGACTATTTGTTTGGAGTTCTTCACTCTCGTGCTCATGAGTTTTGGTCATTAGCTACATCGTCTCGTCATGGAGTAGGCAACGATCCTGCTTACAGTGTTACCACCTGCTTTGAAACCTTCCCCTTCCCCTGGCCGCCCGGTCACGAACCAATCGACGATCCACGCATCCAAGCGATTGCCCAGGCGGCGCAAGAATTGGTCACCAAGCGCGATGTGTGGCTGAACCCGCCGGGGTTGAGCGACAAAGAACTACAAAAACGTACGCTGACCAACCTCTACAACGCGCGCCCCACCTGGCTGGATCTGGCGCACAAAAAGCTCGATGCCGCCGTCTTTGCTGCCTATGGCTGGCCGGCGGATTTGAGTGATGAGGAGATTCTGGCGCGCCTGCTGGCCTTGAATCTACAACGGGCGGGGAAAGCTTGAGTTTGTGGTATAATCAACCGTGTAGATTCGTCTATGCAGCGTTCAATTGGCCTAGGAGGTACACAATGTTCATAGTTGAATTTTCGACAACCATTGCCGAAGACGGCACAATTGTTATGCCCGCGGATTATGCCGAGCACCTGCCCAAAGGGGAGCCGGTGCATGTCGTTGTTTATAGCGAAGCGACAGAAACCTCTGAGCCAGACCAATTCCCAGATGAGAATTTACTTTCCCTGGAAGAGTTGGTCGCTGAGATTAAGGCGTTACCGTCCAATCCTGCCAATATTACACCAGGCAACATGCAGCGACTAGCGGATTGTCTCGCAAACCCCGTAACTGAGCCTGATCCGGCGTTTGATGTGGCAACCTGGAATCGCGAATGGGATCGCATTGAGGCAGAAATCAATGCAAGTGAATTAGCAGAAGCAGAGGCCACCTTGAAAGATTTCAGCGCATGACGGCTTATCTGCTTGATACAAACCATCTTTCACCGTTGGTCACCCTAGGCCATCCCTTACGCCAGCGAGTGCTGCAACAACTTCAAGCCGGTGATAGCTTTGCCATTCCTGCCCCTGCGCTCCATGAATTTTTGTTTGGGATTGGCATGACGCCGCGTGCCCAGAAAAATTCCCAAGAATGGGAACGCATGAAAGCCAATTTTACTTATTATGCTGTCGATGCGGTGGATGCAGAAAAGGCGGCAAGTTTATGTTTGAAACTTAGGCGAGAGGGTTGGCAGTTGAAAATTATTGACTCATTCATTGCTATCGTAGCGCTGCGGTATCATCTAACGCTTCTGACAACTGACGGCGATTTTCAGCGCGTCCCCAATCTCAAACCCGAAAACTGGCGTGGTGAGTAGCTTTTATCGCATAGGGCAAACATAATTCGGTAAGCGATAGGAGTAGATAAAACGATGAGCAACCAAACCGCAACGATTGAGGTGCCATTGCCGCTTTTTCAGCGTTTGCAACGAGTCGCCCAAAACACACATCGTTCTGTCGAAGATGTGCTAAGCACGACCGTCAATACCGCCTTACCATCCACTCCTGATTTGCCGGCTGAATTGGCCGATGAATTGGCCGCGATGAATCTGTTGAGTGATCAAGCGCTTTGGGCGGCGACAGCATCGGCATTCTCTCCAACGCAGCAGCGCCGTTTGGAACAGTTGACTGATATTGGCGATCAACGAAAACTAACCGTTGCCGAAGCAGCCGAGTTGGCGCAATTGCTGGAAGCCTATGATCGCGCAGTGCTGCGACGCGCCCATGCGCTAGCGGTTTTGGTGCATCGCGGTTACGAACTGCCTGAGCGTACAGCCTTAACGGGGTTATCGGGTGATGAGCCGAAAAATCCCTGACCGATTAGCTAAACTTGTCCGTGAACGGGCAAACTACCGCTGTGAATATTGCCGTGCTTCCGAATGGTTGAGTGGTCAACTTTGCCAGATTGACCATATCATTTCGCGCGCCCGCGGCGGTGCCACCGTTGCTAATAATTTATGTCTAGCCTGTGCCGCATGTAACGGTTCTAAACTGGATCGGATCGAGGGCGAAGACTCGCAATCTGGTGAAATGGTTGCCTTGTTTAATCCTCGCACACAACATTAGCCAGAGCATTTCGCTTGGAGCGTAGCTGGAACCCGCCTTGAGGGCCAAACGGCTTGTGGTCGAGCCACGATTAGCATGCTCAAGTTGAATCGCCCGTTATCCATTGCCGTTCGCGCTCACTGGGTTAGCATCAATCGCCATCCTCCCCAGGCGATGTAATTCTAGGGAGAACTGCAAAAACGCACGCTGACCAACCTCTACAACGCGCGCCCCACCTGGCTGGATCTCGCCCACAAAAAGCTCGATGCTGCCGTCTTCGCCGCCTATGGCTGGCCGGCGGATTTGAGTGATGAGGAGATTCTGGCGCGCCTGCTGGCCTTGAATTTACAACGGGCGGGGGAGGTATAGCGTTATGGTATAATTAGATAATTAGCGTGGTAAAGGGTATACAAAGGAGCAAAAGCGATGTTGGCAGCAATAGCTATTTTTGAGCAAATTCTTCCCTTAGTGCGCAGACTAGATGCTGAAGAGCGCTTGGCGCTGATTCGATCGATAGCGTTGATCGACGAAACTCCATTTCCGGTTGAGGAAACTTTAGATGAACATAGCCAACAAATGTTGGCTGAACAAGAAGCCTGGTTTGCTCGACCAAAATATGAACGTGAACGCTATCGTGGTCAATTTGTGGCGATTCGGGATGGGAATGTCATAGATCACGATCTGGCGCAAAATGCTTTGCTCCTACGTGTGCGTACAAAATTTGGGGAAGCACCGATTCCCATTCTATCCGGCGATTGGGATACAACACCAGAATATGTCTTTCACAGCCCATCCTTGCTTGAATAAATAAGGCTTCTTTGCCATGGCTTACCCCTATGCTGGAAAGTTTATCTGGCCGTTTCCTGTTTTACCCATCATCATCTATGATTTTTGTCGCTATCTATAAGCTAGGCGCAGGGCTGCTGATGAGGTAGGGCAGCCCTGCGCCTAATGGAATCAAAAGCAAACTTACTTCTTAAACGCGGCGATCAAGCCTTTTGCCGCCAACGCAACAGCCTGTTTTGCCTCTGGCAGCGCCGCGCCCATGCCAAAGAATTCATGCGTGACGCCTTTGTACAATTGGTAGACAACCGGCACACCGGCTGCTTGCAAGCGTTTGGCATACGCCTGGCCCTCGCTCAGCAGCGGATCGATCTCGGCGGCAATGATCGTCGTCGGTGGCAGACCTTTTAGGTCTGCGGCCAAGAGGGGCGAGGCATAGATATTAGTGGCTTCGGCTGGCGTGGCCAGGTAATAGCCCCCAAACCATTTTAACATCGGTGTATTCAAAGGGATCGCCGTCGCATACGTCTTGGCCGATGGCGTGTTGGTCGTCGCCAATTGGGCCACGGGGTAGACTAAGACCTGGTAGACCGGTAGCGGGTCCCCATGTTGGAGTGCTAGCAAGGAAACCACCGTCGCCAAATTGCCGCCCGCGCTCTCGCCGACTACCGCAATGTGTTTTGCATCGCCATGAATGGTCGCGGCATTCTTCGTGACCCACAGATAAGCCGTATAAGCGTCTGCCACAGCCGCCGGAAACTGATGCTCGGGCGCTTGACGGTACGCAACGGAAACGATGATGGCCTGGGCAGCATTGGTTAAGGCGCGGGCCGAACTGTCATACTTATCTAAATTGGCAATCACCCAGCCGCCACCGTGATAATAGACAATCACTGGGAAGGGGCCGGTTCCTTTGGGCGTGTAGATGCGCACAAGAATATTATCGCTGTCCAACGCAGGGAGCAGACGGTGCGCAATATCACCCACGGCTTCTGGTGCCACCGTTTTGCCCTGTTTTGCCAGATAAGCGGTGACGGCATCGCCTGCCAGCGGCACTTCGCGAGCATTGCGCGGTGATAATTGCTCAATTGGCGGCGCTTTGAAGGCCGCCAGTTCGTTTAAGATCGCTTGCATAATGGCCGTAGGTTTACCCGCCGTTACGGTCGGGCTGATACCGGCGAGCGCGGTTGTAACGTCCAGGGTGGCCGTCACTGGTTGTGTGGCCAGCATGCCCAACGGATCAGTCACGATTTGAGTTGCCGTCATCAAGCCAGTAGACGTCATCATGGTGGAAGACTGCATCGAGCCGGCCGGCGCTAGTGGTGATGCGGCGGCTGGTGTTGCGGTTGCTTGCTGGGCAACAACGGTAGCAGATGGCGTCAGCGCGCCGATCAGAACGCTTAGGGCAAAGAATGCGATGGCAATTAACGGCCCAATTTTGTGGAAGATGGTGCTTTCTTGGCTGGCAACTCGCTGGTTGCTGAGGTCACGTTTGGTCATTTGTTACTCCTTAGACAATATATACAATATGAATTGTGTAAAAATTTATTGGCTGGTCAGCGCTTGACATGTTGGCCTTATCCTGAGTGTCAGCTTTTGTTATTGATGCGAGGAACTTATCCCTTCCTAGATCTTCCCCTTGCCATTCTCTCATAAAGGCGCGTAGGAATCTATGTATCTATAGATGACGTAATGTACAGAGTAAGATATAATTTTAGCGTGTCATCAGAAGGAAAAATCGCACACAGACTGTTGATTTGCCTGGGGCTTTGGAGCCTAAACAAGCTGGCAAGTTTCCTCCAAAACTAGTTCAAAACATCTCTGTGCGAAACTATACTAAAGTCAGACTCAAGGAGACTGACCTTCCAGGAAGCGGTCACCAGTAGCCTCGTTAACCCTAGATGGCCTGACCGCTTCCTGGAAGGTCAGTGTAAAGCGTGCGAAGGAATGAACCGAGCGCCATACAGTTCTATCCTTCTGCGCTGCAAAACAAAGGAGCAAAGACGCAATGCCTTATGGAATTAACACCGTCACCGTGATCGGCGCGGGCACAATGGGCGCGGCAATTGCCGGACAACTGGCCAATGCGGGTGTGTCGGTGACACTGCTCGATGTTGCCCCCAACGAATTAAGCGCGCAAGAGCAGGCGGCTGGTCTGACGCTTGAACAGCCCAAAGTGCGCAACCGCATCGTACAGGCCGGTTTCGAGCGCATGATCAAGGCCCGCCCCGCCAATCTCTTTAGCGCAGAGACGGCTAGCCGGATCAAACTGGGCAACCTGACCGATGACTTTGAGCGCGCCGTCAGCAAGAGTGATTGGATCATCGAAGTGATTGTGGAAAAGGCTGAACCCAAACAGGCGCTCATGCAGCGGATCGAAGCGGTTGCGCCCGCCAACGCGATCATTAGCTCCAACACATCGGGCATCCCGATCCATCTGATCAGCGAAGGGCGCAGTGTCGCGTTCAAAAAGCGTTTCCTGGGCACGCACTTCTTTAATCCGCCCCGCTATCTGCATCTGCTCGAAGTCATCCCCACGCCGGAGACCGACCCCCTGATCGTGGCGCGCATCCGTGACTTCGCCGAACATGTATTGGGCAAAGGCGTCGTCATCTGCAAAGATACACCTAACTTTATCGCCAACCGCATGTTCAGCTACGTGGTCAGCGATATTATGGAGTTTGCGATTGAGAACGGCTACAGCGTCGAAGAGGTTGATCGGCTGACCGGTGATCTGTTGGGCCGCCCCAAGAGTGGCACCTTCCGCCTGGGCGATATCGTGGGCATTGATGTGCTGGCGCTGGTCAATCAAAATCTCTATCCGCTGATTCCCGACGACGAAGACCGCGAGGTTTTACATGGTCGTTACAGCACGGCGGCCTTGAAGGTGTTACTGGACAATAAACTGCTCGGCAATAAGACTGGCCAGGGGTTTTATAAAACGGTCACGGATGCCAAAGGCGAGAAGACTTTCCTGGGGCTGGATGTGCAAGCGGCTGCCGAAGCCGGCGAAGTCAATTATGTCGAACCGAAGAAGCCGCGCTGGGCGAGTGTCGGCGCGGTGCGCGATCTGCCCACCACCGACCGGCTGCGTGAGCTGGCCAATGCCGAAGATCCTGCCGGTGAATTAATTTGGCACACGCTTTCGCACACATTGGCCTACGCCTCCAAGCGCGTGCCCGAAATTGCCGATAGCCTGGCCGATATTGACAACGCCATGAAGTGGGGCTTTGGCTGGGCGTTAGGGCCATTTGAAACGTGGGATCTGTTAGGCGTTGCGCAAACCGTGGCGCGCATGGAAGGCGAAGGGCTCACCGTTGCTGGCTGGGTCAAGGCGATGCTCCAAAGCGGGAAACCGACCTTCTATGCCTATACCAACGCCACGCCGCAGGTCTACAGCGTGTTAGAGGAGCAATATGTCCCTTTAGCGCAAAGTGATAACGTTCTCAAACTCAAGGAAATTAAACGCAGCAAACGTCCGCTGGCCGAAAATGACTCGGCTAGCCTGCTGGATATGGGCGATGGTGTGTTGCTCCTTGAATTTCATAGCAAGATGAACGCGCTCGATGCTGGGATCTTTGCCATCGTGCAGACGGCGCTTGAACGGTTGTATGGTAACGCCACTGGTCTGGTCATCGGTAACGAAGGACAGAATTTTAGCGTTGGCGCTAATTTAATGGTTCTAGGAACGGCAGCGCGTGCCGGTCAATGGCAAGAAATTGAGGCCGCGCTGAAAGCGGGTCAAGATGCGCTGATGGCATTACGCAAAGCGCCCAAACCCGTTGTTGCTGCACCTTTCCAGCGCGTGCTTGGTGGCGGCGTCGAAATTTCGCTGGCGTCTGATCGCATTGTCGCCCAAGCGGAAACGTATATGGGGTTGGTCGAGTTCGGTGTGGGGATTATTCCAGGCTGGGGTGGCTGCAAGGAACTGGTGCGGCGCATTATCAGCCCGCACATGCACGCCACCAATGTCAATCCGACGCCTTATCTGCGCCAAGTTTTCGAGACGATTGGTTTTGCCAAAGTTTCCACTTCGGCCGCCGAAGCGCGTGACATGGGCTTTTTGAGCGCCGAAGATCGCATCGTCATGAATCCGGATCATCAGTTAGCCGAAGCCAAACGTGCCGTGCTACAACTCGCCGACGGCTATACCGCGCCGATCACCAAAGGCAACGTCTATGCTGCCGGACGCGATGTGTTGGCTAGCATGAAGATCGAAATTTATTCATTGCACAGCGGTGGTTATATCAGCGCCCACGACGCCAAAATTGCCCACAAACTCGCCTATGTGCTCTGCGGCGGCGAGCTCAGCGCCGCACAATGGATGGATGAACAATATTTCCTGGATTTGGAACGCGAAGCTGTGCTCAGTCTGGCCGCAGAAACGAAGACGCAAGAACGCGTTTGGTATATGTTGCAGAATGGTAAGCCGTTAAGGAATTAGATGCGTTGCAAATTATGCGTTGCGAAAAGGACGATGAATGTGGGTGACCAACGCGCAAAGAAGGCAGTTTGCCAATAAACACAATCCGTAATCAAACGCGTGCGACGAGCTACCCTTCGCACCTCGCCATTCCCAACTCGCAATTCCCAGTAAATAGACTGAAAGGATAACTTCACATGCGAAATGCTGTAATCGTAGCTGCTGTGCGCACAGCGGTTGGTAAAGCCCCCAAGGGCAGTCTGCGCACGATGCGCCCCGATGACATGGCCGCCGAAGTGATCCGGGCGGTGATCGCACGTGCCGGTGTGGAAGCCAATGAAATCGAAGATGTTGTGCTTGGCTGTGCCTTTCCGGAAGCCGAACAAGGTATGAATGTGGCGCGTATTGCTCTGCTGCGCGCCGGTCTGCCGGAAGCGGTCTGCGGCCAGACGGTTAACCGTTTTTGTTCCAGTGGCTTGCAGAGTATTGCGTCGGTTGCCCAACAGATCATGGCTGGCATGGGCGAATCGATCATTGCCGGCGGCGTCGAGAGCATGTCGATGGTGCCGATGATTGGCAACAAGTTCGTGGCCAATCCAATGCTGGCCGAACAGTACCCAGCCGTCTACATTGGTATGGGTTTGACCGCCGAAAACGTGGCGCGCCAATACAACGTCAATCGCGAAGATCAGGATGCTTTTGCCTTGCGTAGTCACCAAAAGGCGGCGGCTGCCCTGGATGCGGGCAAATTTCAGACCGAAACTGTACCACTAAACGTCACGATGAAGCTGGGTGCCGGCAGTGAAGTCAAGGAAACTGCTTATATCTTCGATAAAGATGAGGGCGTGCGGCGCGATACGTCGCTTGAGGCGCTGGCGAAATTGAAGCCAGTTTTTCATGTCAAAGGCAGCGTGACGGCGGGCAACAGCAGCCAGACCAGTGATGGCGCCGCCGCTTTGCTGTTGATGAGTGAAGAAAAGGCCAAAGCCTTAGGTCTAAAACCGCTGGCGCGCTTTGTCAGCTTTGCTGTGGGTGGTGTGCCGCCAGAGGTGATGGGCATCGGGCCGATAGCCGCTGTGCCCAAGGCGCTCAAGTTGGCCCGCATGGCACTGAAGGATATCGATCTGATCGAACTGAACGAAGCCTTTGCCGCCCAGGCGCTGGCCGTCATTCGTACCTTGGAAATGGACGAAGACCGCGTTAATGTCAACGGCGGCGCGATTGCGCTCGGCCATCCGCTCGGCTGTACCGGTGCCAAACTCACCGTGCAGATGCTCCACGAATTGCAACGCCAGGACAAGCAGTTTGGGCTAATTACGATGTGCATTGGTGGCGGTATGGGCGCGGCGGGGATTGTTGAGCGGTTGAGTTAGGCGACCCTTCCCCCTGACCCCCTTCCCTGCTGGAAGGGGGAACCGGTTTAGGAACTGATACCACTAGACAAACTAGATTTTTTAATCATCTCTAACCGCACCAATCGCGTCGAACGACTCCCTTCCCCAGCAGGGGGAAGGGCCGGGGATGGGGGTCTACGCCACTTCATCCACGACAAAAAACTCGCGTTGTCCCCGCGGCTCGCGCACGCTAAAAATCATAATCAATAGCGCAGCCAGCGCAATTAGCGCCGAAGCGCCGAAGAGCCAAATATAACTGACTGTGGCAAGCAACCCACCGATGATCGGCCCCAAGGCGTTGCCGATGCCGACCGCCGTGTTGGCGATGCCAATGTAGGTTGGCCGGTGTTTGGGTAAGGAGAATTCCAGTGCAATTAACACGCCAGAGACAATCGAGATGCCATTCGCCGCGCCGATCAGAAAAAAGAGCGGGTAATACCAATCGGGATTCGGCGCCCACCAGGCCAGGCCATAGGCCGCGACCGTGGCGCCAATGCCTAATTCTAGGGCCAATTTATGCCCGAAGCGATCGGCCAGCAGGCCCGCGACCAAATTGCCAATTGTTTGGCCGATCAGCAGTGCTGTTGTAAAAATACCTACGGTGCTATCGGCTAGATGCCAGCGCTCGACCGCCGCAACGGTCAGAAAGCCGGCGCCCATACTGCCGGTCGTTGCAAGTAAGCGAGCTAGCAAAAAACGACGAAAATTGCTATCGCCCTGGAGAATTTGGCGTATCTTGCGCCGGCTTTGTCCCGTCTGTTGTCGACTGAGGGCTGGGGCGTGTGGCACTGGCTCACGCGTCAGCGCAATAAAAAACCAACTGAGCGAGGTCGCCACGGCGGCGATTAGGAAAGCGTACGCAAAATTAGTGGGAAAGGGATAGGTGACGAGTAGCCAACCACTGAAGATCGCCCCAATTGCCCCCAGACCTGTACCCACAAAGGAGGTAAAGCCAAAGAACAGACCGCGGCGTTCCACGGGAAAGCAGCGGGCAATCATATCCGACCACGCGGGTGCAATCATGCCCGCGCCCACGCCATACCACGCATAGGCAAAAAAGAAAATTGCTAGGGCCAGTGTGCGGCTCTGTGTGGCCGTCAACGCCGCCACCGGCAGCAACCATAACGGCAAGCGCTCGGCGAAAATACCTATATTGACGATAATCGGCTTCTTGCGGGCAAACCGTTCAATTGTGCTCGATGTGAAGAGTTGGGGCAAGTACCAACTAGCTTGACCCAGCACAGCCAGTAAGGCAAACCAAAACGGGCTGAGCGTCAGTTTGCTGATAAAGAGTGGCAAGATCGTGGTGGTCGAGATAAAGCTAAGACCAAACCAGAAAAAAGCGCCGTCACCTAGATTGACGGCAAAATTCCAGCGATAATTCTTGTGCATCTGATCATGCAATTCTTCTGCGCTATGCTCGTGCACCGGCACATCGAGTTGGAGGAGCCGGCGCATAGCCAGCCTGCCCCACCCCGTCACTTGTATACCCATCGTCTTCCCCTGATCCAACCTGATCGAATAAATTTCTGACTATTTAAAACCTAGCCCCACGCACCCAAACAAAAAGCGTCCCCGCATTTTACAACGAGGACGCTTTATTCTCTACTTTACAAACAATGCAGGAAAATAGCCGCATCAACGCGAGCTATTCCTAGCTGACCTGTAATCTGTCTATCCACCCAGTCCCGTCAACCCTCCGGTAAACAAGGCGGTCCACATGCCGGGCAGAATACCGATTAAGACGGTGAAAATCGCTGCGACAGCCAGCCCCACGCTAAGTGGTGACCATGTGCTGCGTTGGGATAGGGTTTCTGCGCCGGGTTTCTCGAAGTACATCGAGACCGTGACGCGCAGATAATAGTAAGCGCCGATGGCACTGTTGAGCATACCGATCACAGCCAGCCAAGCCCAGCCACCGTCCACGGCTGCCTTGAAGACAAAAAGCTTCCCGAAGAAACCAGCCAGAGGCGGCACACCACTCAGGCTAAACATAAAGATCGCCATCGCTAGTGCTAACCACGGCCAGCGCTGCCCAATGCCAGCGGCTCGGTTTTGCAACGCATCGCCCTCGTTGGCCTTTTCCAACATGATCACCACGGCAAATGCGCCGATGTTCATAAAGGCATAGGTGAATAGGTAGAAGAGCGCGGCGTCAGCCCCTTCCGATGTCCCTGCCACGATACCGACGAGCACATAACCAGCGTGGGCAATACTCGAATAGGCCAGCATGCGTTTTAAGCTGCTTTGGCGCAAAGCGGCTAGATTACCCAATGTCATGGTCAAAATCGCCATGATCGCCAACGCCCAACCCCAACTTGGCTGTTGCGCCGGCAGTGCGATCACCAGCACGCGGATAAACGCCGCAAACCCCGCTGCTTTGGTGCCGACGCTCATAAACGCCGTCACGGGTGTCGGCGCGCCTTGATAGACATCTGGTGTCCACATATGGAAAGGCACCAGGCTGACTTTGAAGCCAAAACCCACGAGCAATAAGGCAATGCCTGGATAAAGCAAGGCTGGATTGGTGTTGCTACCGGCCAGCGCTTTGGCAATCGCATCATACTGCGTGCTGCCCGCTGCGCCATAGATCAGCGCTGCGCCATAGACAAAAAAGGCGCTGGCAAAGGCGCCGAGCAGAAAATACTTCATGCTTGCTTCAGAACTGCGCGGGTTTTCGCGGTTGAGGCCACACAGAATATAGAGTGCCAGTGACAAGATTTCCAGCGCCATGAAGACCACCATTAGATCGGTGGCGGCGCCCATCATGGTCATACCAGCCGCGCAGAGCAACAGGAGCGCATAATATTCGCCCACCTGTTTGTTGATGCGCGGAATATAGCTGACACTGAGCAAAATGCCCAGCGCCGTCGCGACCAAAATGATCAGACGCAGCCCCAGAGCAAAATGGTCAGAAATTGCGCCACCTTGGAAGGAAGCCGCCGGTTGACTATATTGTTGGAGACAGACAATGCCTGTCACCGCTACGCCGATCAGGGCGAGCCAGGGCAGGAAAGTTCGCCCAATCGGCCGCTCGTCCGTGCCAACCATATCCAAGATCATGATCAGCATGGCGAAACCGACTAGAATTAGCTCGGGGAGGATCACGCTAACGTTGAGATTCGCAGACATAGATTAACGCCCTACCTTCATGACAATCGCAGGCTGTTGATTGATCAAGGCTTGCACGGATGGGTTGATTTTGTCCAGGAACAAATTAGGGAAGAGTCCGATGATAAAGAACAACAACACCAGCGGCAATAACATCGCAATTTCGTCGAACTTTAGATCAGACAAACGATTCGCCTCATTGGCTGGATTGGTGATGGGCCCCTGGGCTATTTTACGGAAAGCCGTCAACAGATACCAGGCCGCCAAAATAACCCCGATCGCCGCCAAAATGGCGAAGACCGGCTCGTGTTTATACATGCCGAGCAGGATGGTAAATTCACCGACGAAGCCGTTGAGACCGGGCAACCCAGCGCTACTCATGGCAACGACCAGGAAAAAGCCGCAGAAGATCGGTACGCTTTTCCACAAACCACCAAACTCGGCCAACAGGCGAGTGTGCCGGCGCTCATACAATAAACCGACCATCAAGAAGAGCGCCCCGGTGCTGATGCCATGATTGACCATTTGTAACACCGCGCCGCTAATACCCTGTGGATTCATTGCTACAACGCCCAACATCACGTAGCCTAAGTGGGCTACTGAGCTATAGGCGACCAGGGATTTTACATCCTTTTGGACCAAGGCAACCAGCGCGCCGTAGATAATCCCGATAATCGCCAGAATGGCAATGACCGGGCCATAATGCGCCGCCGCCTCGGGGAAGATTGGGAGGGCAAAGCGTAAATAGCCGTAAGTCCCCAACTTTAGCAACACACCCGCCAGAATAATCGAACCGGCGGTTGGTGCTTGCACGTGCGCATCTGGTAACCAGGTGTGAAAAGGGAAAAGTGGAATTTTAATTGCAAAGGCCAGGGCAAAGGCAATAAAGCCCCAGGTTTGGAAAGTTGGACTCATTTTTGCCGCCAAGGCTGGTAATTCAGTAATGTCAAAGCTGCCTGTTGCAAAGTATACGGCCAATATGGCCACCAGCATGACGGCCGAGCCAGCAAAGGTGTAGAGGAAGAACTTCGTCGCCGCATAGACGCGATTGCCGCTGCCCCAGCGCCCGATCAAGAAGTACATTGGGAGCAAGGTAAACTCGAAGAAAACGAAGAAGAGCACCAGGTCCAGCGCGATGAACGCCCCAATCATGGCCGACTCCAACACCAACATCAACGCCAGGTAAGGGCCAATACTGTCAGTGACATACTTGTTACTGAAGTAGATCGTAATCGGCATGAGAAATGTGGTCAAGAGCACCAGGAATAGGCTGATACCGTCCACACCCAAGTGATAGCGCAAATTGAATTCTGGCAACCAGCGCAGATCTTCGACAAACTGCATGTTGGCCTGGCCATTGTCCCAGTTGAACCAGAGCAACAAGCTAACGACGAATGTAACAAGCGTCGTAATAAAAGCCGCGCGCTTTTTGGGGCCGTCGCCTGCCAGCGCCATCACAATCAATGCGCCAATCAGTGGCAGAAATGTAATCAACGAAAGTAAGTACGGGATAGGAGATGCCATGACAAATCTTTCCTAATATTCTATGATCGGTAGTTGACGACAGACGACAACGCCGGTATGACTCGTCTTAAGCTGCAAAAACAAAATAGGCAACAATCACGGTGACGCCAACCAGAATACTCAAGGCATAGGTGGGAACAGCACCATTTTGCAAGCGCTGTACGCTGCCGCCTAAGGTTTGGCTGATGTGAGGGACCCAATTGACAAAACCATCAATCACGGCGCGGTCAATGAAGCTGGCCAATACTTCAGCCGAGCGGCGGATCGGGTTGACAATGAATTTATTGTAAAATTCGTCTACATACCACTTATGTTCCGCCACCGACTGGAATACCTTAAATGGTTCGGTCAATTGCCGCGCGCGGGGTGAATTTTTGAGATAACGCTCATACGCCAGCAAGTACCCAACGACGGCAATAATCGCGCTCAGTGTAAGTGCCAGTAACTCATAGGTCAAAAATGGTTCTTCGTGATGGCCGAGCGCTGGTTCCAGCCAGTGTTCTAAGCTGGCCACAAACGGTAGATTCAGCAGACCACCCACCAGGGCCAACGCCGCCAAAATCCATAACGGTGCAGTCATGAGGGCCGGACTTTCGTGCGCATGATCATATAAATGTTTATCGCGTGGCTTGCCAAAGAAGGGGATAAACACGGCCCGAAAGCTGTAGAAAGCGGTGAGCAAGGCGGTAAATAGACCAATCACATACAAGGCTGGATTGGCCTCTAGCGCACCTGTCAGAATGGCGTCTTTGGAGAAGAAGCCCGACATCAGCGGAATGCCGGCCAACGCTGCCGAACCAATCACAAAGGTGCGGAAGGTGCTGGGCATTTTGTCTTTCAGACCACCCATTTTGCGGATATCTAGCTCACCATGTAGACCGTGCATAACGCTACCAGCCGCCAAGAATAGTAGGGCCTTAAAGAAGGCATGGGTCACCAGATGGAAGATTGATGCGCCGTATGCGCCAACGCCCACACCCAGCATCATGTAACCCAGTTGTGAAACGGTCGAGTAGGCCAGAATCTTTTTCAAATCGGTCTGGACGAGCGCAATCGACGCGGCAAATAGGGCAGTCAAGGCGCCGATCCAAGCGGCTGTCGCGGAAGCACTGCTGGCGATCTCCCACAAGACGTGGGTGCGTGCGATCATGTAGATGCCGGCGGTGACCATCGTGGCGGCATGGATTAAAGCCGAAACTGGGGTGGGACCAGCCATCGCGTCTGGCAACCAGACATAGAGCGGGATCTGCGCGCTTTTACCCGAGGCGCCTAAGAGTAGCATGAAGCAGATAAAATTCGCCGCGCCCAATGTGAGACCATGCTCAGCACCGGCTGCAACATCTTTAAAGGTAAGCGTGCCCAATATCGACCAGAGTGCTAACATGGCAACGATCATGCCAAAGTCGCCCACGCGGTTGACGAGAAAGGCTTTCTTGCCTGCATCTGCGTAGTAGCCGTAGCTATCATCGCGCTGGTCAAACCAGAAGCCGATCAGCAGGAACGAGGCCAAGCCTACCCCTTCCCAGCCAACGAACATACCGAGGAAACTATCGCTCAGCACGAGGATCAACATGGCAAGGATAAAGAAGTTGAGGTAGATGAAGAAGCGCTGGAAGCGTTCCTCGTGTTCCATATAGCTGATCGAGTAGATATGAATCAACGCACCCACACCGGTCACCACCAGCGTTAAGGTAATGCTGAGCGGATCGATCAACATGGCCGAGCTCACTTGAAACTTCTCAATCGTGATCCAATCCCACAAATGGACTGTGACTGAACGCGCATCGGGGTCTAGCCCAAAGAGGCTGAAGAGTAGTCCGACGGCGACGAGAAAGGCTGCGATGACAACACCGGCGGCAATCGCCCCGATCAGTGTCTTATTCAGACGATGCCCGATGAGCAAATTGATCAGCGCACCAGCGGCTGGAAAGGCAAATAATAACCAGGCAAGATCAAACATGGATCCATCCTTTTTACAGGTAGTCGGTGATCAGCAGCAGGCGATGCGTATGGATAATCTCCACTACGTTCGGTCTACTCCGGATGCACTGTTATCTGTTTCGCAATTTTAAATCTAAAATTTTGATAACTACCACTTGAGCAGGTTGATCTCGTCAATGTTGGTGGTATTCGTATGACGATTGTGTGAAATCACGATGGCCAGCCCCACTGCGACCTCGGCAGCCGCTACCGCCATGATCATAAACACGAAAATCTGCCCGTTCAGATTGCCCCATTGACGACTCAACGCAATCAGCGTCAAATTAACGCTGTTTAACATCATTTCCACACACATAAAAATAATCAGGGCGCTGCGCCGGGTCAGCACACCTAGTGCGCCGATAATAAAGATAATTGCCCCTAATAACAGATAGTAACTGGTAGGAATCACGATGCTTTCCTTTGTTTCGCTACACAAGCAACCATAAAAAATTGGTAGCCAGTTGGAAATTGCTTGCTACTGACTATCGATAAACTTTTTACTGCTCTTCAACCTTGAGCTTCGGACGGCGCGCCAACAGCAACGCGCCCAGCAAAGCCACCAATAAAAGCACAGCGGCAAGCTCGAAGGGGAGAATATACTTGGTAAATAATTCCAGCCCCACCGCTTGTGGTGATCCGCCTTGCAGCAGCGCCGCATTGGGCTCCACGCCGGTAAAGCCTTGGAGCAAACTGATCGCCAGTCCACCCAGCAACACAATGCCTAGTGCGATGCCAACATAGGGCGTCCAGGTGCGATGCTCGGCCTGATTGACAATCTTCTCGCTGCCAATCAACATGATCACGAACAAAATCAAAATGACGATGCCACCCGCATAAATAATGACCTGGATCGCGGCCAAAAACTGCGCTTCTAGCGTAATATAGAGGATCGCCAACGTACCAAAATGGGCTAATAGAAAGAGCGCGCTGTGGACAGGATGGCTACTGGAAACCACACCTACCGCCGCTGCCAGACTGATTGCCCCAATCAAGACGAAAAATAGGACTGATAATGTCATTTGCTTGATTCCTTGTCCGCTGAAGTGTACTGCGTAAACTGTAGGGCATTCGATCGTACATGCCCTACAGTTTGCGCAAGTAATTACTCAGGTCGAATTACCACATTGGGTTCACCTGGGTTCAGTAATTGTTGCTTAGTTAGAATAAAGTCGCGGCGGTTGTAATTCGCCATGGCGAATTCGCTGCCCAATACAATCGCTTCGACCGGGCAAGCTTCCTCACAGTCACCGCAAAAAACGCAGCGCAACAAGTTAACTTCATAGACCTTAGCATAACGTTCCCCCGGCGAGGTTGGATGATTGGGATCGTTCTCTTCTGCCTCTACATAAATTGCCGCGGTTGGGCAGGCTGCTTCACATAACATGCAGCCAATGCAGCGCTCCATGCCGTTTTCATAGCGGCGTAGTTCATGCTTGCCGCGAAAACGCGGGTAGAGTGGCACGGGTGAAGCCGGATATTCTACGGTAATCGGCTTCTGTGCCAGATGCTTGAGCGTGACGCCCATTGCCCTACCAATTTCGGTTGCACCTTTGAAAAATCTGTTAAACCCCATAGATTAATATCCTTGACATGTCGATAAATAGTGGTTAGTAAGGAATGGGTCCTGCGTTTGCCAGCTTACTGATGACCACTTACTGCTTATTTAAAGAAGAGCACCAATAGCGCTGTAATGATCATGTAGACGATTGAGCCGGGCAGCAAGTATTGCCACGTAAAGCGCATCAACTGGTCATAACGCGGCCGACCAATACTGGCGCGCACCCAGATGAATAGGAAGAGCAAAATAATGACCTTGACGGCCAACACAAATGGCCCAAGAATTGGCAGAAAATCGACAATCCCAAACGGTAGCTTCCAGCCACCAAAGAAAAGCGTTGCCATCAGCGTGCTCGTCGTGATCACGTTTAAATATTCGGCGATAAAGAACATGGCAAATTTCATGCCGCCATACTCAGTCTGGAAACCGGCCACCAATTCATTTTCTGACTCTGGCAAGTCAAACGGCGTACGGTTGCACTCAGCCAAAATACAGATGAAGAAGAACGGGAACATGATCCAGAGCCAGAGCCATTCCCACCAGGCGCGTGGCGCTTCTACCAACTGCACCAGGCTAAAGCTGCCAGCCAACATCAGGATGCTGACCAGGAACATGCCAAGCGGCAATTCATACGAGATCATTTGCGCCGAAGAACGCAGAGCGCCCAGGAGCGAATAGTTATTATTGCTCCCCCAGCCGGCTAAAATGATGCCGTAGCTTTCTACACCAGTCAAGGCTAGAATCCACAAAAAACCAATGTTGACGTCGGCAATTGCCGGTGTATTTTTGGTGATCGGAATTACGGCCCAAATGGCTAGTACTGGGATCAAGCCTAACACCGGCCCCAACAAATAGACGACCTTATCTACATGGTTGGGAATCACTTCCTCTTTAAAGAAAGCCTTGACCGCATCCGCGGCTGGTAGCAATAGCCCATAGGGGCCAGCGCGATTCGGACCGTAGCGGATTTGGAAGCGCGCCAATAACTTTCGTTCATACCAAGTAAGATAGGCAAATGCAGTCAGCAGGATAAAAAGCAGAATAACCGACCGAATGAGCGGAAAGACAATTAAATTAAGCCAATCCATAGCAGCTTCCTTAATAACTAATTGTGAATAATGAATGGGTAACGTCTAGGGTAACCCAGCGTTTACCATTCATTATTAGTTATTACCAATTCATTATTTTTGTTGAACACGCACATGCTCAATATCACTACCATTCAATAACGCGCCAACCGGAGCCCCTGGCAAACTTTCCGGAATCCAAGCTGTCCCCGGTTGAACCTGGGCCTCGATCTTCACGGCCATCGTCAATTCTCCATGCACACTGCGCACGAGAACTGGCGAGCCATCGGTGACGCCCAAGCCCGCCGCATCGGCTGGGTTGAGCCCGACAATGGTGGAAAAGGCGACATTTTGCATCTGTTTTGTCCGGCGGAACAGATCACCACCATCATAGAGGACGGTGCCACTGACCAGCGACAATGGATACTCTTCGTTGGTTGCAATCGCCTGCTGATTGGCTTCCTGCGAGGTCGGTTGCAGGTTGAGTGCCTTGGCATCCCACTGCATGCCTTGATCACCAAGCGCTTCCCAGGTGAGACCAGCATATAGGGGCACGGCTTTGGTGATTTCAGCCGTAATCCCATGCTCGGCGGCATAGGGCCAATTCGTGCCCATGCGTGTGGCTAGATGATCCAAGATCATCCAGTCTGGTGCCGCCTTGCTTTGGGGGTCACGCACCGCTTTGGGCGCCCGTTGCACGCGGCGTTCCAGATTAGTAAAAGTGCCGCTACTTTCTGCCCAACTGACGGCAGGTAGCACCACATCGGCTAACTTAGCCGTTTCGGTCAAGAAGAGTTCTTGGACCACCAGGAAATCTAGCTTGTCGAGATTGGCGGCCCATTCTGGTCGTTCGCTGGCTGGATTGGCGCCCATCACATAGAGCGCCTTGATCTCCTTGCCCGCGCCGTCCAACATTTGTTTATAGGTTTTGCCCGTCTTGGTCGGCAAGGTCGCACCCCACAACGTTTGCAAGCGCTGTTGGGCTGCTTTGTCATCTAACGCGGCATGACCAGGCAATGCATTGGGCAGCAACCCCATATCACGGCAACCCTGACTGTTGGCTTCCAATCCTACATAGGCCAATCCGTCATAGTGGCCAGTGGCCAATGCTAAATTGGTCAGACCGTGCAGGGTGTTCTGACCCGCTTCGCCCCGCGCCACCTGGGGCCCGTAGATGATTAAGGCATTTTTACTTTGCGCCAGCGCCTCGGCAACTCGCTTGACTTCAGCTGGGTCAACGCCGCAGAGATCGCGCAATAAGTGCTCGATAGCAGACGAATCGTTCTGTATTGCTGGTTGGTCGCCTTCTTTGGTTTCAAGCGCTGCTTTAGCCGCTAACGCCGCCGCGGTCAAGCCATTGAGTAGCGTGGCTTCGGTACCGGGTTTGTAACCAAGATAGGGGCCTTCGTAACGCGTCAGTTCAATTTTGCGCGGATGGGCAATCATCAATTTTGCCTTACCCTTACGCACGGCGCGCTTCAAATGCACATCCAAAATCGGCAACTCTTCGCTCGGATCTACGCCGAAGAGAAAGATTGTATCCACTTTGGGATTAGGGCCGTATTGTGGCTTCATCACATCGGCCAGCGCGGGTAGACCGGTGGCCAAAGCCGCCACATCGCCACCGTCACGGTGATCGATATTGTTGGTGCCGATCATCTGGCGGAAGAAGCGTTGCAACAGATAGTTGCTCTCGTTGGAGAGCTTGGCGCTCCCAATCCCACCAATCGCGTCGGCACCATTGGCTTTCTTGATCGCTTGCAACTTATCTGCAATTACTTGGAGTGCTTCGGCCCAGGGCACACCGACTAGTTCGCCATTTCTGCGCACCATCGGCATGGTCAAGCGATCTTCCGCATTGACCCAGGCATGGGCAAAGCGGCCTTTGTCGCACAACCACTGATCATTGACTTGCATGTTTTCACGGCCAACAATGCGGCGCAGCTTATGTGTGCGGCTGTCTAACCGCACATTGCAACCAACCGAACAGTGGGTGCAGATGCTGGCTGTGCGTTCAATTTCCCAGGGCCGATAACTGAAACGCGCCACGCGGTTGGTCAACGCGCCGACTGGGCAAATATCAATAATGTTGCCGCTGGTCTTGGCGTTGACCGGTTGGCCGGGCTGAATATCGATCAAAGTTTCGCCGCCGCGCTCAAAAAGCCCCAATTGCGGCTTATCTTCCCACTCTTCCAGATAGCGGATACAGCGCCAACAGACCACACAACGTTCCTGATCCAAGACAATTGTGTCGGAGATCATGTAGTGTTTTTTCTTGTGGCGTTTGGGTTCGACGAGCGCACTAATGCCAGGGCCGTAGCGCATGGTCTGATCTTGCAGCGGGCATTCGCCACCCTTGTCGCAAATCGGACAGTCCAACGGATGGTTGAGCAGAATAAAACCCAGGGTGGCTTCCTGGGTTGCCTTAACCTGAGGGGTATTCGTCTTTACGACCATGCCTTCGGCCACCGGCACAGAACAAGCTGTCTGCAACATAGGGCCGCGCGGGCCGGTAATTTCTACCAGACACATTCGGCAACAGGCCACCGGGTCTAGCTTAGGATGACTGCAAAAGACCGGAATTTCGATATTTAACTTTGCCGCCGCATCAACCACCAAAGTGCCTTTGGGCACAGCCAGAGCACGGTCATCAATGATTACGTTTACTAAATCTGTCGTCATAGGTCAATCATTCCCTTGTCTGGGCAAAACTTGTGAGAAGTTAATCTGCACTCACCATCGTATCACGCAACATCGGCGACTCACCGATTGGCTTCAGCGTACTGTCATGTAGACCGCTCGATTGCTCGACATCGGGCCGATAGATCGGCCGAATCGGGATTTCTGGGCCAGTGTTTTCGGGATTTGTCGCCATGATCTTGTCGGTAAATTCGATGCGGAATTTACTGAGATTGCTTTGCATGCCCCACACCGCAGCATCGCCAAAGGGACAAAAACTCTTGCCGGCAATGAACGAGGCAATTTTTTCCAGCAAAGGCAAATCTTGGGTGCGACCGCCGCCATCTTCAATCCGCTCTAGAATATCTTCGAGCCAGCCCGTGCCTTCGCGACAGGGGGTGCATTTGCCGCAACTTTCCTCGCGATAGAAACTCAACGTGCGCCGGGCGACTGATACCATGGGCGCCCGTGAATCCATCACGATAATCCCGGCCGAGCCGAGCAATGAACCGGCGGCCTGTACACTTTCATAATCAAGCAACGTATCAAGCTGATCGGCGGTAAATAGCTTCATCGACAATCCGCCAGGGCAAACGGCTTTGACGGGGGCGTCATCAAATTGTGGGCCACCACCATAGGTGTAAATTAGTTCGCGTAACGGTGTGGCATGCGGCAATTCGTAGAGACCTGGGCGCTTGACATTGCCACTTAGGCAGAAGATGCGGATCCCGGTGCTTTTCTCAGTGCCGAAACCTTTGTACCAATCGACGCCATTGCGCATAATGTGCGTTACGTTGCAAATTGATTCTACATTATTCACGATCGTCGGCTTCGCATAGAGACCTTCGACCGCGGGGAAAGGCGGCTTCATGCGTGGATGGCCACGAAAGCCTTCCAAACTGGTGAGCAAGGCGGTTTCTTCGCCGCACTCATAAGCGCCAGCGCCGCGGTGGACGACGATTTCTAAATTTTTCTCGGTGCCAAAGATGCCTTTACCCAAAAAGCCTTTGGCTTTGGCGGCTTGAACAGCTTCAACCAGACGCGTGTAGCCAAAATAATATTCGCCACGAATATAGATGAAAGCCAATTCGCAATCAATCGCAAAGGCGCTCATGATGATGCCTTCGATCAACTGATGTGGGTCATACTCCATAATAATGCGATCTTTAAAGGTGCCGGGTTCCGATTCATCGGCATTGATCACCAAATAGCGGGGCTTGGCGGGGGCCAGGAAACTCCATTTTGTGCCGGTTGGGAAACCCGCGCCACCACGACCGCGCAACCCACTCGCCTTGATCTGGTCGATCACTGCCGCCGGTTGCATTTCGCTGAACACCTTCTGGGCCGTTTCGTAGCCGCCATCCGCGATATAACTTTCAATTGTGTGGCTATCTGGCTTGAGTACACGCGCCGATAAATAGCGCGGCTCCATACCACCAACCGTGTACGGACCTGCTGCCTTGCCTTCATTCGTGGGGTCGCCGGTTGGTGTCCAGCGTTCTAAGGTGCTGAAAGCCTTGCCACTGTTGAGCAGATCGAGGAACTTCTCGACATCTTGGTCGGTCTGCATTTCTTCGAAGTAGCGAATCTGCCCGGTCTTTTGTTCGGTGACTGAGGCCATTGGCGCGGTGCCGCATGAGCCCAGGCACTCCATATGGTCAAGACCATACTTGCCATCGGCCGTCTGTTCGCCATGATGGATGCCGAGCTTTTCCTCAATATGATGGAGACACTGGTTGGCGCCCCGCAACATGCAGGGCACGTTGGTGCAGACTTCAATGTGATATTCGCCTTTGGGCTCCTCGTGGAACATATTGTAAAAACCCACGACGGCGCCGACTTCGGCTGGTTCCAGATCAAGCATCTGTGCCAGTTCGTTTTGCGCTTCTACCTTGCAATAGCCAAATTCGCGTTGGATCACGTAGAGCGCGGGCAGAATGGCCGAACGCTGACGACCCACCGGATAGAGGTCCATCCACTTTTTAATTTCAGCACGCACTGCTTCTGATAGCACCATAATTGATCCTAACTCGTTAAATTTCACTCGTAATGAGTCCACATACGGATTACTTTGACAAATTTTTCTGCTTAGTAAACCTGATAGACTAACCGATGTTGGACATTGATCCGCCTTGAATAAGCACCTATCAGATCTCCCACTAATTTCTCGTAGGGTGGCGGATTTTGAAACGGATTAGTCTTAAGGATTTGAATCAAGCTTTCGGCTTTCGCTTTTAACCCAGCTTCGGCAAGCCGTTTTGCATCCTTTTGCGCTTGTTTTGTAAAAACAACCTGCCAATCCATCATTTACCATTCCAAGTCTTCTGCACAATCGTCAAGTGATGTTTGCAATCCCGCTTGGATCGACTCGCGCATGCCTGGAATAGAAATTAGATAAAGCGTCTCTTGAATCGAACGCCATTCTGCTTCTGAAATTAAAACCACATTACTTTCAGGTCCAATAATCTGGATTGGCTCATGCAACGTTATCGCCTCGTCTACAAGCTTATATAAGTTGGCGTTCGCATCACGGATGGTAATCGTTCTCATGACAACCTTTATTAATTACCGATCTACTTCACCCAACACAATGTCAATCGTACCGATATTGGTAATGATGTCGGATAGCATTTCGCCTTTGCTCATCTTGCTGATGGCGTAGAGGTTGTTGAAACTTGGTCCACGCACATGCAGCCGGTGCGGCACACCAGAACCATCACTATATATATAGTAGCCTAGTTCGCCTTTGCTGGCTTCAATGCCGTAATAGCACATGCCTGGATTAACGCGGAAGCCTTCGGTCATTAATTTGAAATGATGGATCAGGGCTTCCATGCTTATATCAAGCTCAGCGCGTGGCGGCAAGCTTACTTTGCGTTCGTCAGTGCGGTAGAGACCGTCGGGCAAATTGGCCATCGCTTGTTCGATGATGCGCACACTTTGGCGCATCTCTTCCATGCGATTCAGATAACGGGCATAGCAGTCACCAGCCTGACTGACAGGCACTTTGAAATCATAGTTCTCGTAGCCACCGTAGGGCATATCGCGGCGTAAATCCCAGTCCACACCACTGCCACGCAACATCGGGCCAGTCATGCCCATGTCGATGGCATCTGCGCGGCTCAGATAACCGATGCCTTCGAGCCGTTCGCGCCAGAGTGGGCCACTGGTCAACATGTCTTCATATTCATCAAATTGCTTGGGTAGCATTTTGACCAAATCTTGCAAATTACTCATAAACGATGGTGGCAGATCGCGCCAGACGCCGCCCACGCGAATATAGCTGGTGGTCAGACGCGCGCCACAGACCATTTCAAAAAGATCGAGGATGCGTTCGCGTTCGCGCGTGGCATACATCAGCAAGCTCATGCCAGGGCCAGATACGTCAAGCACATGCGTAGAGAGCCAGAACAAGTGCGAGGCCAACCGTTGCAACTCGCTCATAATCACCCGAATTACCTGGGCGCGCTCGGGAATTGAGATGCCCAACATCTTTTCGACGGTTAAGACATAGCCATAATTATTATTCATGGACGAAAGATAGTCCATGCGGTCAGTATAATAGACAAAATCTTTATAACGCTTGGTTTCGCCCATCTTCTCGAAGCCACTGTGCAGATAGCCGAGATCTGGATCGATATTGACGACTGTTTCGCCATCTAATTCAACGACCAGGCGCAAAACCCCATGCGTGCTCGGATGATGCGGCCCCATGTTGAGGATCATATTTTGGCGGCTCATGCCGGGCGGCAAGGTGGGCGCCACGCTGATCGAAGGCAAAATTTGCTTGCCCAGCGTCTCAAATTCTGGATCACCAAAGGTCATCGAGAACGGTACTTCTTCGCCACCTACGGGAATATTCTTGCGCAACGGGTGATAGGGCCAATGTTCCGGCATGAGGATGCGCCGCAGATCTGGGTGACCTGTAAATTTAACGCCCATCAGATCATACACTTCGCGCTCTGGCCAATTGGCGGCTTGAAAGACCGACGCCAGGCTGGGCATCACCGGCTCATCGCCACCCGGTGCAGGGCTGAGCACCATCAGATGTTTTTTGCGTTGGTAAGAGCGCATTTGGTAGACCATATGGAAACGTTCGGCGTTGCCAATCGGCAATTTGGAACGATCCACGGCGGTAACATCGATCAACGCTTCGTAGGCTAGTTTGGAGTCACTTTTCAGAAACTGCATCAAGTCCACCAGATTATCTGGTTGGACATAGATTACCTGTTGGCCATCATGTTCGCCGGCGGCGATGATATCTTCACCAAAGCGTTCGACAATGCGTTTGGTGTCTTCGGTTTCGCCGGTGGGCAACCCTGCCACGGCTGGGATCGTAATATCGTTGAGCCCAGGTAATGTTTCGTAGGCTCTACTTGTAGGAGAGACGTTTAACATGAAATTCTCCACTTAGATCCGGCAGGCGCAGGCGGTTGCCGGAACAAGAAACTTCATTAATTTAGGCGAATTGCTTGGCGCGCATGTTGTCGAGCGATTCGATGTTTTCTGGCTTAATGATCAGATCACCGGCTGCCAGTTGGCGATAGTGCGCAAACGTTTCTTTGCCTTGCTTCTCGCGCAATTTATCCAACGCATACAACAAGGCTTCTGGACGCGGCGGACAACCCGGTACATAGACATCGACTGGCAGGATCTTGTCCACGCCCTGGATGATCGCATAATTATTAAACGGCCCACCGGCGCTGGCGCAGATACCCATCGCAATCACCCATTTTGGTTCGGACATCTGATCATGGATGCGCTTGATCACCGGCGCCATCTTATTGCTGACGCGCCCAGAGACAATCAGCAAATCAGCTTGGCGTGGGCTAGCTCGGAACAATTCCGACCCGTAGCGCGCAATATCATGGCGCGCCGTCCCCGTGGCGATCATCTCCATCGCGCAGCAGGCCAAGCCAAACAAAAGTGGCCAAGTGCTATTCTGACGGCCCCAATTGACGAGACTTTCCAGCGATGTGGTTAAGACACCTTCAGGTAATTTGTCTTCAAGACCCATAGAAACCTCACTAATAATGATTAATTGTGAACGATCTATCCTTCACAATCTCCAATCACAATGGTTGATCAATCCCAATCCAGAGCGCCTTTGCGCCATTCATAAATCAGGCCTAGAATCAGGATGAGCAAGAAAAACCCCACGGGTATAATCGCAAAGAGCATCGAATAATTGTCACGTAATTGACGCATTACGGCTGCCCAAGGGTAGAGGAAGATTACTTCGATGTCAAACAGGATGAAGAGCATCGCGACCAGATAATACTTGACGGGAAAACGCCGACGAGCGTCGGCAAACGGAATGATGCCCGATTCATACGGTTCTAACTTTTGCTTGTTGGCGCGCTTGGGGCCAAGCACCATTGGCAGGCCAAGCGCAATCCCGGCAAAGCCTGTAGCGACGATCAAGAGCACCAATAGTGGCAGATAACTAATTGCCATGCATTAACCTCTTTGTATCTTAAGCATTTCGTGTTTGAACTATATTCTGCAAAATATCTAGGGTTGGCTATAGGTGATTGTAGCTTAAGCATTACAACTACGCTACTCATCACTTTCCGGCCATAGCGCCTGCATAGTACGATGATTATGCACGATGATTTATTATGCGCTGAATAGCTTAACTACTATTTTATAGATGCTTGTCTATGGCAAAATATTGACTCAACATAGCTAACAAGACAAAATCGTTAACATGTTGAGTCAGAAAATAAGTGAATTATGCGCATCAATAATAGCAGCAGTTAATCTATATACTTTGATTGTTCATTCTATCACGAGCAAATGGCACTGTCAACTTTAGTTCAATCGGCTTGTGAAAAATCGAACATGAGCAATTGTTGACTCATCGTCCTGCTTATCCCCTTTATTTGCCAACAATAAACCAAGTAAGCAACGATTCGGTGCTTACGCTATGTTATCTGCGTTAGGCGCCATCAAAGCATAAAGGATCCAGTAGGTGCGTGCTTTTAGCCGCACGTGCTGCGTATACCCCAATGGTGCGGCTACAAGCACGCACCTACGCATGATTTTGTGCGGCACACGCGGGATCCTTATTTCATGAAATGGCCTTACCAATTTTTATGGCAGCTATATGACGTCGGTTTCTTAGCCTGATTTGTTTTAGGCTATATAAAAGCCAGATTGTGACCTGCACGCCGGTTAAGTTTCAATTTTCCACGCTGTTGGCAAAGGATGATCGGGTTGGCCGATGCCGAGCCAATCTTTTTTTGATCGGCTACCCCGCCAATTTTTCTATTGCAATGCAAGTATGCTACCATACGTTGGCATTTGTTATTTTCTACACAATCGCTTTTATGGCGTATGCGAGTTCGTCTTAAACACTTCCGTGGCCTGAAATCCTAGCGCGCAAACTGTCTGCGCGCTAGTTATAAACTTGTTCACTATGAACGTGATAATGTAACGTGATAATGTGGTGAACGTGATAAAATGTGGAGTAAGATATGCTCACCCAGTATGGCTTCATTCTTATTTTAAGCATATTTGCCTTTGCCTTGCCGACTGCCGCCGTGATGATGGGCTGGTTCTTAGGACCAAGACGTCCAGACGCGGTCAAGACCGCAACCTATGAAAGCGGGGTTGAGACGATTGGTGACACCTGGGTGCAGTTTCGTGCCCAATATTATCTGATCGGTTTGATCTTCTTGATTTTTGATGTGGAAGTTATCTTTCTCTTTCCCATTGCCCTCGCCTATAAACACCTCTCTCTATTTTCCGTGGTGTCGACCATTACCTTTGTGGTCATCTTGTTGTTGGGCTTGCTCTTAGAATGGCGCAAAGGTGCCCTGGAGTGGAATTAGGGCGCTGCGGATTTATTGGGATGAATACGCGGTTTTTTATAAAATCGGTTTTCTACGCGAACGTAATCGTCGGAGAGTAAAAAATGGAAATTTGGAGTAGTGGTCTTACTCACCTGCTGACTGGGCTAGGTTTGCCGGAGACTGCGGCGACCATCATCGCCTTAGCGATCGGCGCATTTGTACTGGCCAACGTTGGGCCGGTTTTGGCGTTGGTTTTGATTTTGCTGTTGCGCAAAGTTATCAGCCGCATGCAAGATCGCCTTGGGCCAAATCGTGTCGGTCCGTTTGGGTTGTTGCAAACCGTGGCCGACGCCCTTAAGCTGTTGTCTAAAGAAGATATTCGCCCGGCCAACGCTGATGCAGTTGCCTATTTCCTGGCCCCAATTTTGTCGGTATTTGGTGTGATCTTGTCTTTGGCTGTGATGGCGGTTGCGCCTGGTTGGATTGCCGTTGATTTGAACGTCGGTGTCCTTTTTCTCACGGCGCTTGGCTCGATTGGCATTATGGCTGCGTTGATGGCTGGTTGGAGCAGCAACAATAAATACGCTTTGCTGGCTGGCTTTCGTGTGGTCGCGCAATTGTTGAGCTATGAAATTCCAATGGTATTGGCGATGTTTGTGCCAGTGCTATTGGTGGGTAGCATGCGTTTAGGGGCGTTATCCGCTGCGCAGTCTTTGACCATCTTTGGCTTTAACACCGGCCTTGGCTGGTTTGGTTTTCTGATGCCGGGCGCTTTCATTATTTATTTTATTAGCGCCCTGGCCGAAGGCGAACAGACGCCATTCGACTTATTGGAAGCAGAATCCGAATTGATCGCTGGTTTCCATATCGAATATTCGGGTATGAAGTTTGCTATGTTCTTCCTGGCTCAATTCCTCAATAGCTTTTTCCTCGGCGCGATTGCTGTCATGCTCTTCCTGGGTGGTTATCAGGGCCCGTTTGTTGACCAAATTCCGCTGCTTGGCTTCGTCTATTTTGTGGTCAAGGCTTTTGGCGTCTACATGGTGACCATCTGGATCAAGGGTACGTTCCCACGCATCCGGGTTGATCAGATGATGGCGTTTGCTTGGAAAGTGCTTGTCCCACTTGTGTTAGCCCTGATTTTGTGGCAGATGATTGCCTTGAAATTGCCTGGTGCTACGCTTGACCCAGTCACCGGTGATGTGATCCAGTATGGCTTCTTGAACTATATTGCCGTTTTTGCTGGAAATTTAGTGGTGCTCGGCGTCGTCTCAAATGTTTTGGTTACGCACTTCAAGCATGAGAAGATCCGCACGAAGCGTGCCTTTGAGCCAAAATCGTTGATTGGTGTTATGCAACCGTCGTCTGGAGACTGAGTAATCAGCGGTAAAGCGTAATTGGCCTTCCAGGCTGCCTAGATGATTGCCCTATCACGATTGAATGAAAACTACTGACTGCTTGAGGTGATTTTATGGATATCATACAACAACTATTTCCACTTCCGCCTATCCCAACTTTGCAACAGGCCGTGTTTATCCCGCTGGCGCTTTTTACGGCGATCTGTGCGTTGCTCGTTGTGCTGTCGCCCAATCTGTTTCATAATGCTTTGGCGCTTGTGGGCACGCTCTTTGGTGTGGCTGGCATCTATGCTTTGTTAGAAGCTGAATTTTTGGCGATTAGCCAGATTTTGGTTTACGTGGGGGCCATTTCAACCTTGATCACCTTTGCCATTATGTTGACACGTGGCATGATGTTCGGGGCTACCTCGCAGACCAATAAACAGGCTGGTACGGCGGCGATCGTGATTAGTCTGTTATTTTTCGTGTTAGCCGGGATCGTTGCTTGGACACCCTGGCCAGAAATTGGTGCGCCGCTTAGCTCGGGTGAAGCGATTATCGCCCGCATTGGTGAGTTATTTGTAACCAGCTATCTGGTGCCTTTTGAATTGATGGCGTTGTTGTTATTGGTTTCGTTAGCCGGTGCGATTTTGTTGGCACGTGATCGAAATTAAGCCGTGCTAGCGTCAATCGCGTAAACAATAAATTGTTCAATGATTTACGCCGTGCGTCGGATGTAAATACGTCTAAGGAGCACACGAAGGAAAGATCTTATGGTTCCACTAAGCTGGTATCTGATTTTAGCCGCCTTTGTCTTCAGTTGCGGTCTGTATGGTGCATTAGTACGGCGCAATGCGATTGCGGTTTTGATGGGCATTGAGTTAATGCTCAATGGGGTAAATATCAACCTGGTGGCCTTTTGGCGCTATGGCGATATTCTTGATAAGGCAACCCATCAAGTGGTTCGCCTGGATGGGCAAATCTTTGCCTTGTTTGTGATTGCTGTCGCTGCCGCCGAGGCTGCTGTCGGTCTGGCGCTGATCATTTCGATCTATCGCAATCGCAAGACCGTGAGTTTGGATCAAATGGACTTGTTAAAAGGGTAGGTTCAAGTGCGTACCTGAGTAAATGGCGAGTTCATCTTGGGTTTTGCACAGTTGCCGGCAATTTGTGGTGGGAGTTAAAGGCAATATTTAAAGATGGCGAAAGAAGTATTAACGGGCACCCTCGAAGAGCAATGTGAATTTCTCTATACCCTGGCTCAAGAAAAGATGGCCCAGGGTAACTTTACAGGAGCAGCCTATGCCCTGAAAGAAGTGGTGAAGCACAAGCCTAATTATCGAGATGCGGCAACGTTGCTGCTCGAAGCAAAACGTCAAAAATCGAAACAAAGTGTTTTATTGCTCAGTGGTTTTGTCGGTGCGGTGATCTTTATTGCCACCGGGACAATTGTTAAAGTACCTAATGATCTTGTGTTTTTGTTGTTAGCGGTTGTGGGCACTGTTGTTGGTTTTGGGGTCGGAAATTTTATCCAAAGTTTTCGAGCACGCGCCAGTATATGAAGATCAGCTGACTATTCTGGCCTACCTGATTTGTTATCATTGCGGGCGAGCAAACCGCCCCGATTTATAAATACCCTAAATGTTGCGCCGTGTAATGTTATCAGTGGCAGCGAGTTAATACACGCTACCACTGATAACATTTATAAGTAACGCAAGAGGGTCAATATTTGTTTGAAATAGCCTGAGACGAGGTTGATCAATGCAAGGATTTCTTAATTTAGCGTGGTTGGTGCCTGTTCCACCTTTTCTTGCCTTTGCGGCGATTGTGTTGTTTGCCAATCGGAATAAGACCGTGAGTGCTTTAATTGCGATTGGCGGCGCAGTGCTCAGCTTTCTGTTAAGCTGGCCAATTGCCTTTAGCGCCTTCACCACCGATCATTTTGGCCAACATCCGGTTGAAGCCCAACTTTTTTCGATCCCGACTGGGACGAGTGATCTTTGGATTGGCTATCAAGTTGATCCGGCGAATGCACTCATGTTATTCATGTCGTCATTCTTGTTGGTGATGATCTTTGTCTATGCCAGTGGCTATATGACTTTCCCGGCTCACTTGAATCCTGCCACCTATCCCATCGCGGCGGCGCAAGGTAAAGATCCGCGTTACAGTCGTTTTATGGCCTACATCAGCCTCTTCGCCACAGGTATGCTGGGATTGGTGGTCTCTAATTCGTTATTGACCTTCTTTATTTTCTGGGAAATCATGGGCTTGTGTAGCTATCTGCTGATTGGTTTCTGGTATGAGAAAAAGTCGGCGCAGGCAGCTTCGATTAAGGCGTTCATGACCACGCGCGTTGGCGATGTATTCATGTTCGTCGGCTTGATGTTTCTCTACATTCACAGCC
The DNA here is from genome assembly GCA_038318235.1 of Caldilineales bacterium. Lineage (GTDB taxonomy): Bacteria > Chloroflexota > Anaerolineae > Caldilineales > Caldilineaceae > JAPLGZ01. The sequence continues at coordinate 32,006 of JBBQBY010000011.1, forward strand.
AATCGGGTAGCTTGATGTTTAGCGAGATTCTCTCAGCCGAGAATTTACATCATCTCGCTACCCTGTCAGTGACAGTGCCCTTCATCAATTTGACAGTGCCGTGGGTGGCACCGATTGCGATTCTGATTTTCTTCGGCACAGTGGGCAAAAGTGCTCAATTCCCCTTGCATGTCTGGTTACCGGACGCCATGGAAGGGCCAACCCCCGTTAGCGCCATGATCCATGCTGCTACCATGGTCTCCGCCGGCGTCTTCTTGTTGGTGCGGATGTTCCCACTGTTTGCTACGGCTGGTGAAGTGGCGCCGGGGACCATGCACTTTGTCGCCTTTATCGGGGCCTTTACTGCGCTCTTCGCTTCGACCATCGCGATTGCCCAGTGGGACATTAAACGTGTCCTTGCCTATTCGACGATTAGCCAGCTTGGTTACATGGTCGCAGCGATTGGGATCGGTGCTTATGTGCCTGCGCTTTTCCATCTCATCACCCACGCCTTTTTTAAGGCATTACTCTTCTTGGGCTCGGGTAGCGTAATTCATGGGGTGGAACATGGCCTGCATCATGTACACGAACATGGTCATCATGACGAGCCAGCGCCGGGGGGTGAGCACGGCGGCAAAGAAGGACATACACCCACAGAGGCTGCTGGTCATGGCCACACAGGGTTAGTAGTGCATCGCAAGGATGGCGATCTCAACTTGGAAGATCCCCAAGATATGCGCAACATGGGTGGCTTGTTGCGCCGAATGCCGCGCACCGGTTGGACATTTATTATTGGTGGTCTAGCACTGAGTGGTTTCCCCTTAACCGCTGGTTTCTGGTCGAAGGATGAAATCCTGGGCAATGCCTGGGGTGGTGGCAATACGTTGGTCTTTGGCGCCCTGGTGATTTCAGCCTTTTTGACTGCCTTCTACACCGCGCGGCAAATCGGTCTCACCTTTCTGGGCAAGCCACGCACAGCAATGGCCGAACATGCGCCCGAAAGTGTGCCAAGTATGACTTGGCCTTTGATCCTGATTTCACCGTTTGCGCTCTTGCTCGGTTTTATCGGGACGCCTTGGGGCAATTGGATTGAAGGCTTCATGGAGCCTTATATTGAACACCTCAAATTCCATGCGTTCCACGTCGAGTTTAGCTTCATCCCGATGTTGGTCTCGATTGTCGTGGCGGTTGGTGGCCTGCTTGCTGGCTACTATGTCTATGGACAGGGGTTGGCCGAAGGTCAGATTGACCCGTTGCGCAACTGGCTGGGACCACTTTGGTTGGTCTTTCATAACAAATATTGGATCGATGAGTTTTACAAGGGAACCGTGGTGGCTTTCTCCCTATGGCTCTCTAAAGTGCTCT
>JBBQBY010000012.1:0-33346 GCA_038318235.1 Caldilineales bacterium
CTACAAAATCTCGTCAAACAACAGACAACCATTGAGTCGCTGACCCTGCTCGTGGGCAAACTACGCGCCGATATGGATAAGTTGCTTATGTTGGCAAGCACACAAGACGAGATTGGGCGTCAGTCGAGCCGCTCCGTTTAAATACCAACAACAGCGAATGCGGGAAACAACGAATAGGACAAAAGTTTTATTCGTTGTTTCCCGCATTCGCTGTTCCACCATGACGCACTTTATGTCCGCACCATACGAATCTCCAGTTTACTGGGATAAAAATTGGCCAGTAAACCAAGGCGACACCCTGTTTCCTTCATCGCCCAGCGCAGCTTCTCCAGGTGAGAGCTTGTGATTTCTTGCAGCGCAAAGGTTGCCAATAATACCTTTTGCTCGATCCAAAAAAGCCGCGTCTGCTTGATCCCAAGTTGATGGCCCTCAAAGCACAACGGAAGTTCTTTGATATACTGAAATTGCACACCTTGGTGGCCAAGTTCAATCGTGGTCGCGCGCCGGTACACCTGGTGCAGAAAACCTGGCCCCAAGGTATAATGAACTTCATGCAGCGCAGCCAATAGTCTGTCTGTTAGTTCAGCATATAAAAGCGTAGCGGTTAGCGCCGCTTGCCAGCGAAACGGCTGACGGCGGTCCAGAAAGTTAGGCAACCGCTTGTATTGCATGGCTGCGCCGCCAAAATTCATGATCAGCGCTAATGGCAGCCGCGTGACGGCCAGATACGACAACGCTTGCGCCTCATGGATCGGCAAAATAGCGGGCGTCGCCTTGAGTTCAAGCAGCATAGACGCTTCACCGACGATCAAATCGGGTCGATATTGGCCCACCTGTTGCCCTTTGTACGTCACATAATAGACAGGTTGGCGCTGAAAAGGCACTTTGTTCTGATCAAGCAACCAAACGATAGCTTCTTCATACGACTGCTCATCGTGACCACCTTTGATGGCATTATGGATGCGAAAGTCAAGACCCTGCAAATAATAGACAAACTCTGCGTAGATTAATCCACTCATCAACAGGACCCGTTTTTATACAAATGCAGGATGGAACAGCGAATGCGAGAAACAACGAATAAAACCTCTGCCCTATTCGTTGTTTCCTGCATTCGTTGTTGACTTCGGCAGCAACATCGTCGCCACCGCCAGCCCCATATATAACCAGAAGAGCACCGTCATGTGCGGATAGGTCATGTTGAACCAATATTGGTCACAATGCTACGGTTCAGACTGAAACACAAAAAGACAATTGGCTAAACCAACAAAAATTCCTCTTTCCGCACAGTAACATCTAGAATAAACGGCTCACCTAGCGCATCCAGATAGCGCCGCAACGTGCGCAACGTGTAGGATTCATAACCACGCTTTTCAATTCGCGCAACTTGGGCCTGCGAAACGCCCATCCGCTCAGCGACTTGTTGTTGGGTCAAGCCAGTCGCCTGACGCGCCTCGACCAGTTGGAGCCACAATTCTTTTTTTGCGGCTTCCGCTGCATAGATACATCGCTGTTCAGGATCTGCCAGGAATGTATCACGCCAAACTTGATAGCTAGCCTCACCTTCTGCGCTATAATTCCGTTTGGTTTCAACTGGGATCATAGGTCGCCTTCCTCTCTTTCGATAAAACGGGCAAGTCGTTTAAGGGCGGTCTCAATTTCGCGACGTGGTGTCTTCTGCGTCTTTTTTTGAAAACCGTGGACAAAAACAATGCATTTCCCTGTAAAAAAGCAATAGAGCAACCGATAAATGTCGGTATGGCTCTCTTCCCGTAATTCCCAAATTTTATCATCCAAATGGCGGACGAGCGGCTCGCGAGCTTGTACGTTCCGCAGCCGTAGTTGTTCAATCGACCAAAGAAAACGGGCTTGCGTTTTGGCATCAAGGCTCTCCAAAAATTCTTTTACCGGGCTGCTCCCATTTTCTTCAACATAAAAAACGATAGACCATTCTGTTAGTTTTGTCATTAATTATACGGTTTTTCGTATAAAGATTTTAGTAAATTAGGAGACGCTTGTCAAGCCACTGAAACTTGGTTGTACATTTGCAAGTTTAGTGTTCGAATGAGCTTACGTCAGATTTCTGAAGCAACATGGTCGCCACCGCCAGCCCCATGTATAACCAGAAGAGCACCGTCATGTGCGGATAGGTCATGTTGAACCAATAATGGTCAAAAATCCCGCTGACCAACGCGCCGAGCAACGCGCCGACCAAGCCGAGCAGGATCGCTTCCACACCCGGCGCATAACCCTGCCGCCAGGAATGGCCGAACATGAGGAAGAAGCCGCTCATCACCGCCAGGAAAATGCCCAGCCCCACCAAGCCCATATTTTCGGCAATGATCAGGTAGAGCATGCTCACACCCAGATAAATGTCGATGTCGGGCGTGCCGGTGAAACCGACGCCAAAGATCGGATAGCGCCCGATCAAAATCAGCGCGTCTTTGTATTCGCCAAAACGCATCTGGGTGGCTAAATCTTCGCCTGCCAATCCTTCTAACAGGCGTGCGACATAAGCCTGGGTTTGCGGCAGGAGGAAAAGCAGCAACACCGCCACGATGCCCAAGGGAATCAGCTTGCGATATTTCAGCACCGCCAACAGACCAATTGACGTCATCAGACCGAGCAGCGCCGAACGACTATAAGTTAAATAGAGCGCCGCCGTCGCCGTGCCTAACATGATCAAGGTTAGCCAGCGCGGGAAAATCGTCTCACGCGTAAACAATTGCGGGGCCAGCAGACCGGCGACCAAGATCATCATGCCACCCAACACGTTGGGATCGACAGCCGTGCCAATCGCGCGCATGGTGCCTTCGGGGTCATCTTCGATAAACCGCAACGCGCCTGCGCCACCTGGATAATCAAAGCGGGCCAGCCGGTCCAAGATGGCCACCGTGATATCCTGTGGCAACACATAGAAGATCACGGCAATCGCCGCGCAGGCCGAACCGGTCAGCAGCAGCCAACGCGTCACCCAGACCAGTTCGGTTTGGGTGCGCACGGTGTTGACGGCGACAAAAAAGAGGCCAATGCCGATCAGGATCTCGACAAAACGGCGCAACAGGAAACTGTTCGCGCTGCTGTGCGTCAGGCCATAGGCAAAACTGAAGATCGCCATTAACATAAACAGACCGACGAGCAGCCCCAGCGGCGAGGCAATAAACTCGCGCTCCTGGCCGATCACAAGTTTAAAAATCCAGACGAAGAAGAGCGCGCCCAGTGCCACATCGAGAAAAGAGGGTTTGAGGCCAATACTAAACGGCAAGCTGGCGAAGGGCAAGATAAAAACGACGCCGACCAGCGCCACAAATCCCCAATGCGTGTCAGCCATGATCAGGGTGCCGCCAATCAAGGCGAGCGCCACGACTAAGGGAATAATCGGGCCAGTAATGCCGATGAAGAGGGTGATCAGTAACACGCCCAACGCCAACATTCCGCCCAGGGTTAGACGACGGGTCAACGGGTTGGGTGAGAAGATCAGTTGGTGAAAGGATTGGTAAGTTGTTTGAAGCATAAGTTAATCAACGTTTATCAAGCGCGAAAGGCGATATACTCGACCTCGCTTAAAATGTGTGGCCCAATATAAGGATTTAATGATTCAGGCGTCAACAATTCAACCTCTCGTTCAAACAATTCTTCCAAAAAAAACATAGGTGAATAAAGTTGTTAAAAGTCTTTTGGCCTTGCTCGAATTCAACCAACAAATCGACATCGCTTTTATCATTTTGTTCTTCACAGACAAATGAACCAAACAACCCCAACCGCTTTACACCAAAGTTTTGGATCTGATCACGCTGATTTTTGATCAGTGAGATAACTCGACTTTTGCAGCACATTAACAATTGAATAGACAAAAAGAGAAAAACGGTCATATACTGAGTGGAAACAAGCGTGTCGTTCTCAACAAGGAGAAGAGCCATGTTTCCACTGGTGGAACTACCCAGCATCGTCGAACATTATGCGCCTTACTTTAAGCTAGTGTTTTCAGCGGAAGCCTTCATTCAATTCCAACGCTATCTGAGCGGGCTGCTCGTCAGTGAAAACAAAAGCGTGGAAGGGATCAACCGGCTCTGTGTCTACGAGAGTCGTAACCAAAGCAGCCTCAATCGGTTGCTGACAGCAAGCCCATTCGAGTTGGCGGCGCTCGACCAGGCCCGCTTGGCGATGATGAACAGTATCGAGGCGATGCGGCTCAAACCGAAAGGGGTGTTGAGCATCGATGACACCTTATTAAGCCATGAAGGCAAACACTTTGACGAGATTGCCTATTTGTATGATCACAGCCAAGGCTGTTACACCTGGGCGCATAATCTGGTGACGCTGCACTACAGCGATGATCTGACTGACTATCCGATTGAGTTCGAGCTATGGCGCCCCGCACAATTAGACAAAATCGAAGCAGGTTTAGTGGCTGCCAACGTGAAGTTGAAAGCCAGCAAACAGGCACTGAAACAACAGGCGCCAGACCAGTGGCGACAATACCTGCTAGGCGTCTGGCGGCGCAACCAGAAAACCCCCGCGGTGGCGGCGTTATATGACAGCAAACTCCGCATTGCCGAACGTTTGCTCACGCACTGGGTAGCCGCCCATCCGGACCTTGCCTTACCCGTCACCTTTGATAGTTGGTACACCGAACCCGGTTTTTGTCACTATCTGGACCAGCAACTACACCTAGCCTATGTCGGTACCTTGAAGGATGATACCATAGTACAGTTAAAGACGGGCGAGGTCACCGTCAGTGCGTTTGCTAAACGGCTCAAAGATGAACATCAGCAAGCCATCGCCGCCCACCAACCCGCCGTCTTCCGCCCGCTTACCATTCCCTACAAAGGAGACCAAGAACACTATTTCAGTTATTGTGCTACGCATCGCCTAACCAACTTTGGCAAAATCCGTCTGGTGATCAACCATCGCCACGCCGATTTATCGGACAAGCCAGTCTGTTACATCACCAACCAGTTGCACTGGCAAGCCGCCGGGATTACGCGTATCCGTCGCCATCGCTGGCCCGTGGAAGTCTATCACGAGGAAGGCAAGGCCGATGGGTTGGCGCAGTATCAGGTTCGGGACTTCACCGCAATTCAACGCCATATTGCGCTGGTCGCCGTCGTTTACTGCTTACTGCGCACCGCCCAGCATGACCAAGCTCTCCAACACAAGCTCCAGCGTGAACTCAAGTTCGAACTTGAAGGCAGCGCTCCTTTTTGGCGACGGGTTACTCAAGCGCAAAGTCTCTGGTCGCTTGCTCTGTTCATCAGTTCCGGGTTGGCACAAGGTCGCTCCTTACAGACGATCATGACGCCCTTACTGCGCACCGTCTGCGCCGTCTAAGTTAACCCCTTCCCCCTTGGCTTGGTGATGTTTTCCGTCAGCTTTTCGGCTGACGCTTGGCTGTGCTTTGCCCGCTGGCGGCATTCTATCCCATTTTTCGCATGTTTTCTCTCTTTTTCTATTCATTTTTTAAGCTGCAAAAGTCGAGTACTTAGTCCATCTTTACCCAAATTCTGATAATATAGCTGTAGGTCATCGCTTCCAGCATGACGAACGACGATGACCTACGCCTGTGGCTATAACTAGGTTTGTCACGCTGGAAGCGATGACCTACGAATGCCTATTATAACTTCGATTACAGTGTACTAATTTTACGGCAGAATAATTTCAAGCCCTGTCTCATTCGGTTCGGCGGCAAACACCCTAATCGCTTCGATGGCCGGCCCTTGCAACACCGCACCGGTCTCTAAATTAAATTCAGCGCCATGACAATCGCAGACCAAGACGCCATTATAAATTCCCCCGCTGCCACTAAACGAGCAACCGGCGTGCGGGCAAAAATTCTCGAAGACATGGAATTTGTCTTTTACCTTGGCCAGCGCCAGCGATTTACCGGCCACTTCAATCGGCACAACGTGACCTTCGGGCAAGTAGGATGGTAGGGTAAATTGAATGATTTGCGGCATAAATTCTTTCTGTTCTGATCGGGCATGGTAGGTTATAAAAAATCGACCACACCCATCTGTCCGATTGAATCCAGGACAAGATCGGCGTACGGCGCTAAGGTGGCGCGATCCATCATCCCCGTGAGCACGGCCAGCCGGAAACCAACGCTGGCCCGTTGCCCCATCAGCATATCGGTGGTCGAATCGCCGATCATGATGGTGCGTGCTGGTGAAACACCGATCTGTTCACAAGCCGCTAAGATCGCTTCGGGGGCCGGTTTGGGTGGATAAACATCGTCAGCCCCCGCTAGAAAAGCCACCTGGTCACGCACCCCAAGTAGTTGCAATGTCTTTTCGGCTGGGGCGCGTTCATCGCTGGTGATCACGGCGATGTGGACGTTGGCGGCGCGTAATTCGCTAAAAAGTTTCGGTAAATTGGTCGTTGCCTGCAACAATTCAGCGGTCAAAACTCCGGCCATGCCCGGTATAAAATGCGCTTGTACCAACAATTCGGCTTCTAACCAAGGCCAGCCATGCTGAAATAACACCGTCGCCGCAATCGTATAGAGTGTGCCCATCGCCGCGGTGATGATCGGCCCTTGCATTTCAAAATGGTCAGCTTCCGGGTCGTAGCCAATCGTCTGATAAAGCGCAAGCCGTAGCTCGCTGCTCCCCTGAATAGCATGCACGAGCCGTTCAACGCCCGCCTTGGTTTTCTGCGCCCAGAGATATTTGAAGTCGATCAACGTACCGTCTTTGTCGAAAATCACAAGATCGGCGTCGAACGTGTGGTCGGCAAAACGTAATAGTGCCAAAGGGTTGCTTCCTTATCGAAAATCAGATCTAAGGCTTAATTGTTGGTCCATGTGATATATTTCCCTTTAGAAAAATTTTAGCAAATGTACGAAAGTGAGGTGGACTAATGGCTGTCGCGCTTGAGACGATCCAGATTCCCAAACAATTATATCTGCGCTTGCAACAACTGGCTAACGAGGAAAATACAGAACTTGTCAGTCTGATGGAACGCTTGCTTGATCTGGCCTGGGCGCAACGTGCGGGCATTGGCGAGAGTCGCTCCCACAATTGCTGCTCAGTTTCCATATCAAGCGCGCTGGACAGATCGTCAAAGACGAGTAATTCGGCCTGACGGACAAACATGCGCGCGGCAGCCGCACGCTGCACGCTGCACTTGACCGCCAGACAGCTTGACGCCTTTGGGGCCAACCAGCGTTTCTAGGCCGTGCGGCAAATCCGCCACATCACGGGTCAACACCGCCTGGTGCAGCGCAGCGGCTAGATCGACTTGATCCGTTGACAAACCCAGCAGGATATTTTCCTGCAAAGTCTGACTGAAAAGGCGCGGCGCTTGCGGCGTATAGGCGCTACGCGGTGGCACGAAGAACGTCGAAGGGTCGATTACTACTTCGCCATTCCAAAGAATTTCACCGGCGATCTTCGGCGCCAGCCCCAGCAACACACGCAACAGTGTTGTTTTGCCCGCACCAATCCGCCCCGTAATCACGGTGAACGAGCCGCGCCTCAACTGCAAATCAATGTTTTCGATGCCACACCCACCCGCGTGATGATAGGTCAAACCGCGTGCTTGCAGTTGGATCAGTGCAATGGCGAGAAAGAGCAAGGCAACGTTGGTGAGCGTCGTCTGCGGCGCGCCGGCGCGCGCCGCATCAATGAATTGCCGCACAATCTGCGGGTTCACCAATTGCAAGCCAATGCTGACAAAGAGTAGCAACGTCAGCAGCAGCACCTTGCCCCATTGTGGACGCAGATAGGTGACCAGTAGAGAACGATAGTTGGCCAAAGTTAGCTTCATAACGCATATTTCGCAAGACGAAAGCTTGACGCAAATACACCCGATAAACACCTTGTCTGTGCAGGGTGAGTCAAGCGGTGCAACTAACAACCTTCCGGGAAGCGGTCACAGCCGGGTTCGTTAACCAGCGGGTGCCTGACCGCTTCCCGGAAGGCGGATGACCACCAATCGGCCGCTTTCCGGCCGCTCAACGTAGGTTCTATGGTCGCGCTATTGGCGTTTTGCCTTCTCTACGGCTTGTTCAATCACGCCAATGAAACGAAAGGCTTCTTCTGGCAACTTGTCGTATTGACCATTCAAAATGGCCTGACAACCAGCTACCGTATCGGCCACACTCACCAATTCACCAATGATGCCGGTCCACGGTTCTGCGCCATAGAAGGGTTGCGTCAAGAAACGATCTAAGCGGCGCGCCCGGTTGATCTCCTCGGCCAGATGCGGGTCGTCTTCAATGTACCAGAGGGCATCGACGCCCATGTTGTGTGTGTCCATGGGCGCGCGCAAATCACTGTAGCGTTGGAGTAGACGCTTTACTTCTGTTGCCACCTGGCGATGGGCCGATTCCAACCCATCATTTTGCAACAAGCGCGACGTAGAGCGAACGGGATCGATAGCTGGATAGAGCCGTTGTTTGGCCCGCGTATACTCAAAGGTGAGTGTGGCATCCAGGTCTTGTAATGGTTTGGGTTCTACGCCGACAGTGTAATGGCCATGATAGATCGTCGTGATCGCCGCTGCTGGCGTTACAGTGGCATTCGCCCGCAGGTAAGGCACCACCCCTTCGATGCGCGCAAACTGGCTATCGACTAACAGCAGAACATCTTCTCCGGTCTGTCGCAACTGCTCCGCCATTCGCAAGCCGGTCGCGACGGTTTGCATCTGCTGAGGCGCGGTATCTTGCTGATGGCCAGCCACAAAGACCATTTTGTCATCGACGCCCACTTCACGCCAGAGCAGCTTTTGATCGGCGGCCCGCAGCCTATCACTTTCCATGAAAAGCCAGACGGTATGCCCGTTATGCAGCGCGTGCATGCTGTCGATAAGCTGCCCCAGCACGACCATCAAGCCAACCCCAGCGAGTGGCGTGAAGATGCCAATCTGCCCACCGCGCGGGAGCGGCGCAAGTAAGTCAATGATCTTGATGCCTGTAGTCAAGCAAGGCGGTTTGATGATCGGTGCGGGCAAATCAGACGGACTCTGCGCGACCGCCGTGGGCAATTCAGCACCGTCGAGCGGTTGCCCCAGCCCGTTAATGATTCTCCCCAGCCACTGCTTGGCCAACGGAACGGGCCGGGCCTGCGTTTTGATCGTCTTTACGGCAGGCAACTTTGCGGGGCGGGCCGCCCCATGCGCTACCAACCAATCGATTACTTCACGGTTCCGGCGGATGCTGGCCCAATCCATCGGCGTTCTGCCTTCAACGTCGGTGATCGTTACGGCGGCCTTGTATTCCATCAACAACTGGACCATTTCTGTGTTATTGCGCAGTACGGCATGGTGCAGCGGCGTCTGACCGACACTGGAGCGGGCATTGACATCTGCGCCGTGTTGTAGAAGCAACTGGACAGCCTGCACTTGGCGCATAATAACAGCAATATGCAGCGCTGTCAGGCCGCTGAGGTTTTTTTCGTTGATATCCACAGGTTGTGTGAGTAAATAGGTCAAGATCTCCTCGTTGCCTGTGCCGGCGACCAGATGCAGGGCCGTCGAGCCGAGTGGCCAGTAGTGATGGCCGAGCGCCATCTTCCATTCCGTTTTGGCTTGCAATAGTTCTGGATGCTGGCTGACAAACTTTTTCACCCGGCTCAAGTCTTGATCGCGCAGGGCAATGAAGAATTGAACCTGGTTGGCAAAGTCAGTATTTTGAGAAGGCTTGGTGGTTTGAAGTGTTTGTTGTACCATCGGAATCATCCTTGTTTTAAGTGTATGACGGGCGTCAAAAAGCCGTTTTTTAATGGTCGAGACCGGCACTTCCAGAAAACTGGCGATCTCCTTGTGCGAATAACCCTCGACATAGAAGAGCGCCGTTGCCAAGCGTTGGCCTTCGGGCAACGCGCCAATCGCATCATGGATGCTCTGACGAAGCTGCGCCGTTTCGAGCAGATCAACCGGATCATGCAGATTTGCATAGAGACTACCCACATCATCTAGCGACACGGTGGCTGCGGGCCTGCCGCGCAACTGGCGATGACTATTGCCAATCACAATCCGCCGAAACCAGCCGGGAAAGGCCGCCGGGTCGCGCAGTTTGGTGAGGTTCAGGTAAGCATCAATGAATGCTTCTTGCGCCACATCCTGCGCCAACCCTAGATCGCCCAGCATGGCGTAGGCGCTGGCATAGGCCATGTCTTGAAACCGCGTGACGATCTGCCCAAAAGCGTCTTTGTCACCTTGTTGGGCGGCGGTAACCAACCCTTGTAAATTCGTCATCTTTGACGCTCGCGTTCCATCAGTAGAAATGTGAAGGCCTTCACGAATAAGTGCCATTGTAAGCTGAAAAGGTTACAGGCCAAAGCCGCGAGATTGTGCCCGTTGCCGGAATGATTCATATCCAGCCGCTATTCGAGCGTGACGGCAATTGGAAAAAGGCAGCACGAGCCGTGTGCTTTTAGAGCAAATGTTGGCGCAACAGGGGCTAATTCCGTCCATGACCATGAATGTAGGCAGCACTGAGATTATGAAGCGTATGGTCGAAATCAATTTGGGGGTGGCGATTGTACCGGGCATTGCCGTGAAGAACGAATTAAAAGCGCACCAATTGCGGGCGTTCCGGCTAGAGTGGCTCCCGCCACGCGCGTTGGGCTTGATCCAGCGGCGGAGTGGTTACCTCTCGCCCGCCAGTCAGTTTTTTCTGAAGCTGTTCAAAAATCGTGTACCCAATATGCTGTTGAGTCCACGCTAGCGGCCAGGGCCCGTATAGGATTGTCTGCCGCAGCCGTTCTGTTATGCGTCATTTACGTGACACCATCACGCCAGGTTATCGTTGGCATTGTTGAACGTTAAGGTCGCGGTGACCACTTGCCAGGTTTGCAGATCAACAAATTTTAACACGCCGTGGCTCATGATATTGCTATTACGATAGGTGATCAGCGCCAGTTGTCTTCGCTCTGGTGTAAAGGCATGCACAGCCTATTGCCCCAGGGGCAGCGTGGCATAGCCCGGCACAGCCTTGCCAGTTACGGGATCGATTGGGTTCACAACGCAAGTTGACACCGTACAAGCCTGGAGCAAAGTGGCATGGGCAAAGTTCGGTCAATGCCACGTGGGACAACGAGCGTAACGTCGTCGAGCTTTGTGCTAGGCGAAGGCAGCAGGCAAGCTGTCAGGGATAAGCCAATCAGGATGCTGCTGATCCAGGTTGGCAGGACATTGTGCTGCGGATCATAAATTTCGGCGCTAGCAACCGGAATTTCACGCCCGTAGCCATCTCCTGCAAACCGCCTGCAAGCAGCACGTTACCATCCATAAGTAAGGTAGCTGTATGTGCAGCCCGGCGCGTCTTCATCTGTAAAATGGGGGATAGCCCAGTAGTGTTGTGGATCGAATGATTCTAAAGCTGGCGCAATCTTCGGTGCAACTTGAAACCAGCAGGTCAACGCGGTCGTATAGCGGCGCACCGAACGGCGGTGGTTGTAGGCCAGATTTTTAGTGATTTGTAATAACGAGGGCCGCAAAGGATGTTCTACCTCAAAGGTCGCAAGCGCGCGAAACGCCCGGATGAAAGTTTCTTGCGCAACATCTTCGGCGTCGCTGGCATCACCCAACAATAAATAGGCAAAGCGAAAGATAGCCGCCTGGTGATAGCGCACCAGGGCAATCCAAGCCGTTTATCGCCTTGTCGGGCATGTAGGATCTGCTCAGTTTCGTTCACATGGATTCTTTTCTAGCTTTGGCGCGCTTGCTGCACAATCACCAGAACTATAATGGACATGCCTATAATACACCGCTGGTGCCCGAATGGTTCCAGTCACAAATCATCAAGCGATTGGGATCGAACGCTAGTGGCGTGCGGGCCTTCATGATCAATGGTTTCAACGGCCGCGGCAGGCGCCAGAGGGACCAACAAATGCGAAAAAGCAGCAGCGGAGGAGTAGAAACAAAAGGCCACGGCGATGAGCCGTGGCCTATAACACCGTGGCCTATAATGGGACATTATAATTGCCAGACTTCAGGCTATGCCGTTAGCCGCGATATCAAGCCCAGGATTAAAACTAAGCCGTACCATTGCGATGGCTGTTTTCAATCCGCTTCGGGTCGATCAGTTTTCGCCACTCAGCGATAAATTCCGTGCGCGAGATCTGTTGATAGTCATTGGCCCAAGTAGCTGGTATCTCACAATTCGGCGTGATCGCAATTTCTCCACTCTGATCTTTCTCGAACCTAATTCCATACAAATAATGATTCTCATCATGCGTAATCATCAAGTAGAGGGGCCAATGCCGCTCATCGGCACGCACGGGGGGATACGAATTTTGGTGTCTAAAGCATTTCCCTACAACAGGCGGAGATTGTTGCTTGACTTCACTCGCTTCTATTTCATCAAGCCTAAGTTTTGCAGACTTAATGATCGCCTTGAGTTCATCTTGACGTTCTTGCATGATTCTCCTTATTCGATCGATAATGTCTGACCCGTTACTGCTGCGCCGGGTTGCCTTCTGGTAGCGGCCACACCTTTAAGCAGATCCAACAGGACTTACGCACTGGGATCGCCGCCAGCGCTGCCAGCCGGATCGGGAGCCCGTTGGGCGCGTTCCCAGTGCGTAAGTCCTATCCAAACTAGATCAGAGGCCCACTACTTGTCCTCAATTCCGTTTTATATCTTGGTCCAAGTCTTGATTTTATCTTCGTCGCTTGGCAGTCGAAACCAGTAGAATTCGCCATTAGCTGTAGCGGCTATTACTGTAGCAACCGCACCATCAGATAATACTTCGACACAAATGCTGCTAATCATAAACACGTCACCGCGGCCATCTTGATATTTCTTGTTGACCTCTAAACTAACCTTTTCCATGATTCGCTCCTAGCCACTTCGATTGTCCGATCATGATCCAGTACCCTAGCCTAGGCTTAATAATAGTTTAACACACTTACGGTTAAATTCAGCCAAGATTATTGCGTCTGAACCTTAAAAAAATCTCCCATCGCGGCCTTTTCTATTCACTGCGCAATTCCTGTTTTGCTTTGATCGCAGCTAGATACACATCCGCTGGTTTCTGATGAAATTCCTTTACCACAGATTGAAACACGGCCATGTGAACTTCCGTTGCCAGGCTCTGCATTTCCGGATGAGATTCATAATACATCTGCAAGAGCACCAGGAGCTTGATCATTTGTTCCTTACTCATGGTTTACTTTCCTTTTTCTCCTGGACACATTTTGCCATAAAAAGACACCCCTCAGCCAGGCGCTTATCCTTATTAAAGTAGATTGGGATTAATCGGATTGTGTAGCCAGGTAAATAGGTGACGCCTACCTGTTTACCTGGCTATCCTAGTGAATGGATTATTCCCGATCATATCTATTGACTTTATTTTAATTATACTATACTAAGTTCAATTTGAAATCCGTAGTTTTTACCCCACCCGCGCCCTCCCCAAACAGGGAGGGAACCGTCACAAGGTAGACGAAGGATCAGTTCCTCCCCTCGTTTGGGGGAGGTTAGGAGGGGGTAAAACTCCGGATTTCATTCTGATTTTAGTATAACAATCGGAAGTCATCCTGCAATTTCATAATCCAGTTTCTGCAATTTTCCATCGTGCTTGCTAATAATTTCTCCCTGTGAATAAGCGAGCGAGATGATGACAGGCGGTTTTGTGATTGGTGCCCTGACCAGGGCCATTGTTAACCTGCTCAGTTTCTATTGATACGCACATCGCTGATTCTGCAACCGTATGTTCATGGCTTTGGGTATGGGCTTTGCGCTGAATCTACCAATAAGATGAGTCAATCGAGTGATTAGACACGCTCATTTTATAGAAAAGTTGGGGAACTTATATCATTTCAGCACAGGTTTGCAGGGAATTATGTCTGAACGTGGTTCTATTATGCAATCGCTAAAAATTACCAGCCGATTGGCAAGGCAGTAAGCAGATATCGATGAAATAGATAAAAATGTGCGGCTAGCGCTCAGCGGTCTGGTGGGGAGAGCGTTGTTTATCGGATCAATTCAACGAAACATTCGTTCAAATCGATTTGAGAACCGGTGTTTCTACGCTTCCTGGAAGGAGTCGCCGATCGATTACCCTGAAGGGCTTGAAGGGTTCCAGGAAGATGGTTGACGAAAACGCCGGGTTTCATTTTGAACTCATAGACAAACCATTTAAATGCCAGACAATCGTAGGTGCGGTTTTTAACCGCACTTGGCTGGTTTACCCAAGCTGTGCGGTTAAAAACCGCACCTACCTTTTGTATGCCTTTGATTTGTTTTGTCTATCAGTATAGTTCAAATCTGGTCTAAGGCCTGACGCAAATCCGCAATCAAGTCATCGGTATCTTCAATGCCAATGCAGAAACGGATTAACTCGTCGCGGATGCCCAAGGTCAGACGCTCTTCGGGGGGGACTTCGGCATAGCCCATCAACGCCAACGGGCTGATCAAACTCTCGACCCCACCCAAGCTGGGGCCAATCGTAGGAATTTTTAGCGCATCAATAAATTGGTAAGCCCGTTGCGCGTCGCCATCAAGCTCAAAACTCACTACGCCGCCAAAGCCTTGCATTGTAGCGCGGGCCAACGCATAATCTCGATGACTTTCCAAACTGGGATGCCAAACTTTGCGCACTTTGGGGTGGTCGGCCAGAAATTGGGCCACGGCCGCGCCATTTGCATTATGGCGGGCCACGCGTAACGCCAAAGTTTTCAACCCCCGTAGGATCAAGTAGGCTGCATGGGCATCAACAATGCCGCCGAGCATGCCTTGGGCCTGGCGTAAAGGGGTGGTTAAATCATAACGACCGATAATGGCACCGGCCATCACATCATTGTGGCCAGCCAGGTATTTGGTCACACTTTGGATCACCAAATCCACCCCATAATCCAAGGCGCGCAAGTTGATCGGGGTGGCAAAAGTCGTGTCGATAATGGTCTTGAGTTGATGCCGATGTGCAATCTCAACCAAGCGTGCCAGATCGATACAGTGGTTGAATGGATTTGTCGGCGATTCAGAAAAGACCAAACGTGTGTTGGGCCGAATGGCGGCTTCTAAAGCAGCATAATCACCATGCGGCACAATGCTGGCTTCGATCCCATAGCGCGGCAAAAATTTCTGACAAAATTGCAGCGTACTATAATAACATTCGTCGGTAAGGATCATGTGGTCGCCGCTCGTCAACATCAGCAACAAGGTTGAAGTGACCGCCGCCATGCCGCTGCTGACCAGAATAGCATCTTGCGCGCCTTCGAGTGCCGCGATTTTTGCCTCCACAGCGCGCACCGTGGGGTTGCCATAACGGCCATATTCTTCCCGTTCCGGCTCATCCCAAAACATGTGTTCTTCGGTAAAATTGATCAGAGCTTCGGTATTGCGAAAGGTATAGACTGAAGTTTGGACAATTGGGACGATCAGGCTATGGTGTGCGCGAAAGTGCCGCTCACCGGCATGCACAGCGGCGGTCGATGGCGAACTGGGCAATTGAGACTTCTTCGGTTCCATTAAGATTTCCTGTGCAGTTTTACGGCAACACAAATCTGCCAGTGCGGGCAATGCGACCCCACCCTAACCCTCCCCTAGGAAAGGGAGGGGACCAATTGGTGGACAGAAGAAGATGGTTCTTCGATCCGACCAACGGCTCACTTCCTACTTACGGGAGCGGGATCCCCTAGGGCGCGGGTGGGGTAGGCATTGTTACTTTGCTGGGTCTATTATAGCAGAAAAGCCAGATGAGTCACATCTGGCTTTTCATGCTTTCAACATGGTTATTATTGGTAACTAATTGATGAACAAACTTAGCCTTAGTTTTGCGCCAAAAGTTCTTCTAACAACGCTTCTTTCGCCACCCGATCGCGAATCGCAATCGGCGCGGCCAGATGGCGGCGGACGGTTTCCTCATTCAGGTGCGGGGTGTAGAAATCGCGAAACATCTCGATTGCCGTGATTGTTTCGCCCGCGTAAGGCTCAAATTCCACTAGATCACCCACCTGCACGGTACCGGTTTGGATCACACGACAATAGAGGCCCGGTCGCTCCGCGGCGCGGAAACGTTTGAGAAAGGCCGGATCATTCATACGGACCGCCAACGTCACACAAGGAATGCGCGGTGCGGTCACTTCCAAGATCACAGAGCCGATGTGCAAACGGTCACCAATCGAAAACTGGGCACTTTCTAGCCCTGCGATCGTCAAATTTTCGCCAAACGTACCCGGTGCCAGTTCGATGCCTAAATTTTCTGACCACCAGGCGTAATCGGGCGTGCCAAAGATATAGACAGCCTGATCGACACCGCCATGATTTTCCACATCGCAGATCGCATCACTGGGAAGCCCGTTTGCGGTAATTTGCACGGGTTCACTTACCGGCTGCTTATAGATGCCGGTCTTGCCAATTTTCTTCGCATTTTGAATTGGCCGCGCTTGGCCAATGTTCACACTGATCAGTTGCATTTTAATTTTCACCTCACAAACCTAGTCTGGGCGAGCCTACCGTATGACATTAATTTGCACTACCAAGCCACCTCGCCCGCTGGACGCGGGTGGGGTTAGTCGTTACATTAATTTAATCCTTACGCTGGCTCACATTGATGTGGCCAGGCTCACCGGCGCTTGTGATACCACCAACGATCTGCGCGGCGGTCACACCGGCGGCATGGAGTGCCTCAAGCATTTCCTCAGCCCGATCGGCCGCCACTGCAACCAGCAACCCACCCGAAGTTTGCGCATCCGCCAGCACCAATTGCGCTTCTTTATCGACATCGGCGGCATACGTCACCCAATCGGCCAGAAAACGCCAATTGGCATGCGTGCCACCGGGGGCAACACCAGCCCGGACATAATCCCAAGCCGCAGACAAGACCGGCACTTGCTCCAACCAAACGTCGGCGCTCACCTGGCTGGCGGCCGTCATATTGCGTAAATGGCCGAGCAAGCCAAAGCCAGTGACATCCGTCATCGCATGCGCGCCGATCTCGGTGATCACTTCGGCGGCCTGCCGGTTAAGCGTGCTCATCACGGCGATGGCTTCGCGAATCGCGCCGAGCTTATCTTCGCCACCCTTGGCCGCGGTAGTAATAATTCCGATCCCAAGCGGTTTTGTCAGGATCAAGAGATCGCCGGGCTGAGCGCCAGCATTTGTCAACACCTTTTGTGGATGCACCGTCCCCACGACTGCCAGGCCAAAAATTGGTTCATCGGTCTTGATGGTGTGGCCGCCGACAATATCAATGCCCGCCTCTTGCGCTTTCGCGGCGGCGCCGCGCAGAATTTCACCCAACACGG
Organism: Caldilineales bacterium; assembly: GCA_038318235.1. Classification (GTDB taxonomy): domain Bacteria; phylum Chloroflexota; class Anaerolineae; order Caldilineales; family Caldilineaceae; genus JAPLGZ01. The sequence goes on from JBBQBY010000012.1 coordinate 17,194, forward strand.
CGGGCGGTAGCGCATCTTCGGGAAAGCCAACCAAGTTCAGCGCAGCCAGTGGTCGTCCACCCATTGCATAGACATCGCTCAGGGCATTGGCCGCGGCGACAGCGCCGAAATCGTAGGGATGATCCACAATTGGTGTGAAGAAATCGGTGGTCAGCACAAGCGCAAGGTCATCGCTTAATTTATAGACGGCGGCGTCATCGGCGGTGGCGCTACCGACCAATACGTTGGGGTCAGTCAAGGCCGGCAACAGGCCCAACAAGGGCAGTAAATAGCCAGGTGGATGTTTGGCCGCACAGCCAGCGCGTTTTGCCATTTGGGTCAATCGTATCTCATTAAACGCGGTCATTCGGGTACCCTTTCCTAGGAGCTACAAACTATCATCAACACGGCATATGTAATTGGGGCACTTTTGCCAAATTTGCCGAGCAACGCCTTGCATTCATATCTGATTATGCGATTCGCTTTGGTTGCAAGCCGCCGGTTGCATCAGATCTTCTATTCTTGGTCTACTTATAGACAAATCATTTAAAAGTCACACAAATGTGGAGTCAGCACTCTCTAGTGCTGACACGGGCGCATTAGAGAATGCGCTCTCCTCGAATGTGCGGAGTTTATTTGGTTTCTCTATTAACAACTTTCGAGCTGTTGTTCTCCCGTCAATTTGAAGAGGTAGATATTATACTTTCCTTGTGAAGTGAAACCCTAATTTTCGGGCAAGGACTAAATGCTCACAGTGCCACATACTCCCTATCGCAACGAGCGCTACGGATGGGCTTTGATGGCATGCAGAACCGCATCCACAATTCGTTCGGGCAAGTTATCCATGGGCTGGTAAGTTGGCAAAAATTGGGCAAAGAGCACATGATATATCAACGAGCCGCCCACAAGGCTCAGGATGAACAGCGGAACTATCCCAACCGTTACCGGTTCAGGCCGGTCTGTAAGTTTCAGTCGCACCGCGATGTAGTTGGACAAATCAATATCCTTTCGGCGTTCAAGTTTGGCGCACCTGGGAAAATCCCAGCGCCCACCAACATCAAGTATCGTATCCCGCATAATGTGCGGGTTCTGCGTAAACGCCTTGGCACAGGCCAGACAAACGAACCTGTTTTCGGTCTGTAGCTCGGTAGATACTCTACTGAGAAGCCACGGGGTTTTGGGCTCCCTTTGGGAACCTGTGGAGTGTCACTATAGAATCAGTTGGGCAAATGACATTTATTGGTCAAAGCTGGACAAGTACTCAAACGGCACGGCTTTACAGTGCGATAAATTGTTGCTGCGCTCTTAAAAAAATTGCTTACCCAGCAGACCTAACGGCTGTAAACTGGTCCAGCGGCAAGGTTAGCAATAAAATTGGGAAATAATTCGTCCTGATTTGATCAAGGTTCATAGGACTGGTATAATTATCAGGAAATTTTGTATGCATCTTGAAATGAACGCGGCCTTGTTAAAATCTCCTCGTTGCGGATTCGAATTCCGCCCGGGGCAATTCGCTGCCTGGTAGGTAAGAATTTAAGGAGGACATATGTTAGTTTCAATACAAATCACCAGCGCCAGAGCAAACCTCATGCTGGGTACCGTTCTGTTTTGCAGTAGGCAACCTGGCAAATGGGTTGTTTGCTAATTAACATTAAGCCAGACTATCCCATTTTTAACCAAAAATTCATTACAAAGTTGCTCAACCTGTGCCAGTTCTGGCAACCCAGCGATCCAAATTTGGCCATCCCAATTTGGATCGCACAGGTGGGCAGGTTTTTTGTTGTTGCATGACAACACTTTCGAGCATGCGCCTTTCTGTAATAACAGGGTTGTAAAGCCATGCATTCCTTGTTCGATTGGGATCTGCGGCTTGCCCTAGGCGGCGCAGAATCTTTTATGAACGCTCAATGGGTGATTAAACGTATAAGGAGATTTCTATTAATGGTAACACCGGTCATCACACCAACCATGCCTAAGGCAGCATCACTAGACCCTAGCGTGCCCTCATCGGCGGTAACAAACGATTTTAAATCGGATGTGCTCTCTACCGAACAACTGATTGCCATGTATCACAGTGCCCTGCTCATTCGGCGCGTCGAAGAGTCACTGTTGAAACTGTCAGAATCCGGCGAGATTGGTGGCGCCATGCACACGGCGCTTGGTCACGAAGCAAACGCTGTTGGTAGCGCAGCAGCTTTGCAAGCGCATGACTACCTCACGTGCACCTATCGCGGCCACCATCATTCATTGGCGCGCGGCATGGACCCCAAGCGGGCGATCGCCGAGGTGTTAGGCAAAGTTGACGGTTTTGCCAGGGGTAAAGGCGGCTCCATGCACTTCATTGATCCCTCACTGGGCCTGATGGGTGCCAATGGGATCGTCGGTGCGCAGGTGCCCCATGCGGCGGGCATGGCCTTGGCGAGCAAAATGCGCGGCGATGGTCGCATTGCGATTACCTTTTTTGGGGAAGGCGCGATGTTTCAAGGCGTGATGCATGAAACTTTTAATATGGCACAAAAATGGCTATTGCCGATTATTTTTTATTGCGAAAATAATCGTTATTCTGAAATGACACCCACCTCGCGCACATCAGCGATTGCCGAAATTTATAAATTTGCCGAAGGTTATGGCATGCGGACGATGCAAATTAATGGCAATGACGTTGAAGTTGTCTATCAAGCTGTAAGCCAGGCCGCCGAACGCGCCCGCGCCGGCGAAGGCCCAACCTTTATTGAAGGCATCACCTACCGGCTATCCGGCCATATGGCGGGTGATCTGGAAAGCTATCGCAGTGCGGAGGAAATTGAGATGCAGCGCCAGCACGAACCACTTGTGGTGCTCGCTGAACGCCTTAAATCGCGTGGCGTCAACGCTTCTAGCTTGGAAGATATCAATTCTCAAGTTGAAGAAGAGGTAGGCGAAGCGGTTGAATTTGCCAAAAATAGCGCCTGGCCCAGCCCAGCCGAAGCCTATACCGATGTATTCGCCGTGCAGGAGAAATAAGCGAACATGCGTAAAACACAGTATATTCAAGCCATTAACGAAGCCATTCGCGACGAGATGCGCCGCGACGAAAGTGTCTTTCTCATCGGTGAAGATGTCGGTTACTACGGCGGCCTCTTTCGGGTTACCCGTAACGTACAAGACGAATTCGGTAGCTTTTTAGAAGAGCCGGAACAGGGCCGTGTGGTTGATACACCGATCAGTGAACAGGGCTTTGTGGGCATGTCGGTGGGCGCGGCGATGGTTGGCATGCGCCCGATAGTCGAATTAATGTATATGGATTTCTTTTTGGTCTGCGCTGATCAATTGCTCAATCAAGCCGCCAAAATGCACTATATGACCGGCGGTGTCGTCAATGTGCCGATGGTGATTCGTGGGCAACAGGGTGGCGGCAAAAAATATGGCTCACAGCATAGCCAGTGTATCGAAAGCGCAGTTGCGCATTTCCCTGGCGTCAAAGTCGTCGCACCAGCCACGCCGTACGACGCCAAGGGTCTGCTGATTTCCGCAATTCGGGATGAAAACCCTGTGATCTTTTTAGAACACAAGATGCTCTATTTCACGCGCGGCGACATGCCCGATGCTGATGAGGAATACACGGTACCGCTTGGCAAGGCTGATGTCAAACGCGAAGGCAAAGATTTGACGATTGTCAGCTTTGGTTACTCTTTGTTGCAGGCGCTCGAGGCGGCAGAAGAGTTGGCCACCGAACATCACATTGACGCCGAAGTTGTCGATCTGCGCAGCATTGTGCCGCTGGATATGGAGACAGTCTTGGCTTCTGTGAAGAAGACCGGCCGCCTGTTAGCCGTCCACGAATCGCAGTCGAATTGTGGCATCGGCGCCGAAATTGTCGCGCGTATCTACGAAGAAGCGCCCTACCTGTTGAAAGCACCGGCGCGCCGTCTAGGGATGGCGCCCGTCTCAATTCCGGTGTCACAGCCACTGGAAGAGGAGATTTTGCCTTGGAAGAAGAATATCAAGGCCGCGGTGTTAGAGATGATGCGCTGAGCAGTAAGCCAGTAAATCAGTAAGCCATTGGGACAGGAGGACGGTAGATACGACTGCTCTCTTGTCCCACTGCTTTACTGGCTTACTGCTTTACTGATTACTGATTACTTTACATATAGAGCGAGGAAATCATGGCCACAGAAGTAAAACTTCCAGACTTAGGCGAAGGCATTCAAGATGTTACCATCAGCCGTTGGCGCGTCAAAGAAGGTGACGAAGTGAAGGCTGGTGATGTGATGGTCGAAGTCGCCACCGACAAAGTCGATACAGAAATTAATGCACCAGCCGACGGCAAGGTGCTTAAGATCAATTTCAGAAATGGTGAAATTGCCCCGCTAGACGCGGCGTTGGCCGTGATCGGCGCCGCCGGCGAGAGCGTTGGCACGACCGCAGGCAATAATGGGCCAGCGGTGAAAGAGCCAGACCAAAACAAGCCAGCCGCGGACAAAACCTTGCCGATGGGTGAAGAAGCGCCAGCGGCCGAAAAACGTCCGGCGCCAGAAGCGGCTGAAGGCCCACCAGCAGCCCGCTCAGCCTCAGACATTGCCCCGCCAGCCGAGGCTGAACCAACTGAGAATGGCCAGGATGTCAAGGCCTCCCCCGTTGCCAAGCGGTTGGCGGCAGAAAAAGGCATTGCCCTCAGCAAAATCACTGGCACCGGCCCCGGCAACCAGATTACCAAAGATGACGTGATCGCATATGTCAATGGCGGCGCACCGGCTACTTCTGCCACCGCAGACGAGCCTGATGGATTGCCAGGTGATCTGGCGGACGTTCCGAGTTTGGATGTAAGACGGGTGGCGGCCTTATACAACATTAATTTGGCAGAGATTGCCCAAGGTCGGCCGATCAGCGCCTTGACGCGTTATGATGTGATGCGCGCCGCTGGTGTGCCCGTCAGCGAAGAATTCATTGCCACCAAAGCAGCGCCGCAAGCGGCAGCCAGTGCCCCAGCCACCACAGCACCCGCCGCCCCTCAGCCAGAACCGGCCGCGGCACCAGCAAAGCCAGCGCAAACACCAGCCGCACCGGCTCCAGCAGCCACAACCCAAGCTGAGCCGGCATCAACTCGCCCAGGCGAGGAATTGATCAAACATTCGCGCATGCGCCAGGCGATTGCACGCAGCACCGCGCAAAGTCTCTTCACCGCCCCGCATGTGACGACCATGTGGGATGTCGATATGACCACGGTGATTGCGCACCGCAAGGCCCAGAAAAAAGAGTTTGAGAAGGCCGGGGTAAACCTGACAATCACCGCCTATCTAGTCCAAGCCGCGATTGCCGGCTTAAGAGCTGTACCAGCGGCCAATGCGACCTGGACCGAAGAAGGCGTGATCATCAAACGTTATTATAATATTGGGATGGCCGCCGCTCAGCCGATGGATGCCAACGGCCTGGGTGGATTGATTGTGCCGGTGATCAAAAATGCGGGCGATCTAAACCTGACGGGGATTGCGCGCGCGGTGAACGAACTGGCCGACAAGGCGCGCAAGAACCAATTGCGCGGGGAAGATTTGCAAGATGGCACGTTCACCTTGACCAACTATGGCACCTCTGGCAGCCGTTTCCAGACCCCGATCATTGTCCAGCCGCAAGTCGGCATTCTGGGCACAGGTTCGATTGAGAAGCGTCCGGTCGTCGTTAGCAATGGCAGCCCGCTCGAAGCTAATACCGGTGATTACCTGATCTTTAAGCCGATGATGACACTGGGCTTCAGCTATGATCATCGTGTCCTCGACGGCGCCACGGCCGATGCCTTCTGTGCTGCCGTGAAAAATGCCCTTGAGAATTGGAAATAGGTTGATTGATCGGAACCTCAGCCCGCGCAGCGGGTGGGGTTCCACAACAGAGAATAAAAAGGGCGGTGTCTATGGACACCGCCCTTTTTATTCCTCTGCTTCCTGATCGAGCGGTAAGTTAAACTATGGCTATGATCACGGCACTCCGCCCAACGGCTGGAATCCAAAGACACATGTGGCGCAACTGAGTGCGGTTGACCTGCATGTGGAATGGGAGCAAATTTTGACTGATGTCCACGACGGTGTTTTTCAACCCGAGCCGAGCGCTCGTCTGGAAGATGTTATCCTGTGGAATCCGGCCGTGATCTTTGCGCCAAATCAGGCGCTGCGTTACATCGTGCATACACCCGACAAAGCCCAGAGGATCAGCTTATCGCTAGACGGTGCACACCTTTTCCTGACTGGCATGGACAGCGATCCGGCCAAGCCTTACCCTATCGAATGGACAGAGGTACTCGATACCGCGCGCTTGTAGAGGCTTACTCGTTTAGATGGTCGCACCATCATCGCTGCGCAGCGCCTAAATGGTGAACCGATCTTGCTTTCCAGCACGATGGATCAGGATGGCAAGACGACATTGGCCACGTTTCAGCCTGACTCATTGGCGGTTATTCATCGTTGGGTCGCCTGGTATCCAGGTTATACTGGCTGGTGGGCTACACCTTAATTTAGCTTTGAATTTCCTCAATGGGCACCGGCAACCCGGCATTGCGCATCACTTTGAGCGCGTTGGTGGTGGGACAAGGGCCAGGGTGCAGGCGATAATCGAAGGTCATTGCGCCATCCACCAGGTCATCGCGGAAATGATAGTTCGTGATCGTCGGCATTTCGTCGGCCAGTTTCACCAATTCTAAATCGTGCGTGGAAATTAAACCGGTGCCATGTTTATTGACCAGGGCTTTGATATAGGCACGGCTCCCGCTTAGCCGTTCGCGATTATTTGTGCCGCGAAAGATCTCGTCAATACAGAAAAAGAGCGGCAACGCATCAGTCTGCTCTAAGGCGTCCAGCAACGCTTTTAACCGTTGCACCTCGGCATAGAAATAGGAAACACCTTTGGTCACCGAGTCACTGATCTTAATGCAGGTGAAGAGCCGGAAGAGTTCACTGTCGAGTGACTGCGCATCCACCACACCACCGGCATAGGCCAGCGCCAAATTCATGCCGAGCGCGCGTAGAAATGTACTCTTGCCCGCCATATTTGATCCGGTGATGATCGCTACTTCGCCCAGGTGATCAACTGCAAAATCATTGCAGACTTTTTGTGCGTCAGGGAGGAGCGGATGCCCTAAGCCTTGCACACTGAAAGTTTTATTCGCTGCAACGTCAGCCTGGGTTCGGAGTTTGGGAAACGTATAGCTCGGATTTAAATAAGCCAGATTGGCCAGCGAACTCAAGGCTTCCACCTCGCACCAGGCATCCAGCCAAGCTGGTACATGCTCGGCCGCCCTAGTTTTATATTTGTGTAACAGATAGGCAAACGTGAAATTCCAAGGGACGACCAGGTTGAGCAGTAGTGCCAAGATTGGGTTGCCTTGCAGACCGATGGCGGTCACCAGCCAGCGAATCCGCCGGAGATAGGTGGATGGCCGGTGGGCTTGTTCCCAAATTGGGGCGCAGAGGGTACGTAACTGCGGGGTCTGACGATAAGAAAAAATTTCAAGCTGTTGCAAGATCGCGACCAACTGCTCGACCGCTTCCTGCACTGCCGTCGCGGTTTGGAAGACCTCGCTCGTTTCACGCGCCTTTAACAGTTGTAGGGCCATGTACGGAACAAAGGTAAAGAGCCAGAGCGGGCCAATCCATCCTAACTGGTTCATGCTCCACAGCCCAATATTCAAGACCGCTAGGACAACAAAGAGCAGCAACCAGCGACCGAGCGAGCTTTGATTTTGTTCTGCTTGAAACCAGGCCAATAACGGCTGAGTATCCCAACGGCCAACCTGGCGCGTGGAAAACTGAGCATTCAGCGTCAACTTGTCGCGAAAAAGCGCTAGTGGGATTAGCTCGCGGACAATTTGTTGGCGCTGAAGTACGCTGGGCAGTTGTGGGGTTGGCGCGGTTAACCACGCATAGAGCCGTTGGCTGCCGGCCATGGATACAGCCCGATCCAATAACTGATGCAGCGAATAACTACCGGCCAGATCCAAATCAACGGCAAAAGGGTGGTTGGGATCGGGTGTGATCGACAAGGCCGGCGGAATTTGCGCCCAATCGAGGTTAGCACGCGCCAGTTGGGTCTGTTTGATCTGTTGCCAGATCGCAAAGCGTGTGATCATCCGCTCAAGTTGGCGATGGCGGTAGACGACCGCGCCAAAGAGCACGACGGACAAGATTAGCATGCCCCAAAATAACCATAGATTGCTGAGAAAAAGCACCCCACCACTTAAGGCCACGCCACCGATAAACGTGATGACGCGCAGCCAGGAGAAGCGATTGCTAATCTGGTGCGACTGATCCAATTGTTGTTGCAGACGTTGGATCTGGCTCTGTAAGGCTGCGACCCGGCGGGCTTTTAGACGGGCTTGATCGATGTCGGGATTAGCTGTCGGCATCGGCATGCGCTACTCACCCAGCCGAATGCGCCGGAGCAGTTCATCGTTATCTTTGGTTTGTGCAATCAACTTGAGCAGGCCATTCATGGCCTGTTTGGGTTTACCGCTGGCCAGCCAACGCCGCAATTTGGCCAGGCGTTTGATGTCATCCGGTGTGTAGAGCAGATCTTCGTTGCGTGTGCTGCTGGCGAGCAGATTAATCGCTGGAAAGATGCGCGCTTCTGCCAATTCACGGTCGAGCACAAGTTCACTGTTGCCGGTGCCTTTGAACTCTTGAAAAATCAGGTCGTCCATCCGCGAATTGGTCTCGATCAGCGCAGTCGCAATAATCGTAATCGATCCACCCTTTTCGATATTGCGCGCCAGGCCAAAGAAGCGGCGCGGAATTTCCAACGCCCCTGCATCGACGCCGCCGGACATAGTGCGGCGCGACCCTGTGCCGTGTAAATTATAGGCGCGCGCCATGCGGGTCAAACTGTCGACCAAGACCACGATATTGCGGCCACATTCCAGTTCGGCACGAATATGGGCCATGGTTAATTCGACCAGCGCCACATGTTCTTGCAGCCCTTGGTCGTTAGAACTGGCAAAAACCTCGGCTTGCACCGTGCGCCGGAAGTGGGTCACTTCTTCTGGCCGCTCGTCAATCAATAAGATAATAATGCGCGTGGCCGGGTCGCCCACATGGATCGCACGTGCGATCTGCTCCAGCAGAATGGTTTTGCCCGTCTTCGGCGGGGCAACTACAAGCCCGCGCGTGCCCTTCCCAACCGGCGCGATCAGATCCATGACGCGCATACTAATTTCATTCGTAGCCGACAGATTAAACCGTTCATGCGGGCTGATGGCCACCAGACTGGTAAAGGGCGTCCGATTTTTATACGCTTCCGGCGCCAAGCCACAGATCGTGGCCACCGTCGCTAACTCTGTGCCCTGTTTGCCGCGTGTCGTTGTCCCTGTAATCGTGGCCCCGGCCACGATCTTATATTGCTGGATTAATTTGGCAGGTACGGCGACATCAGCGGGCGTCGGTTGCAATGACACCGTGGGGTCGCGCAGCACACCGCCGGCTTTGCCGGTCAGTTGCAAAATGCCGGTGACCTGATTTTCAGGCGTGGCGGGCTGTGTATCGTTGACCTTTGGCCGTGACGTAGCCTTTGCAGGCCGTTTGCTGGGTGGCTTGCTTACCGACGTTGTGCGTCGACGCGTTGTGGTCTTGCGTGGTTCGTCGTTGGTCATGATGCCTTCGTTTGTGCCAACCGATGAAGTAACATACAGTATGCCTTTTGTCCTTTTTCAAAACTGCTCAGGCGGAAAAATTCGTTGGGCGAATGTTGGCGTTCATCGGGCAGAGCAAACCCAAAGTTTACCGTGTAGACGCCCAACACGGTGTGAAAGAGCGCACAGAAAGGGATGCTACCGCCCGACCGCGCGTAATAAGGCTCCATACCATACAGTTCTAGATGCACATCGCGGGCGGCTTGGTTGCCAGGATGGTCGGCCGGCATGAGATACGGTGTAGACGCGCTCGCGCTCACATCCAGCGTAATCTGTACCCCAGGCGGCGTGTGCTTGGCAATATGCGCCTTCAACTTTTCGATAATCTTATTCGGATCTTGGTCTGCAACCAGGCGACAGGTGATCTTGGCGTGGGCTTGGCTCGGAATCACCGTCTTCGTGCCGGCGCCTTGGAAACCACCCCAGATCCCGTTCAGTTCCAACGTTGGCCGCGCCCAGGTTCTTTCGCGCGTGCTGTAACCCGGCTCACCAAAGAGATCGCTCAGGCCCAGTTGGGCTTTGTAATCGGTCTCGTTATAGGGAATCGTGGCGATTTGGGCGCGCTCTTCTGGTGTCAACGCCCGCACATCGGCATAGAAGCCTTCGACCAAAATTTTGCCATCAGGCGCGCGCATGGAGTCGAGCAACCTGACCAAAGCGTGGATCGGGTTCTGGATGGCGCCGCCGGCCATGCCCGAATGCACATCGCGATTTGGCCCTGTCACATTGATCTGCATGGCGCACAAGCCGCGCAGGCCCACCGCCAATTCCGGTTCCGTTTCGCTCCATTGGCCGCCGTCGGCGCTGATCACCATATCGCAAGCAAATTTTGCCTGATTGGCCTTGACAAAAGCGGGCAAGGTTGGGCTGCCGATCTCTTCTTGGCCTTCTAAGAAGAATTTCAAATTGACGGGCAACTGACCTTCGCTTTTCAGCAAAGCCTCGACCGCCAGAATCGGGACCAGCATGTTGCCTTTGTCATCATTAGAGCCACGCGCATAGACTTTGCCGTCTTTGAGCACTGGCTCAAAGGGTGGGCTGTCCCATAACTCAACCGGATCGACCGGCTGCACGTCAAAGTGACCGTAGATCAGGATGGTGGGTTTGCCGGGCGCATGCAGCCAATCACCATAGACGACTGGATGACCAGGAAAATGTTCGCCGGTCTCCATCATTTCAATATTTTCGATGCCGGCGCGCTTCATGCGCTGCATCACCCATTCGCCCGCTTTGCGCACATCCCCGGCATTTTCGGGCAGACTGGAGATGCTGGGAATTCGTAAAAAATCGAGCATCTCATCCAAAAAGCGTGGTTGATTTGTGTCCAGATATTGTTGCCAAGTACTCATTGCGCTCTCCTCAGTTGATGTTAAAGCAGATAGAGACCAGTCATTTTGATGGACCATCTGCCTGGAAGCGGACACCGATGGCTGGGCTTACCGGCCTGGATCTGTCCGCTTCCAGGCAGATTCAGTACCTCCGTTTTCAAATTGACTTCACTTTATAAATTCACTTTGCACGTGTATCATAAAAGCCCTTACACAGCGCTCACAGAGAAAAATCAGACGGAGGAATAACGTGAGAACAGTTTGCTTTTCCTTTGTGTCCTCTGTGCATCCTCGGCGTTCTCTGTGTAACTGATGTTGATGTTATGGTTTTATGGCGCGGGTTACCATAAATGTGGCCATAAACTCGGCCAGCGCAGTGCCAGGCCAGGTATCTTCATAGAATCCGATGAGCACAAAGCCGGCGGCGATTTGTCCCCCGATCTGCTCTTCTAAGGTGTGGCCAAATTCAAGCGGTTGTTCGTCATCGATATAGAGTTGGCGCTCGGCCGCGCTCAAACTCGTTAAATCGGAGTAGGGTAGTTTGTGCCGCACCTGAAGCACGTCTTCGTCGGCTAATGCTTGATCAAAGATAAAACTTGTTGGATTGTTGAAGCCGCTCATCAAAATGCCACCCTGCCGTAACACCCGAAACGCTTCGCGCCAGACTGGCTGTATATCTGGCACAAATAAATTAGAACAAGGGTGGACGATCAGGTCGAAGCTGGCATCGGCAAAGACCCTTAGGTCGGCCATATCACCCTGGACAATCGTTATGTCTAGCGCCTCGCGCGTCGCCACCAGTCGGTCTTGGGCCAATTGCTGGGGCGAGTTATCGAAAATTGTAACAGTGGCGCCGGCCGCGGCCAAGATTGGCCCTTGCTGCCCGCCGCCACCCGCCAGACAAAGTAGATCAAGCCCTGCCAACCCAGGAAACCAGTGGCTCGGCACAGATTTCGTCGGTGTCAGCACAATCTGCCACTCACCCCGGCGCGCCGCGGCAATCACCTCGGGCGCAACGGGCAGCGTCCATTCACTTTGCCGCTCGACCGCTTTGTCCCAGGCCCGGCTATTGTAGGCGAGAATCTCGCCTGCAGTGGCCAACGAATTGGCGTTCATTAGAGCCACTCGGCGGTCAGTAGCGTACAGACATCATGGAGCGAAGGGAAGACGCGATAGGCACGCGCCGCCACTGCGGCTGATGGTTGTTTGATATCCGGGACCATAATCGTGTACATCCCCGCCGCCGAGGCTGCAATGACGCCGGCTTCTGAATCTTCCAATGCAATACAGCACTGGGGATCGATGCCTAACTTATGGGCTGCTGCCAAGAAAATATCGGGCGCCGGTTTGCCGTTTGGCACTTGATCGCCAGCCACAATATCTTGAAAACGATGATCAATACCGCCGGCGCGCAAACTGAAAAGCGCTTTTGTATAGCCTGTTGACGTAGCCACGGCGCGTGGAATCTGGTGTTCGTCCAGTAGATCAAGTAGTTCGGCCAAACCGGGCTTACAGACAATGCCGTGCGTGGTGATGTGATTTTCCCAATGGAGTGAACTGGTAGATTTAAATTGGTCTAAGGGGAAATCAACGCCTTGATCGTCTAGCAACAGTTGATAACAATCGTGGGCTGGCCGGCCGGTGGTAGCGTGTAAAAGCTCGTCGCTCAGGTGGTAGCCAAGGGCTTGGCCAGCGCTGCGCCAAGCAATCTGATAGATTCGTTCTGTATCCAACATAAGTCCGTCCATATCAAAAATGACGGCGCCCAGTTTAGTTGGCCTCGTATTCATCCACATACCTCATTAAATTAAAATCTATTTGTAAACCGCAAGTCACTTGTGTGTACGCTTTTGGGGTTTGCTATCGGTAGCTTTTGCGCCAATTCCGCAAAACTTGTGAGCGCAAAGGCTACTGATGATTATAATCGATTGATATTTAGAATTATACCCTATCTCTGCCGATTTGTTCCATCCCGCACAGATAAAATTATCCACAGATTTGATTTTTGGGCACGGTTTTAAGTGAATGGCAAAAATAATGAGAAATGCGCTCGGCAAAGCGATTACACAGCGTTCTCAGCGATGGTACAGAGCAAGACCCTTCACAGCTAGCTTTTCTTTGCCTGAACTCTATGCTCTGTTCGGTGCTCAGTGTGCTGTGGTTGCTCGTATAGCGGGGCTCAACTTGTGCTTGAGCCGTCTAGGATGTAGGTTTTTTTACCTAGCGGAGTGCCTGAACGTCAAATTTACCGTAGAACATGTAGCACAGAACAAGCGGCTAATCACCACAAACTTGGCGGATCATAAAACTTTCAATGGGGTGAAGGCTGAAAATAGACATAAATAACACCCCATTGATAGCCACTTGAACGGAACGTTCGCTAACGCCGCCGTTGACCACCACGTCGATCTTCTTTCGGGCGCGCCAGGTTGACGACGAGTTCACGCCCCTTAAATGGTTTATGATTAAGTTGCTTGATCGCGCTTTCGGCTTCCATTTGGATGACCATATCCACAAAGGCAAAGCCGCGATTTTGGCCGGTCATCGGATCTGTCATCATCGCAATCGAGGCTACTTTGCCAAAAGGGGTAAATAAATCTTGCAATTCTTGTTCGGTGGTCTGGTGAGGTAAACTACCAATATAGATATTCAAACGGTTTCCTTTCGTATACGAAGGGTAGAAGAACCCCTGCCCTTATAACTGCCGGCGTGACGCATATTGCTTTAGCAATGAACATCACAAAGTAACGGTTGAGTGTAACACAGGTTGGCCGATTTTGGTAAATAGAAAACCAAAGTGACATTTTTATTTTTATTTTTGTCAATAAATGGATTTGACATGCTTACAATCGTGTGATAAACTACTACGTACAAGATGTTGTAAGTTCTGTCACGAGTAATGCAAATTCAGCGACCAGACTCACAAGTCCGGTCGTTTTTTGTTCTTACTTGCGGTTGTTACTTTGTAACAGAACAAAAATTTTTGTTGGGAACGACCACGTTTTGTACTTATATTTCGTCGCATGTATTACACAGGGAAAAGGAGTTTTCCAACCATGAGTAACAGCCAAACACGTGGAACCGTCAAGTGGTTCAATGATCAGAAGGGCTTTGGGTTTATCACACCCGAAACCGGTGACAAGGACGTCTTTGTTCACCAGTCCGCCATCATCGCCACTGGCTTCCGCAGCTTGAGCGAAGGTGACCGCGTCGAGTTCAGCATTGAACAAGGACCCAAAGGTCCCGCCGCTGCCAACGTCAAGAAGATCTAACAACATCCGCACGATCTAACGTAAAGCGCTTATTCCGCTATCAGCGGACTATAATTTATCTGGCCCAGCCCTTTGGGATTTTGCTGAGCCAGGCCTTTAGCTTGGGTAACTCAAAGTTCCAAGGGTGTAAGGTCGCTTATTGCGATCTGCTGGCTATAGGATGAAGAGGGGGACATGATGCTTTTGTATCGTGTCCCCCTCTTGCTATTCCAAACGGCTAATCTAGCCGGGTCTGACAGGTCGGCACCCGAAAATCCCGCATAAGTGGATAGATATCAGATCAATATGTTGTATTGACCGCCCACGCAGAACCCAAAACCTGGTTTTCTACCGTATCTAATAAGACATAATAACCCAACCGCAACCTTCTCTCGCCCGTCGCTTGTCACCAATCCAAAATCGATAATCGTAGGGCAGACAACGACTCCTAACCCCCTGCTGGGCTTTCCTTACCCACAACCTGTGGGTAAGGAAAGCGGCGGGGAAAGGTAGGCAAACTGAGCCCCACCCGCGCCCAACGGGCTCCCGCTCTTGGTGGGAGGGAACTGATTAGGGACAACCGTAGCGACCCATTGTGTCCCGTGACAGGCTCCCTCCCACCAAGAGCGGGCGGGGGGAGAGGTCACATGCAAAATTTATTTGCCCCAGCTAACCATTTGCTCGGCGACAAAGTTATACGTGAGCGGCAGATTGATCGCCAACGGATGTTGATTGCTGCCATCGGCATTCATCACCCAGATGCGCCAGGCTCCGGTATCATTATTGGCGTCGCGGTTGCTCAGGTAGACAATTTGCTGGCCATCGGGGCTCCACGCTGGTGACACGTTACTGGGTAAATGATCGACCAACGTTGTCACCGGGCGTGTTAAGGCGGCTAAACCCGAACCATCTGGATTGACGCCGAAAATTTCCCAATGGCTACCTTGCTTCATTTGGAAGACAATTCGTCCACCGCCCGGCTGCCAGTCGGGATCCATCATATTATTGTCGGCAGTTACCAGTGAGTTTTGCGCGCCGGGCTTATCATCGGTTTTCTGAATCCCGGCTGGTGATGAATAGGTAATGCCGCCTGCGCTCCAATCGGGCGCACGGGCGCTGTCGAGCGCGGCAATATCACGGAAATTGCTACCATCGGTGCTGACGCTCGCAATCATAAAATTAGAGCGTCGGTCTTTATCAAAATCCTGGAGAATTTTGGCGCGGATCGCTTCCAGGGCCTTCTTTTGAGCAGGTGGCGCATCTTTGGGGATCGGTAGGATCTGCTGCGATGACATACAATAGGGGCCTAGGTTGTAACAACCATAAGTGCCTTCCGACCGGCTGAAGACAATTGATTTGCCATCGGGGCTCCACTTCGGCGCGCGCAGTTGGTCGCGTTCCCCAAAAATTCGGTGTTCGTTACTGCCATCCAGATTGATCACGTAGACACCCATGTCGTTGCCATCGCGCGTGAAGGCAACCTGCGTGCCATCTGGGCTGATCTCTGGATCGAAGCCGCCCGTCAATGGACGTAACGACCCATTGGCCAGATCATAGACATAGATCGTGCCACCCCAGGTGCTTTCAATCACTAGGTGACCGTTCAAACCGGTCGGACCTGTGCTTTGGACAACGGGACTGCTGACTGTTGCGGTGTTACTAACAGTTTGGACATTGGCTGTTTGCACGCTAGGCGACGCCGGTTGCGCGCCCACTTCTGCGGGCGTGGCGGTTGGGGCTGGAAGCGCGGTGGGCTCTGGTGGGCTGCCCACGCGATCAGAAACTGGCAGGTCTGTGATCGTTTTGCTAACTTCAACCAGATCGGCGGAAACCCAACCAAAGCCCGCCGCAACATCGGACAATTCAATTTGCACCCAGGCCGACGACGCGTCGCGAGCCAGTGCCGCAAAGCTTTCGTTTGGTTGCGCTTTGGCAATAATCCGATAGTC
>JBBQBY010000013.1:0-33185 GCA_038318235.1 Caldilineales bacterium
GGGGTTTCTCCACTTGCGGCTTCGTCTTTGCGAATGCCTTGACCTTTGGAAAACGGTCCTAGCGTGCCCATCGGAACAACCTCCCAATCCTCTGGGATCACCCCTGCCTCTGTCTGCTTATAGCCCGGTTTTACTTCCATATTAATGGCTGCGCCTCCTGTCCGAGTTGCCGGTTTGTCAATCGTCTTCATGGCCCCAGCAAACGGCCAACCAATTCAGGATAGCTGGCAAAATAGCCATCGACGCTGGCTAAACGGGCATCCATTTCCAATGCGGTGGCGATAATGATGCGATCAAATGGATCGCGATGAATGTCTGGCAAGTCAACCGCGCGTGCGGCAATCTCAGGGGTGAATGGCAATAATTCTACATCCGAACCAGCCAACGCCAACGCAAACCACGTCCGAATGGGGAGTGGAAGCTCAAGCCGGCCGCGACGATGGGCTAACGCCACTTCGAAACAGGAGACGGGTGAAATGCCGACCCGCGGCGCATTTTCGATTTCCGCCAGCATGACAGACGGCATCCGTTTGTGTTCAAGGTTGATCCACCAGAACCAGATATGGGTGTCGAGCACGATCATTGGAGACATGTCCAATCCGTCTCATCGACAACTGGGCTGACCAGATCGCCCACCGTTCGGCCTTTGCCCGCAATTTCTGGGTGCGGACGGCGACGTTTTGTCGGCTCAGGCGCATCTTCATCGACGATCAAGGCAATCACTTCAATCCGATGATTAATAAAGGATTCGGGCAATTCAATCACCACCTGGCGCTGCTTAACTTGCATAAACTGGCGTTCCACTTGCATAAAGCCTCCTAACCTATAGCTGAATAGATGTAATTATTGTACCATACCTAAATCTCGCAATGGATCCACCCTCATAACACAAACCCCATCCTCTTCAGGTGACCATTCACCTTCGCCTCCAACTCGCCCACGCGGCCGACCATCTCCGGCATCGGCGCCTCATAACGTTCCGCCAACTCTTTCACGCGCTGGGTGAGGGCTTGGCTGATGCGGTCCATCTCACCGTGGATGGCGGCCTCCAGCGCGGCGAGCCATTTATCATCGACTACCAGGGTCTTGACTTCGTCCGCCGTCAGTTTGGGGTAGCGGGCGTAGGCTTGGGCGTCCAGGTCGGTTTCGGCGTCCTTGAGCTTGCGTTTGAGTTCGGCCTCCTGGTTGCTGAGGGCCAGCCACGCCTCAAGCACGGCGGTTTCCGCTCTGGATTCCTCGTCGTCCGTGGCAAAAAGCCCACGGATCTCCTTTAAGCGGGCGATGACGTTGGCTTTATTGACCTTTTCGGAAAACAGACCCTCTTCCCCACTGTTCTCCTCTTCCAACTCGCTCAGGCGGGCGGTGACACTTTCCAATTCGCTGGTGAACTTGTCGATGGCCGCTTGAGCGGCGGCAAAGAAACGCGCGACGAGCAGCGGCTTCGGCACGAGGTCACAAGTCCAGCCTTTATCCTTCGCCTTGCCCTGCTTGTCCTGCTCGATCACACGGTAGGTCGCGGCCTGCCAACCATCCGCCGCGATCAGGTAACAGTCGTCCTGCATCGTCTCCGCCCAATAGTCCATCAAATGCTGATAGACATCATACTGGTTGATCAGCGGCTTCGCCGCATAGTGGGCGAGCAAACTTTCGGCGAGCGCGGTAATCACTTCCTTCGGGTGAGAGCCGGCTTGCAACGCTTTGAGCGTGCTGGCGCTACCTTGTCGCCAAGCCGCAAAGTGGGCGTTCATGCCGGCCATAAAGGTCGCAAACTCAGGATGCTCATAGATGGCGGATTTGATCGCCGCCTTGTCGACAGCCAGGTCGAGGTAACCGGGGCGGTTTGCCTTAAACAAGGTGCGCCGGAGTTGCGGACAGACAATCCAGTAGCGGTCGAGCGCATCGACATCGGCCTGGGGGATGCCGCCTTGCAGATGGCCGGCGATATCCTGGCGATCCTCGGCCTGCTGGCTGTCGATGTAACGCGGCAAATTGAGGTTGAACTCATTCTTCTCGATCTCCGCAAAGGGAACCAGGCGCGCGTATTTGGGGACTTCAAGCTGGCGGTTGAAGAGATCGACGATCTTGTGGATGTCTTGGGCGCGCAGACGATTCTTGGGGCCATCCTTCTGATAGCCCGCGCTGGCGTCGATCATAAAGATCCCGCCACCGTTGGTCGTGCGCGTCTGGGCGTCCTGCTTGTCGATGACGATGATGCAGGCAGGAATGCCGGTGCCATAGAATAAGTTGGCAGGCAGCCCGATAATCCCCTTGATATAACCCTTGCGCACAAGGGCGCGGCGGATGTCGCCTTCCGCATTGCCGCGAAAGAGCACACCATGCGGCAGAATACACGCGCCCTTGCCGGTGCTCTTGAGCGAGCGCACAATATGGAGCAGATAGGCGTAATCGCCCTGCTTGGCGGGTGGCGTGCCAAAGGGTTTGAAGCGCCCGAAGGGATCGTTAAGCGGATCGAGGCCGGTGCTCCAGCGCTTGTCGCTAAAAGGTGGATTGGCGACGACGAAGTCAAAGGTCTTGAGCCCATCCGCATCCTGATCATCCTTGAACTCAGGATTGGTCAGCGTGTTGCCCTGCGCGATCAGGGCGGTGGGGTTATCATGCAGGATCATATTCATGCGCGCCAGACCGCTGGTGGCCGCATCTTTCTCCTGCCCGTAGAGGGTGACAGTGGTACGGGCTTCATCGGCAACCTTGAGCAGCAGCGATCCAGACCCACAGGTCGGGTCATAGACGGTGGTGGCGCTGGTGGTCTTGGCGGCGTGGATCCCAATGATCTGCGCGATGACGCGGCTCACCTCGGCTGGCGTATAGAATTGACCTTTGCTCTTGCCGCTCTCCGTGGCGAAGTGGCGCATCAGATATTCATAGGCGTCACCCAGGATATCGTCGCCATCGGCGCGGTTTTTGGAGAAATCGAGCGCCTTGTTTTCAAAAATGGCGATCAGGTTGGTGAGGCGATCGACCTTCTCCTTGGCGCTGCCGAGCTTAGTCGCATCGTTGAAGTCCGGCATATCGGAGAGCTTGTTGGCGTTCGCCAGGGGACCGATGATCTTTTTGTTAATTAGGTCACCGATGTCAGAATTGCCCTTCAGCGCGACCATATCTTTAAAGCTCGCGCCAGCCGGGATCGTGATCGGCGCATACGGCAGGCCAGCGTACTTATCGCTGACATATTTGATAAAGAGCAGGACGAGGACGTAGTCTTTATACTGGCTGGCATCCATGCCGCCGCGCAGCTCGTCGCAACTCGACCAGAGCGATGAATAGAGTTCAGATTTTTTTAGAGCCATACATTTCTCTTATCCTACTTGCGCGTGGGCAAGTGGTGCGTTTTTGGGACTGTTTAAAGGCCATCGAAAACCGAACAGAAGCCCTCTGCTCTTTACGGGCCAATTACGTGTCATACATCTTACAATATACTTTTTTGCGAGGTTACACAAAAATTCTGCTGGCTCAACAATTGTATTATTGGTTTATCGAAGGGCAATTGCGTTCAATACCCAACAACAGTTTGCAACGGATAACAAGCAACTGAGTGAAATCGATTGAGAACTTTTGCCGCATAAAAAACCGCCTCTAAGGGTATTAGAAGCGGTTGCAGAACGTATACTATTTTCAGCGGATTACAACTACTACATTTTGGGAATATGATTTCCTTTAATGAACCCCCTGGGACTCGAACCCAGAACCCACGGCTTAAAAGGCCGTTGCTCTACCATTGAGCTAGGAGTCCATGTAACTGACAATTATAGTAACACAGGTATAGTGGGTAAGCAAAAATCGCTTGCTGTAGCATGGCTTGAAATGGACAAAAAGGTAGCTGGATCGCGCAGTGGCACCAGGGCACTTGGCGGGCTATCCGGCCAGAACAGGGCGCCAAGCAAGAGTATAATAAGTAAGCAGAATAAAATGGCAATTTTCCAGCAGTCCAACCGCCGCTCAAAATAGGGGGGACGCCGTACGGGATCAAGGTTCATCGGAGGAGATTGATGTTTTTCTGTTTGGCATAGGCCAGTTTGGTTGCTTGTTTAATCCAGCTGGTAAAATTAAATTCGTTGCCAATCGCCGGTGTAGGTAGAATGACTGCGAGCGCGGCGATTGGTGCGGCGGCCAGTTGTTCATAGGTGCAGATGCCGGCGCGATAGAGGGTGTCGGCATAGATGGGACCAATCCCGTCGATGCGGCTCAAATCATCCGGTACAGGTCCCTCATACACAGCCTCTAGTCGGTTAAATTTGGTGGCCAGTTCCTGAGCCTGCGTCTTCCACTCGTCGGGGCGGGCGTTTGGTTTGGCCTTGGTAATGCTGCGCAAGGTTTCAACCTCACTGTTCGCCACCTGTTGCCAAGTGTAGATACAGGCGGCATACAGCCGATGTTTATACGCCTCACCAATGCCTTGAATTCTGGTTAGATCGTCCGGATAGCCATTCGAGCGTGCCGGGGCCGGGTTGGTGGCTGGCACGGGCGCAACGGGCGCGGCCTCCGGGGCAGGAACAGGCGCATCAACCAAAGGCGTTGCTTGGCGTGTTTGCCCTGTTGTGGATGGTGCCGCACAGTCGGCAGTTGCGGGCGGATCCGTGACTATGCTCGTTGGCGCAGCGGCCTCGGTTGGTGGCTCAACTGACGGTGGCGTGGGGGTGGGCGGGGTGACGGTTGGCGTTGCGGTCACGAAGGCATCCGGCGGCGTTGGCACCCTAGCCTGTTCAATCGGCACGGCGGTGGGCTTGCGGGCAACCACATTTTGCCCAATTGGCGCTGTGGACGCCAGCACATCGGCAACGGTTGGTGGCGCGGATGGCTCGGTAACGAATGAAGTCGTCGTAAATTGGTCGGCGGGTGGTAGCGGCTGGGCGGTGAATTCTTTTTCGCTTTCTAAGAATACGCCAGGACTGCGATAGGCCGGCGTTTCCCACGGCAGCGTCTGATTGGCCGCCCGCTGGGCATCGGCGCGATCAATTTCCGGCTCGCGCCAACTACCACCGACCGCATGGTTGATGGTGGTTGACCCCACCGGCCCCGTCGCATCCGCCCGCCAACGTAATCGTCGACCGCGATAATAGAGCCATTCCCAAAGTGTGGAGACCGTGAAGCCGAGCACAAAACCAGCTAACACGTACCACAGAGTTCCTATCTGCATGGGACCTAAACTTTCGCACTTGCCCCTGGCGCCCTTCCCTGCGCCTCAGCGGCTGGGGAAGTCGACTTTGTAAAACACGCTGGTTTATATCGTCAATCATCATACACGGTCGCCATGCCCGTGTCAATGTAAAGCGCCACTGGCTTGGCGACGTTGGCGCGCCGCTTCAAAAAGCATAATCGCGCCGGCAACGCCAGCATTTAAAGATTCTACCTGGCCCAACATCGGGATCGCAATTGGCTGGGCGCTGGCGCGGGCGGGCAGGCTCGCCCCTTCGGCTTCGCCCCCCACGACTAATACCACCGGCAAGCGCCAATCGACTTGATCATATTCGACCGCGGCATCCGCTTGAGCCAGGTAAAGCTGTTGCTCGGGGGCAAGCCACCGTTGCACGGCTGCCCAATCCGCGCAAATGCGCAACGGTAGACGAAAATGCGCCCCCATCCCAGCGCGGATGACTTTATCGTTAAACGGATCAACGGTTCCCGCGCCAAACAGCACCAAATCGACACCTGCGGCTTCCGCGCTGCGCAGCAGCGTGCCTGCATTGCCAGGGTCGCGCACTTGATCCAATAATAACGTAAAGTTGGGCTGGGACGGACTAGGCAAATTCGGCAGGGGCACGACGGCCGCGATACCTTGGGGTGTCACTGTTTCAGACAAGGTGGCAAAGAGCGTAGCCACACAGGCCAGACACTCAACGCCGGACGTTTGCAACTGGTCTAACAACCGCAAGGCGGGCTGATTGGTCTGGACGGTCTCGGGTACAAAAAAGACCAGGTCAGGCAAGCTGCCACTCTGGACGGCATCATTGATCAAGCGCACACCTTCCAGGAGTAAGCGCCCCGCCTGTTGGCGCTGGCGGCGATTTTGTAGTTTGCGGGCCTCTTTGAGGCGCGGATTGGTTGGGCTTGTGATCATGGGGCTGTCAATTCAAGGTTGCAGCAGCGTGATACTGCGCTGCTTAGGCATAACAACCAAATAAGTTACAGATTGACTGGCTGAGCCTTAATAGACACGGCAGGAACCGGATGGTCCCTGCCGTGTGATGTCTGCCAGACAAGTGTTTGAGTTTTTACTGATTTTTCCAGCCGAGGCTGGATGTCAGCTAATCTGGGCTTTCGCCAGGTTAGCCAACTTGCCAAAGGTCGCGGCATCATGCACGGCCAAATGGGCGAGCACTTTGCGATCAACCTGAACATTGGCCAGCTTCAAACCGTGGATGAGCTTACTGTAACTGAGGCCACTTAACCGGGACGCAGCGTTGATCCGGGCAATCCATAGGCTGCGGAAATCGCGCTTACGGTTACGGCGATCACGATACGCATAAAAAAGCGATTTTAACATGGCTTCGTTGGCGCGGCGAAAGAGCCGATGCCGGGAGCCAAATTGTCCCTTTGTAAATTTTAAAACTTTTTTGTGCCGCTGATGGGCATAGACCTTAGGTCTTGAACGTGGCATTTTGAAATTTTCCTTTCCGTGATGGCGAAACCCATGCCGATAGGTTTACTTTGATAGCCGGTCACGTGCTGGTGGTGAGATAATAAAAAACAGAACGGGTTATAAACCCGTATGACAGCTGACGCTTTAGCTTCTAGCGTTTTTGCCGGTCATCGCCTTGACCAATTTTACCATCTTTTTAACGGTGCTAGACACAGGATGTCTGAGATCACTGTTCAAATTGCTAGCATTTTTGGAACGAAAGTGGTTGTGACCAGCCTTCATGCGCATTACTTTGCCACCTTTGGAAAGGCGCAGGCGCTTGGCTGTCCCTTTGTGTGTTTTCATCTTTGGCATTTTGGCCTCCTTAGCAATCCTAACTCATTTGGCAGACATACAAAAACGGGCTTACGCCCGTTCTTTTCACGGTTACAATTTTTTGGTATACAAGTCATCCGCCATGAGGGCAAAGTCGCGCCAACCCGGTTACATGCAACCGTTGACCGATGACGGGCCACTACCCAAAGCGCGTTAATGCACCGGCGCGAGCACCATGACCATACTTTTGCCGTCAAAGGCGGGCATGGATTCAACGGTTACCTCTTCGGCTACATCACCCGCGACGCGTTTTAAAAGCTCTTGCGCCACATCTGGGTGATAAATTTCGCGACCACGGAAACGAATCCGCACGCGAACTTTAGCGCCTTCTTTGGTAAATTTGCGAATTTTGGTCAACACAACTTGAATGTCATGTTCATCTGTTTTAGGGCGCAAGCGCACTTCTTTGACATCGATCTGCTTTTGCGCCTTACGCGATTCGCGTTCGCGTTTCTGTTTTTCGTAGAGATATTTGCCGTAGTCCATTAAGCGACAGACCGGCGGAGTGGCATTAGGCGCTACTTCCACCAAGTCCAAATCTTTTTCGCTGGCAATAGCTAATGCCTCACGCAGGGATAGGACACCTAACTGTTGTCCTTCTGCGTCGATCACGCGCACATCTCTAGCGCGAATCCCATAATTGATCCGCGTGGTATCACCTTTATCTTGCCGATCCGACCGTTCTGGCCGATCGCGTCGATCTGCCTGAGCCGGTCGGGGTGGTAGGTTTTTACCGATGGTTCGTCTCCTTGACTTATAAATTCAACAACATGATCACCGTAACGTATGCTTTCAATCCTGCATAGTTACACGTAACCGAAGTATAGCACTAATCACCTGTATTCGTCAAGTTCTTAATTTTATACACGAGGCTACCGCAAGATAATGGGAGGAACCAGATCAAGCGATAAAAACGGGATTTCCGGCGTCGTTTGGCGCAGTAAAACAGTCAGAATTTAGGGAATGCCAAGTACAGTTGACATTGTAAGAGCGATTGGGCGTGATCAATCACGCCCAATCGAACTCTGGCCTGCTTAACACGCCTATAAATCGGCGGCGCGCGTCTGAATGCGTTCTTTGGTCATGGCGATAAATTCGGCCATAGGCAGGGCATCTTGCCGCTTGCCATCGCGCCGGCGCAGGGCCACCGTCTGCGTTGCCACTTCTTGGTCCCCGACCACCAGCATATAGGGCACCTTCATCAACTGGGCGTTGCGAATTTTGGCGTTCATGCGGTCATTGCCCAAATCGGCATGGGCGCGAATGCCTTCGGCGCGCAATTGTTGTTCTAAGTTATGCGCATACTCGCGATGCTCATCCGTGATCGGGATCACACTGACCTGACGCGGGGCCAGCCAGACCGGGAAACTGCCGGCATAATGCTCGATCAGGAAACCAATCATCCGTTCATGCGTGCCCAAGGGGGCGCGATGAATGCAGAGTGGCGTCTCTTCTTTGCCTTCGCTGTTCGTATACGTCAGATCAAAACGCGGCGGCACGGCAAAATCGACCTGATTCGTTGCCAGCGTAAATTCGCGGCCAATCGCGCTGGTAATTTCCACATCGATCTTCGGGCCATAGAAGGCCGCTTCGTCGGGCACTTCGACAAACGGCACGCCCCCATTGCGCATGGCGCTGCGCACCATATCTTCCGTCTTCTGCCAGAGCACCGGGTTATCGACGTACTTTTTACCCAGCCCCTTAGGATGATGCAGACTCAGGCGCATCATATATTTCTCAATCCCGAAGATCGTAAAGTACTTCAAATACAGTCCAATCACGGCGAGGAATTCTTGCTCGAACTGGTCTTCGGAACAATAAATGTGGGCGTCATTCATCTGCATCGAACGCACGCGCAGCAGACCGATCAAGGTGCCGCTATCTTCATAACGATAACACGTGCCATACTCGGCCAGGCGCACGGGTAGATCCCGATAGCTGCGCAGTTTGCTGCCATAGATTTTGTGATGGAAGGGACAGTTCATCGGCTTGACGTAATAACGCACCCCCTCCAGTTCCATCGGCGGATACATGCTTTCAGCATAATAGGGCAGATGACCGCTGCGCAAGAAGAGGTCTTCTTTGCTCACGTGCGGCGTGCGCACGCGTTCATAGCCAGCCTCCCATTCCGTATCCTTGGCCAATTTCTCCAACTCTTCGATCATTACGGCGCCATTGGGCAGCCACAGGGGAAGGCCAGGCCCGACTTCATCGTCCAAGATGTAGATTTCCAACTCGCGCCCCAGCTTGCGATGATCGCGCTTTTTGGCCTCTTCCAACATCGTCAGATGCTCGTTCAGTTCCTTTTTATTGCGCCAAGCCGTCCCATAAATCCGTTGCAACATGGGCCGGTGCTCATCGCCGCGCCAATAGGCGCCGGCAACGCTCATTAATTTGAAAGCGTCTGCCGGAATCTGGCCCGTATGTTCCAAATGCGGCCCGCGGCAGAGGTCTTCAAACGTAGCTTGTTTGTAGGTGCTGATCGGCGGTCTCTCTGCGATCTCATTGCCATATTCGTCAATGCCACCTTTTTCCAAACCATCGATCAATTCCAACTTGTACGGTTGATCGTGAAAGAATTGGCGCGCCTCATTCGCGCTCACCTCGCGATAGGCAAAGGGAAACTTGCCGGCGATGATCTGGCGCATGCGCTTCTCGATGGCTTCCAGATCTTCTGGTGAGAAGCTGCGCGGGCGATTATTTTCTTCTTTGCCCAAATCGAAATCGTAATAAAAACCAGTATCGATCGGCGGCCCAATCGCGATCTTGGCTTCGGGATATAATTCCAGTACCGCTTGTGCCATTACGTGGGCCGCGCTATGTCGAATTTTGTAAAGTTGATCTGCTTGCTGCTTCTCGTCCATCTTGTTTTGTCCCTCGCTACTCGCCTCTGGTAGAACAATTGGCTCAGCCGATGGTTGCGAAATGGGCTTGGCGATTGGTGCTACATCACTGGCGATAATTCGCTCGATGCGCGGCTTTGCCGTGCGCACATAATCACTTGTTTTTAGGTACATTGACTGGTCTAAGCGTGCTGCATTGAACACAATCTCAGCTTGCTCTAACAACGTGGGGTCCACAATAACGGGCAGTTCGCTGTTAAACGAGAAAGGCAAAATCGTGCCGATCACGCAGCCGGTCAGGCGCTCCGCCACATCCTGGGCAACGAAGGTGACATAGTCGCCCTGATAAAGGGCTTTGAGGGCATTTAAATCTACTTTACGATCCCCCGGCACAACGGCGATACAGTATTGGCGATCTTTCTTACCGATCTTCACCATCACCACCATACATTTGGCCGCTTGCGCCAGCGGGTTGCCACGCAGGAGCGAAACAACCTCGGTGCGACCTTCCGGCGCGTGATCGATCAGGCGATAATGGGCTGCTTGTTGATCTAGATATGTGATGAGTTGCTTGTATACATCTTGTGCTGCGTCCATAATAACTTCCTCTCGGTTAAATTAAAGTGATTTTCCTGTTTTCAGGTCTGGCCGATTACCTATTGAATCCCCGCTAGATCCAGCATGAATTGCATAAAACCTGGGAACATGGTGCTGGCACTGATAAAAATTACCAGCACAAATAAAATCCAAAAAATTACCATTTTCGCGCGGGCTCTGGCCGCGGCCTCAATAATTTGGGCTGGTGTCTTATTCGTCGGGTGGATCACCGCCTGCGGTCTAGTCGCTGCGCCGGCAGCCCGCAGCCAGCCATGATACATACTCCAAAAAAAACCAATCACCCCTGCAATGGCAAGCCCCGCAACAATACCAGCGACGAATCCGCCCATAAATTCATCTGACATAGTTTGACCCTACATTTGCAGAAACATCGTTTTCCTATTATAGTGAATCAATATAGAACAAATGTTCAATCGATTAGACAATAAAGTAATAAAGATGGCAGTTCCCGATCTGATTGACGCTATCGACGGCTGGCTCGGCCGCATCATGAATGGCCCAATGCATCGTTTCACCTTCTCCACTGCGGGCGACTTTAGTGGCGTTGAAGTCGAAATGTTGCTACGCCGTTATGGCATCCGCGTCTGGGGCCGTGAAATGAATGTGCCGGATGAATTGGCCCTGCTGGTCAAGCGCCGCCAGGCCGTCTGGGCCGAATACATTCTCTGCCGCGCCGGTGTGCCGCTCACCGGTCAGCTTCTCGATGCGCGTAATGCCGCTTATCGCCAACAACATGCACCCAACACCATGCCCACGCCGTGGGACAAACAAGGGATCGGGCCCCACACGGTTGTCGATCATATGGTCGATTGGCTCAACCGGCTGTTGGGCTGACGGCTGGCTCATTTCACTTCCCCGGCCAGCCACATCGTCGCCCACCAACTGATAAAGAGTAAATGCTGCATCCCCTTGGGCAACAAGGTCGGGTTAATCCACTCATCGGTGCGGTGGGCATTGCCGCCCTCGGTGATGCCAATACAAATCGCGGGCAGACCACGGCTCAGTGGGATATTGGCGTCTGTGCTGCTAATCCGTTGGTCGGTTTTCGAGCCAATGCCACACTCTTTCAAAGAGCGAAAAGCTGCCCGCACCAGTGGGTGGCATTCGCCAATTTCACCGCCCGGGCGATCCCCGATCACATCCATCTGTACCGTAACCCCCTCCTGTTGCCAAGCTTGGCTGCGATAACGCTGGACAACGGTCACAACCTGCTCGACGATTGCCGTCAAGGCTGCGCTATCCTCACTACGTAGATCCAATTCCAGGGCGGCGTACTGGGCAATTGTATTGATCGACGTGCCACCCGTAATGCGCCCGATATTGTACGTGGTGCGCGGCGATGTGGGAGCATGCAGTTTGGTCAGGTCGGCGGCCAGTTGCACCAACAGATGAATGGCGCTGGTGTTGCCAAAATCGCTCCAACTATGACCACCGGGTGCAGTCACGCTAATCCGAAAACGGCGTGAGCCCAACGCATGATGGACCACCCGGCGCAATCCCATCCCTTCAATCACAATGCACGCCCCCAGGTGGGGTTGCAATTGATCCACCGCCGCCCGCATGCCGCGCAGATCACCCAGGCCCTCTTCGCCGCTATTTGCCACCAGCCAAATATCTACCGGCGGCGGCGGCAATTGGTGCAAAATTTCGGCCAGGAGCAACAAACTGGCCACCCCCATCGAATTATCGCCAATACTGGGCCCATAAATGCGGTTGGCTTTGTCATCGGCCCGAATCGCCAAATTCGTTGCCGCCGGAAACACGGTATCCGTGTGTGCGCTCACCAGCAACGCCGGCTGGGCAGAACGGCCAGGAATGCGGCCATAGACATTAATATAACCCGCTTGGTCACCATTTTCTCCGGTCGAGCGCGCCAACGTCACATCGGCCAGCCCAAGCTGTTGCCAGCGCTGTTCGATCCAAAGCGCCCGCGCGTGTTCGTTGTCGGTCGGCGCAGCAATCTGCTGCACTTGCAGACAAAGATCAGTCAGATAGCGGCGTTGTTGGGCCAACGTTGCCGCGGCTTGCAAAACTTCAGGATAGCGAGCCAGTTCTTCCATGCCAAGTTTTCCCAATAAAAATCCCAATAAAAAAAAGCCTCGTCACATGGGACGAAGCTTTTCGCTCGTGGTTCCACCCATAATTGCTTGCCTGCGGATCGCTCACGCATCCAAGCCACTTGTGGAGCCGGTAACGGGGCCAGCCGGGACGTTCTACTAAACGATTGCGAATTTTTACGAATTACGCAATCGTTGTTCAAAGATCCGCTCTCAGGTGGTTTTCGGAAGGCTTTTCCTGCAACGGCTTGCAGCCGGTGACCGTTGCTCTCTGGCTAGGTGCTAGTCTTCCTACTCGTCCTGATCAATGCGTTGTTAGTGTTTAATTACAAACTATCAACACCGCTAGTGGATAGAAACTGACTCAGACCACCAACTTCACACCTGCCTGTGGTCTTAACCATATCTGACTAGGTAAAATCATTAAGGTATAGAGTACCAAACTATTGGCCGGTTGTCAAGCGTGAAATAAATTTGCGGCAGGGCAATCGCGAACTTCGGAATCGCATCGGATCAATCGCGCGCCTGAAGGTGCTTGCTCCTGTCAGCCGTGAGATTCATCCCCGCGAAAAATCGCCAAAAATCTTCCCGGAAGATTTTCCCCCTAGAATCTGAGATGCACCCGCTACAAAAAATGCGCTTGATCCAAACTGGAAACGTGATATAGAATAAGGACCAACAACTATTCGCTTCCCAACAAGAACTGGCAAAACGCTTATGATGACCGACGTTGAAAAATATGAATTTGACTGGCTAGGCTATCTGGTGCTGCCTGGCCTGCTTTCCGCCGCCGCGGTTACGCAACTGGCGGATGCCGTGGATCGCCTGGAACAACATGCCCTGGCGCATAAAGATCTGCCGCCGCGCCTGATTGCGCCTTGGGGTTCTGAGTATCATCACAACGAAGCAGGTGGCTATCACGTCCACGCATCGGATAAGGCTGGTGGCCTGACTTTGCTGATCGAAGACTTTTTTAATTTCGACCCAGCCTTCGACCAATTGGTCAACGAGCCCAAGACGATGGCCTATATCCACGGCATCATCCAGGAACGACCCACGATTAATAACTCTGAATTGCGCGTCCGCTACAAGGGCAACTATTCTGGCACGCACATGGGCGGCCCGATCTCGCAGAAATATCGTTATGTCTTTAATAACAAGGGCATCGACTGCATGATGGTGCGCATGATCTATTTTGTCCACGATGTCAGCGCCGAGGAAGGTGCCTTTTGTGTGGTGCCGGGCACGCACAAAAGCAACTATCCGTCGCCGTATGGTCGGGTGCCGCCCGAAGCCGAGCCAGGCATGATACCGCTGCCGGTCAAAGCCGGCGATGCGATCCTCTTTACCGAAAATTTGCGCCACGGTGGTTTTATTAACCACAGCGAGCGGACGCGCAAAACCCTGCATGTGGGTTATGGGCCATTCTGGATGAAGTCGCAAAATATCGCGACAATGGAACAGGATGCCTATATTTTGCCAGCAACAGAGGCTCGTTATCAGACAGAACAGCGTAAATTCTTCTATGCACGGCCAGAAGCCCGCTAAATGAGGTCAACCATGGCAGCGCCAAAGCCTGAACATGATTTAGCGGCGATTATCGCGCAAATTGACGCGCGTGGTTACAGTGTAATCCCAGCGGTCATCACGCCGGAAAAGGCCGACGCGGCGCGTACAGTGCTAGAAACCTTCTTGGCGGCTGAGGCCACCGAGGCCACGCGCGCCGCTAAAACCCAACGCGTAGGACGAATTGCTGTCAAACATCCGATCTTTTTAGAGTTAATGACCCATCCCTTGATCCTCGCGCTTTGGCAACGTTATCTGGGTGAAGATGTCATCTGTTCCACCTGGTCAGCGAACACCGTTTATCCCGGTCATGATAAAGTGAACTGGCACGCCGATTTCCCGTATTGGTCGATCAAGCCACCGTGGCCTACTGGTAACTTCGCCGGTCAAACGCTCTGGCTGTTGGATGACTTTTCAGTGGAAAATGGCGGCACTGGGGTCATGCCCGGCAGCCACCGTAAGCTTGTGCCACCCACGGCAAAAAACGCGTGGCTCGACGGCGCGGAAATTATGACGGGTCTGCGCGGCAGTGTGGTCGTCATTCATGGCGCGTGTTGGCATACGGCGCGCCCCAACGAGAGTGACAAAGCCCGCTCTGCGCTACTTGGCATGTATATACGCCCCTGTTTGATCACCCAAGAAGATATGCGTGCCCAACTGGCCGAGCTTGACCAGCCCTCGCCGCTGGTGCAGCACTTGATGGGCGCCAACCAATGGCGGCCCAACACCGTGGGCGGTTGAACGGTTGATTTAGCCCGAACAACGTTGAAACCAAACGGGTCAGAGTAGGGACAGGCATGCCTGCCCCTACCTCGGCCGCTTTGTTTTCTCGATAAATCTCTGCCAACCTGCTAGTACAGTGTAATCGAAATTCTGCTAGTTTAGCCGTAGGTCAGCGCTTCCAGCGTGACGAGTTGGCAACACCCGAAGATCACGGGGCTGCCCGCGGCTTGTCACGCCAGAGGCGGTGACCTACGAATGCCCATCAAAACTTCGCTGACAGTGGACTAGTTTGCCGAAAATTCATACTTTTGCTCTGTAACGAATTGAATTGTCCGGATACAGTATAGATATACCCGCAATCTATCAGGCGTACAGGGAAAGCAGTGGCGTTCGGAGCGGCGTAGCGCTAATCGACAAAACATGTAAAGGTCATAGAAAAGGTAGGTGCGGTTTTTAACCGCACAGGCTGGTTTACCCAAGATGTGCGGTTAAAAACCGCACCTACGAAACCATTGTTTACTATCAACTCTATTTGTTTTCTCTATAAGTTACGTCTGCGATCAATCTGCCACTGATGGAGCAAATGACCTGGACAATGTTATGATAACTAGACACGGCCTTAAAACGGCTGTAAACTAACCAGGATCTCACCTGTTGTCCCTCAGCCAATCGTTGTCTGTGCGCTTCATCTGGGTATGCTGTATCAAACTAGTTTTGAGAAATTTCCGTCATGATTTGATTCTGGAGAAGCTAACGATGAAGAAATTGAACCTGGGCACCGGCATCCTCATTGGCATCTTGTTGACCGCGACCCTGATTGCGATCATGTATCTAGGCGCGCAGATCGCCGGCTTACCCTTTGCCCCCTTCGATCTGTTCGACTGGATGACGCGGGTCTTACCTGGCCCCGTGATTACCTTTGGCATCGACCGGATGATTGCCACGATGGTGGCCATCGGTTTAGACGTAGCCGACACGGCCAAAACTGCCGAACAGACAATGGCTGTGTTACAGTTCTTTGCGCTTGGTGTAGTCGTGGCGACACTCTTCTTTGTCTTGATGAAAGCGCGCGGTGTCAAGGCGGATCGCAGCGCCGGTGTAACTCTGGGCGCGCTCTTCGGTCTGCCGATGATCGCCCTCAGCATTGCCGTTGGCCAATCGACCCTCAACCCTGGTCTGCGCATTTTATGGCTGGCTGTTTTGTTTGTGGCCTGGGGTCTGGCCGTAAGTTGGAGCTATAATCGGCTCTTTCCAGTTGCGCCGGCGATGGCGGACAATGCGGTTGAAAAGCTTGATCGCCGGCAGTTTGTGGTGCGCTTAGGTGTCGCCACGGCAACGATCACCGTGGTCGGCGCTGGGTTGGGGGCGCTCCTGGCGCGTAACGAACAACGCCAAGCGGAAGCCGCCTTGGCTGATTCGACGGCGCATAACGCTGAAGGCACCAGTACGATGCCTTTTCCCAATGCCAACGATCCCGTGGCCCCTGTGCCCGGCACTCGCCCAGAATATACCCCGGTGAAAAACCACTACAAAGTCTTCTTGCGCACCGAACCCACCGTAATTGACGGCGCCACCTGGAGTTTGCCAATTACCGGGATGGTGGACAATCCGCTCATGTTGAAGCTGGATGACATTCGCAAGTATGAATCTAGAGATCAATATGTCACGCTTTCGTGCATTTCTGGCAATGTCGGCACCACGCTGATTGGTACGACGCAGTGGACTGGTGTGAGTGTGCAAAAAGTGCTGGCCGATGCCAAGGTGCGCCCGACGGCCCGTTATTTGGTGATCACTTCTGGTGACGGCTTTTATGAAAGTGTCGATCTGGCCGCCATCGCCGCCGACGAACGGATCATGTTCTGTTATGCCTGGGATGGCAACACGTTGCCGGTTGATCACGGTTTTCCCCTACGCATCTGGCTGCCCGACCACTTTGGTATGAAACAGCCGAAGTGGATCACCGGGATTGAGGTGACGGATCAATATAAAAAGGGCTATTGGGTGGATCGTGGTTGGAATGAAGTGGCGCAGGTCAAAACCACCTCGGTGATCGACACGGTCGCCGTGGATGCGATCATAACGAACGGAGATAAGAAATTGGTGCCGATTGGTGGGATGGCTTTTGCTGGCGCACGCGGGATCGCGAAAGTAGAGGTGCGCGTCGATGGCGGTCCGTGGCAGCCAGCCCAGTTGCGCACCCCGCTCTCGGATACTACTTGGGTGCTCTGGCGCTATGAGTGGCCTTTCGCGGCGGGCAGTCATAACTTCGAGGTGCACTGTGTGGCTAAGGATGGCAAGGCTCAGATTGAAACCGTGGCCACCCCTCATCCTGACGGGGCAACTGGTATCCATCATAAAACGGCAAAGCTGTAGGATCTGACGCACGCCAAGGCGCAAAGACCGCAAAGAAAAACAAGAAAAACTTTGCCGTCGGTTGGCGTAGTGCGGCAACGCCGACCTTTGCCGCGGCTGCCTTGGCGTGCGTATTGCCTGCGATCTTCTACGTCTTTATAAAAGGCTTCGCATCGCTGCTGCGCTTAAAGATAACAAATAGATAGCCTAAGGCCGGAAAGAGTACCAATGCCCCCACGATCAACGTGTTGAGCAAGAGGCGCAGGGTTACTTCCGGTGCCCCCGAATTTTGCAGCGTGATATCGGGTACGAGCAGAGCCGGATATTGCGCTAACGCCCAGCCGGCCAGAATCAACATCACTTGAGCCGCAGCTGCGATACGCGCTAGCTGAAAGCGCCAGAACCAGAGCGCCACCAGCGCCGTCACCGCGGCAACGCTGGTGGCGATTAACAAACCTGGCGCCCACCAATCTGTCAACCCCGCAAAAATCTGCGGCGCGCCGTGTCGCGCCAAGCCAAAAACCAACGCCGCGGCTGGCGCTAATGATAGGCCAGAGAACAAGGCGCGCCAGCGAAAGTCGGCTTGCAGCAAGCGATCACCATTGGTTTCAACCGTCATATAGGCAGCGGCCAAAAAGGCAAACAATCCCTGGGCAAAGAGACCGCAAGCGAAGGCAAAAGGCGTGGTCCAGCCGGCAAAGAAACCGCTCGTCACCACGCCGTGCTCCACCCGAATCGTGCCGCTTGCCAGCCCACCCAAGGTGATCCCCAAAAAGAGTGGCGTGAGAAAACTGGAGATGCTAAAGAGCAGACTCCAGCGCCGATGGGTTGCATCATCCTGGGCATCATATTTACGGAAGACAAAGGCCGACCCGCGCAGTACAATGCCCACCAATACCACCGTAATCGGAATGTGCAGCGCCGTCATGATCATAGCGAAGGCACGTGGGAAAGCGGTAAAGAGCATTACGATCACCAGGATCAGCCAGACATGGTTGGCTTCCCAGACCGGCGCAATCGCGTCGGCAATCGCTTCGCGCTGTTGGCGCGTGCGCGGCCCAAAGGCCAGCAGATCCCACATTCCGCCGCCAAAATCCGCGCCGGCCAAAAGCGCATAAAGCATCAGCGCGATCACCATAATCGCGGCAATGATCAATTCAAGTGAGGTCGTCATTGGTTATGTCCTTGTCCGTTATTGCGCACGGTTGGCGTGAGTGAGAAATTAATGTAAAGTTGATTGGTGCGTTTCTGGAGCAGACCCCACCCTAACCCTCCCCAAACGAGGGAGGGGATCAATCAGGGACAGAACAAGCGGCTTCGGTTTTCCTTAATTAGTCCCCTCCCTGCAGGGGAGCGCGCCTAGAAGCGGTTGCCTTTTAGGCGCGCCTTTAGGGCGCGGGTGGGGGCGCCGTTAATGCCCTTCCGGCAACTTCTTCAACTCACCCACTTTGGGCGACTGGCCGCTCTCCGCCGTCTCCAAGAACTGACGCCGCAATAAGAAGACAAGCACAATCGACAGAAAGATATAGAGCAGAGTAAAGGTGACAAACGGCGTCACCAGCCCTGTCATTGGCGTGACGGCATCGGCCGTGCGCAAGACCCCATAGATGATCCAAGGTTGACGCCCGACTTCAGTCACGACCCAGCCCGTTTCAATCGCGAGAAAGCCAAGCGGACCCGCTGCCACCAGGCCGCGCAGCAGCCAACGGTTGTCGGGCAAGCTGCGTTTGCGCCACCAAAGCCAGCCCGCCCAGAGCGCCAGGGCGAGCATGACCATACCACTGCCCACCATTATATCAAAAGCCCAATGCACAACTTGCGTGTTGGGCCATTCGTCACGCGGAAACTCAGCCAGGCCAGTCACCTTGGCGAAAGGATCGCCGTGGGCCAGGAAGCTCAGCCCATACGGAATTTTGAGCGCATATTGCAATTCCATTGTCTTGTCGTTGGCGATGCCGCCGACCGCCAGCGGCGCGCCGGTTTCGCTCTGATAGAGGCTTTCCATCGCCGCAAATTTCACTGGTTGTAGTTCCGCAACAGCTTTGGCGCTGTGATCCCCGCTCAAAAGTTGGAGCGGAATGCTGATACACGCCATGATCAAGGCGATGCTGAGCGCGGCGCGATGAAAATGGCTATCTTTATGCTTGAGGACAAAGTAGGCATGCACCGCCGCCACTGCAAACCCGGTGGCGACATAGGCCGCCAACGTCATGTGAATGACCTGATGGAAACTCGCCCGGTTGAGCATGGCGGCAATCGGATCGACGTTCACCACCTGGCCGTTGACGATTTCGAAGCCAGTGGGTGCGTTCATCCAGGCGTTGGCGGTCACGACAAAAACCGCCGAGAGCGCACCACTCAGTGCAACCAAAACGCCGGCCAGCCAATGCCTAAAGGGTGAAATGCGCCCCCAACCATAGAGATAGATGCCCAGAAAGATCGCCTCGGTGAAGAAAGCGAACCCTTCCAGCGAAAAGGGCATCCCAATAATCGGGCCAGCAAACTCCATAAATTGCGGCCAGAGCAAGCCAAGCTCGAAAGAGAGCACCGTGCCCGAAACCGCCCCCACCGCAAATAGAATCGCCGTGCCTTTCGCCCAGCGCTTGCTCAGATCCAAATAGATTGGCCGGCCTGTGCGCAAATAGAGACCCTCGGAGATGGCCATCAGGAGTGGCATGCCAACCCCCAGCGCGGCAAAGATAATATGAAAGGCCAACGACATGGCCATTTGTGAGCGAGCGAACAGAAAATCATTCATTGGATTGTTCTCTCCATTTTGACTTTATGCCTGAATTCAACGACTATCTTTGTGATCTTCAGGTTTGTTGCAATAGTATATTATTTCACAATCAAGATCTGCAAGTACGCTCTCAAACGGTTAATTTAAATCGCATAACCTCAGTTCGGCGTTTTTGTTTGGACGCGGATAAACGCTGATTTAAAGGCAAATCCAAACGCAAAATGGGCTGAATCATCACCCAAAATCCGCGTTTATCCTGCAAATCCGCGTCCCCATAAAAAACGCCGAACTCACGTACATAGTTGAAATGGCGGGGATTACCAGGTCATATTGGGCAACCTGGTTTTTGCAATGGGCAGAAAAACACCATCGCGAAACATTGTTTCGCGATGGTGTTTTTCTGCGCTATAATTTGTGCGTAGGTAAGCGCCTACAAATCACCCAGCGCGACGCGTTTGCCTTGCTCCAGGCTGCGTTCAATCGCCGCCCCAATCTGGATTGCTTCGACCATCTGCTCGGATGACACGGGATTGTCGCCACCGCGCAGACAAGCCAGGATCTGCTTCATGCCCTCGCGGTAACAGTCGCTGATATCGAGCACCGTATGCAGGGTATCTTTCGCCCCCAAGGCGCTCACTTGAAAACTATACTTGGCGTCAACGGTGCATTGCAACGTGGCGGTGGCGCCGTCGGCCCAGGCGCAGGTGGCGATCAGATTGCCATTGCCCGCGGCGTCGATGCTCGGCCCTTCGATAGCTTGCACCCATTGCACGCCTGTACCCTGATTCATCAACAGTAGCTCGATGCAGTGAATGGCATAAAAGAGGATGCCGCCATAGGGGTTGCGCCGATTGGCCGGCCCACTATAAATAGCCGCGCGAATCCCGCCCAGTTGGCGCGCATCGGTGAAGAAGCGTTGGGCGTCGGCACTGAAGCGGACAGTTGAAAACGACGTAAGCGGTGTCTGAGTCGCCGCCGCCAGTTTGACAATTTCGCGCGCGTCGGCGGGGTCGATGGCCAGTGGTTTGTCCACAAAGGTGGGTACACCGGCCTGTAGATACGGCCGCACCAGATCCAGATGCAGACCGCCATGTCGGGTGACACAGAAGACGGCATCAACCTTGCCTAGCATCGCCTCCGGCGTCGCCGCCACGGTTTCAATCAAGTTATCGCGCGCCACCTGTTGTGTGCGTTCCGGCTCAGCGCCCCAGATCGCCACCACTTTGGCGTCAGCGCCGGGCAGATAAGCCGCATGATCCTCGCGATTGAGAATTTCTGAAAAACGTTCGGCGTGACTGTTATCACTGCCCAAGATCCCAATTCTTAACACGATTTACCTCATTTTGTCTTTCATAATTTTTTGTAGATACCCAGTTGGGATATCTATGATAACTAATCGTAACGATTCAGCCCTAGGGAACCACCTTGTCTGTGAGATTGGAACGAACAACCCTTCCGGGAAGGAAATACCCGACTAGGCACTGAACGAATCAAGCCTTCCCGGAAGGCGGATGTCCACCAATCAGCCATTCAACGTAGGTTCTTCCGGGAGCGGTATTTTCGACCGGTTACTGAGCGAATAATCCCTGCCCGGAAGGAGGATGACCACCAATCATGCCAACGTAGTAGCCTTGGGCCAGCCCAACCGCACCTTGCCGTTCGGTCAAGTGATAGGGTAAGCCAGCCGGGATCGACTGTTGGGTCATGACAGCTTCCGCATTTGGCATGCAACAATACAGGTGGAGTATTATAGTGGATCATAAGCCATTGCGCAATCAGCCCCAAATCCTCGCTGTTTTCTGCTTGCCTGGCAAAGGGTAAGGGCGTGCCAAAAGTTCTCCCAATGTCAGCTGCTTGTCATGCATCTAATGCGTAGTTACCCCATAATTTGATGGAATCGACCTGAGCATAGATGAGCAAAAACAGTAATTCGCCCTTTGGGCAAAGCGATTTAAAATGAGTGAGAATTTTTCGTCGAAGCAACGCACTACCCAGAGCAGACAGGAGGCTTTATGACCATAGACCATGAATCCGTCGATCCGCAGCTCTACCAACAGATGGATCGACAAGCGACGGAAGAATTGCTGGCGATGTGGCAAGAAAATGACCGTGAAGCATGGACCGCTGAAGCGTTCGCAGCGATGTATGCCGTGCTTCAAATTGGCTAGGATGAAGCATGTCCGCAGAAACCAGACCGCCCTACGCGTCACCCCAAATATACCAGAAAGATTTGATCAATCGGCATCAGCGTCTCCAGTTGCAACCGGAGATATCAGGGCCGACGCTGCGTCAGATTCGGGATGCTTATCGGCAGACGCGCGCCATTGACCCGCTGCCTCTGTACTCGATCATCGTACCAGCCTATAACGAGGCCAATTTGCTCCCCCAACTTTTGGCGGCGCTGACGACTCAGCAGACGCACTACCCCTATGAAATCATTGTCGTTGCCAATAACTGCACCGATCAGACGGCCCAGATCAGCCGCGCTTGTGGAGTGCGGACCATCGAATATACCAGCCCGCGTTATGGGGTGGCTTATGCACGCCAGGTGGGATTAATCTGTGCCCAAGGCGCCATCGTTGCGACGACCGATGCCGATGCCGTGATGGTGCCGACTTGGTTGTCGACCCTCTGTCGGCCTTTGTTGCAGGATCCTCGCGTGGCCGTCGTCACGGGACTGGTGCGCCATTATGCCGAGGCAACGCGTCAACCAATCACCTACCTGAGGTTGTATGATACGGTACAGAATGTCACCCGGCGCGTAAAGTGCGCTGCCGGCTATAGCGAGCGCGTAACCCTGGGCACCAATATGGCCTTTCGTCGCGAGCAAGCCTTGAGCGTCGGCGGCTACCAACCGCAACGCATTATTGGCGAAGATTTCGCCATGGGCTCTGCCCTATCCTGCTATGGCGCGGTCCGGTTTACGGCTTCTGCGGCTGCCGCGGTCTATAGTTCACAACGGCGTTTTCAAGGAAAATCGTTGTGGGGGATTTTGCTGCATGATCTGGGTGGGGTCGATCGTCTATATGGAACGGCAGCCAGTTATCAAATGCAAAATATCCGCTGAAAAATCGTTACGCCTGTAATTTTCTGTCGGAGCCGCGTGGTCGTCTGGGTAATGGCGAATCATATCGCTTATTTGCCTAAAGATTCCTTTGCTTTTACAAACTTTCAAACTCATTTCGCTTCGTGCTATGATATTGTCGCTGATTTAGCTTTTCTGAAA
This sequence comes from Caldilineales bacterium, assembly GCA_038318235.1. Taxonomy (GTDB): domain Bacteria; phylum Chloroflexota; class Anaerolineae; order Caldilineales; family Caldilineaceae; genus JAPLGZ01. The sequence goes on from JBBQBY010000013.1 coordinate 23,099, forward strand.
CGACAGAATAAAAGTCGCTTTTTGCTGTGCCCATCCGCTATACTGATGTCAAATAGAGAAGCGGAGAATTACCCCCTCCTAACCTCCCCCAAACAGGGGAGGAACTGACACTTCGTCGACTGAGTGACGTTTCCCTCCCCAACTTGGGGAGAGTTAGGGTCACTGCCATTAAGTTAAGGATGCGTAGGTGCGGTTTGTAACTGCACATGCTTGGGGCATCCACCCATTGTGCGGTTACAAACCGCACCTACGCATCCCATTATTTCGCTTAACTTAATGGCAGTGAGAGTTAGGGTGGGGTAAATCTTCGCTTTTCATGCTGACTTGAGCATCGCATAAATTCCCTCCTTTGCCTATGAACCGAATCGAGCGGTTGACTGCCATTGTCCTGCTTCTCCAAGAAAAACCCCGCACGGCCACCGCCATCGCGCGCCACTTTGAAGTATCAAAGCGCACCATCTTGCGCGACGTGCAGGCTTTGAGCGAAATGGGCATCCCCGTGATTGCCCGTGAAGGCGTGGGCGGTGGTTATGCGCTGCCCGGCGATTATTATCTGGCGCCCTTGCCGCTTAGTCTACAGGAGAGTTTTCTGCTCCACTTGGCCCTACGCTCGCTCACAGGATTGGCTGCCCTGCCCTTTGAGCCGGCACTGGCCTCGTTGCTTGTCAAATTGCGTTCGGTCTTACCCAAGGCTCAGTTCGCCAGCATCGAACCCATGCTGGAAAGGGTCGCGGTTGATATCCCGCACCGTTTACAACCTGCGCCGTTTCTCGACGATGTAATGGCCGCGATGCAAGCGCAGCGCTGGCTGGAAGTGACCTACCAATCTGCCGAGCGCCTATCGACACAGCAACTTCTGCCTCAGCAACTCTCCACCCAAAACGGCTTCTGGTATTGCCGGGCCTACTCGCAAACGCATCAGACCGAGCGAATCTATCGTGTGGATCGTATTCGCGCGCTGGTCTGGCTGGATAATGCTTTGCCCATTCCCGCCCAGCCGCCTTCCGTGCCTTACGCGCATGAAGCCCACCCCCAAATTGTCGCGCTGCTCACAGCGCAGGGGGTGGCCTACGTCGAAAGTGAACCACATCTTGGGCAATCGATCCAGCGCCATGCGGACGGCACGGGCAGTCTCACCTTTCGTTGCCCACCAACCGAGCTAAAGTGGTATACGCGCTACTTCGCTAGCCTCGGCGATGAGGTGCTGGTGCATGCGCCAGAGCAACTCCGCCAACAGATCCATCAGCTTGCCCAAAAATTGATTAAACTCTATCCACAACGGTGACATACAGTTGTCACCGTTGGTCTAGTAGACTTATTGGGTAAGATTTGTAGTCGAAACCCTTTTTCAATTAGAGCGGCAGTACAGGCAACTATTTGTCGTAATCGAAAAGCAGTTAAAAATCAAAGGAGAGAATGATGGCAATTCAACTCGATCTGATCGGCATCGTCGTGCATGATATGGCGGCCGCGTTGCAATTTTACCGCTTACTGGGGCTGGCGATACCACCTGGCGCGGAAGCAGAAGATCATGTGGAGCTCATAACCACCAATGGCTATCGGATCGCCTGGGACACAGTGGCGGTCATCAAAAGTTTTAACCCAGACTGGGTGGAACCGGTCGGGCACGGGATGGGTTTGGCTTTTAAATGCAGCAGCCCAGCTGAAGTTGATACGCGCTACCATGACTTGGTCGCAGCTGGCTACGCAGGGCCGAAAGCGCCGTGGGATGCCTTCTGGGGTCAGCGTTATGCGCACATTCAAGATCCAGACGGCAATTTGATCGATCTCTTTGCGCCGTTAGGGTAGCCTGGGTTGGATAGACCTAGTCCAGCGCGGCCTAAGTGGGTCAGTAGATCAGTAGGTCAGTCAGCCACTGTCCACTGTGTTACTGTCTCACTTGTAATCATTGGCCTATTGGCGCCGCGCTGGACTAAGCTTCTCGCGTTTTGGGCCAGGTAAAGCGAAAAGTCGCCCCTTGGCCCGCCCTGGAATCGACGTGGATGTTGCCGCCATAACTTTCGACCAACTTCTTGACGGTGGCCAAACCCATGCCACTGCCTTCCACCTGGTCACGCGGCTTTAGGGTTTGGAACATCTGGAAGATGCGGTCGTGATACTGTGGCGCGATGCCTGGTCCATCGTCGGTAATCGCAAACTCGACAAATGTTGCTTGCTCGGTGGCGGAAACGGTCACCTGCCCAGTCTGGGGATGATGATGGTGCTTTAGCGCATTGCTGATCAGATTGCGCAGGACCATTTCCAGCGGCACGCGCTCGCTGACAAGCGTGGGAAGACGCGCGGCCACGCGCTGCTCTAAACTTTCATTGAGCTGGCGCAAATCACTTTCCGCCGCGCGGGCGGCTTGATACAGCCGCGCATTGTCCACGGCGAGCGCCGCTCGCGCTGCCACTTCTTCCGCCAGGTGCAGATCGGCCTCAGCATAATGGCGATCCGTATCCGACCAGGCTAACGTGAGCGCCCCCAAAATCTGATCTCGTACTTGCAACGGCACAATCAGCACCGACTTGAATCCAACCTGTTGTAAGATGGTTTTGTAGGTCTGATCCGGCGCCACGGCCAACAGACGTTCTTCTAAAATCACTGGATAGGAGGCGGAACGACCGGTTCGGAGCACCTGGCCAATGCCATAGGCGTCGGCGAACTGCGGGGGATAGAGGTCGCGCAGTTGCTGGAGCCAAGGCAGTTTGGCCGGATTGACATGCACCACCGCCACCGGCGTAATCAGGCCATCGGCGCCGAGTAACTCGACGGTACACAAGTCGGCCAGTTGAGGCACCATAAGCGCCGCCACCCGTTGCAGCGTCACGGCGTAAGAGTGCTGACCGTTTGACAGACCTCCGATGGATGTCACGGGGATCGGAGAAAAAATCCATGCGATATGCTCTCCTTCATAACCGACGAAGATAATTTTGCAGAACGCTCATGCTGGTTTACATCTATAGGGTATATGGCTAATGTGGTTGGCTGTCGTCTAAGTGATGTGGATGGAAGCTAGTAAGACAGACGACAAGGGCCATATTCTGCCCAGCATACAGCGAAGTGCTTTGGCGATAGGCCAGCCACCCCTGACCGGTGTGGTCTAGATTCTACTCGTTACGCGTGCGGATGTCCAGTTCGCAGCCTTGATGGCAAAGTGAAAGTAATCGAGAAAAATGCGGTTCAACCGGATCGCAAGGGATTGACCATCTTCCAGGAAGCGGCGGCGTCGATCAGGGACAGACGAAAGACCGTTGCGCCGCTGCCTAGAAGATTTGAGCAATTTCCCCCTTGCGATCCGCTTGAACCAAAAATGTTCGAGGGATGTCAGATGCCTGACAGGATCAGAAGGTGTGGTGGTGAGTGGCGCGGGGAGACAAATAACATTCGTCGGCTTTGCCCACAAGGCGTGATTTCGGCAGCCGATGATGAAGAGCAAGTAGCAAACTGCTAACACATATTACATATAGTGCGCTGATCATGGCGCGCTGGCGAGCGGGCGCTTGTGCAGCGCTTGCAAAAGCATGTTGGTCATGCGTGTGGTGCGCAGCGCTCTGCCTTCAGCCCGTAGGTGATAGACCGTATCAAAAAACATCTGATCGGGGAAGACAAAATCTTGTGGTGTGCCGAGCACAGTAATGGCAGGCAGTTGTTTGACCAGCGTATACAATTGTTGGATCGCCGCTTGATTGTCCTTGAAGGCAAATTGCGTTTCGGCCAAGGGTGGAAAGATGAACATGGTTTTGGCCCCACGTTGGCTGACAAAAGCCGCAAAATTTTGGAGCACGGTGCGGGTCTGTTCGTTGAACGGCTCGGCTTTGAGTTGCTTAATGCCATCCAGGTGAGCCGGCGCGGCTAGCGTAAGATGGTTGACAAAATCGCCATATTGATTGAAGGCCAACCGATTGTACACAGGGTCAATTTTGGCGGGCAACAGCGCTAGGAATTTTTCCTGCATAAATTCAGGCAAATATTTCAGCAGCGTTTCCACCTGGATCTGCGACGAGATGAATTTACTGAAACGCGGCTGAACCTGCAAGATCCACCATAAATTGAGATCCCCATCTAATAGCGAACCATACCAATGTTCATACTCCGGGCTGATCACGACCAGATCGCCGGCGGCAATATCTGGCTTGATCTCCTCCAGCATGTATCGCAGACCCAAGCCACCGTTCAACCCCATATTGACAACTGGCAGCCCCGTCTTGGCGTGAAGCATTTCGCTATCCAAACCCAGCGCAAGACTAGAGCCGCCGACAAAGACAATTTTGGGCGAACCGGCGCGCTGCAAGATCTGATGCTTGTCGAGAATGCTGGCATAGAGCAAAGTTGGCTTATTCGGTAGCAAAAAGAGCACCAGATAGGTCAAGAAAACCAGGCAAACCAGGAGCAGGGTTTTCGTGAACAGCTTCTTCATACAACAGCCTTAGAACTGAAAATAGATGAATTGAGCATTCGATTTCATCACGCCGAAGAGCACGATCAGCACAATGATCACGTAATAGAACGACCAACGGGCCCAGGCTGGTTTCATCGCAAAGTTGATCCCACCATTGCGATGAAGCCATTGGACGCCCTCCATGAAAGCGATACAAAAGAGCACGATCAGCGCCGGCGCCACACCGAAGCCAATGCCATAGTTCAGCCGGAAATGGAAGTCAGTAAATAGGTGGGTGACAATATACCAGGCATCGCGCAGCGTCGCCGCCCGGAAAAAGATCCAGGCAAAAGCCACCAGATGAAACGTGATCAGTACGTTGAACAGCTTGCCCATAAAGGCCAGGCGACCCCATTGGCTGGTATCCAGCGCTAACTTGCCTTTGGCCAACGAACCGATAATCATGTAAAAGCCGTGTAATGCCCCCCAAATGATAAAGGTCCAACTCGCCCCGTGCCACAATCCGCTTACCGTAAAGACGATCATGGTGTTGAGAACCCACCGCGATCGGCTGACGCGATTGCCGCCCAACGGAATGTAAAGATAATCGCGAAACCAAGAAGAGAGCGAGATGTGCCAGCGCCGCCAAAATTCGTCAATCGATTGGGCCAGATAAGGTTGGTCGAAGTTTTCCATTAGCCGAAAGCCCATGACGCGCGCCGCGCCCACGGCAATATCCGAATACCCAGAAAAGTCACAATAGATCTGGTAGGCAAAGAAATAGGTGGCCAACACAAGCGCAAAACCAGTGTAATGCGTCGGGTCGCCATAAATCGTGTTGACAAAGACCGCCAACCGGTCGGCAATCACCACTTTTTTAAAGAGCCCCCAGGCCATGAGCAGCAGCCCACTCTTCACCCGCGCATAGTCAAAGTCATGCTGCTCGCGAAATTGGTGGAGAATATGCTGGGGCCGCTCAATCGGGCCAGCGACCAACTGCGGATAGAACATAACATAGAGCGCAAAGATACCAAGATTCCGTTCCGCCTTCTGCCGCCCGCGATAAACCTCGATGGTATAGCTTAGCGATTGAAAGGTGTGAAACGAGAGGCCAATCGGCAAGAGGATCGATAAATTGTGAACCGGGTAATTCCAGTCCAAAAAATGAGCTAAACTGGCAAAATTAGCGCTGAGGAAATTGAAATATTTAAACAGCGCCAGGACGCCAACATTGGCAATGATGCTAAAAATCAAAAATAATTTGCGCTGTTTGCCTTGCGCCTGCTCAATCTTAAGCCCCGCTATATAATCGACGAGAATCGTAAAGAGCAAAATTAAGATATAAATCGGCACGAAAGCCATGTAGAAGTAGCAACTGGCGATTAATAAAAGGCCCCAACGCCAGTGATAAGGCAGCACAAAGTAAGCGGTCGTGACGACAATAAAGAAAACCGCAAATGGCAGCGAATTAAATAACATGGTTCCCGTTCTGGCTTACAATGTGGCTAGCGTATGGCTTGGTGGTTCTAAGCGGATGGTAGCACGAAGCCTCGAAAAATGCTGTAACAATTTGCTGACAATCGGTTTTTAGAAGCTGAAGCCGATGCATTCGGCGCGGCTGCGATTGCCAAGTTCAAGGCGCTTCCCAGCGACGTGAGCGTGCTTATTTTGAAAGATGGCAAAGCAGTGGCGGCGCTGAACGCCGCTCAGCCATTGACCGTTGGTTCGGCGTTCAAGCTAGCGGTCTTGACTACCGTGTAATATACGTATAATTGCGTATGTTTTTTAGCAAAAAAGTAGGGTAAACCCTTGTGAATGTCGTAAGAGGAATCGCTGTCTACGGAGCAATTCTTCGTAGCATAACGTAAGCTGTTTAAGGCAAAAATAATAACATTTTCTTGATCGACGCCCCCATGAATTCTTCGTCTGATATGGAAAAACAAGGCTCACACAAAGCCACTAAGCCACTAAGAACTGCAAGACCACTTACACCCACCAGTGAGAATTTCTCTGGAAGATGGCTTTGTGTGGGCATTGCGTGTACACAAAGAATGCAAAGAAATAGTAGAAAACCTTGCGTAAACCCTGAATAATTTAGCTTTTCCTTCGTGGCTTTGTGCCTTTGTGTGAACCTGGTGTTTCCGGCTTGCTAAGTGTAGGCGTATGCCATAATCATGCACACGATGCTTGATGCGCTGCCTCTTTCACCGTGCGCGAAACCTCTCAATCAACAAACATCCAACTATCCCGCGCATACCCAAACACCTCAAAATCATCCTTGTAAATGGCATAGACAAGGTCGGCCAATTCCTTGTTATAGGCGGCGGCAAGCGGCAGTTGGGCAGTTGTATTCACCCGCTCGGCGAGGGTGGTCAATAGGGCGGCGGGCGCGTTGAACCGTTGCAACACTGTTCCGAAGTCCTGCGCAAACGTTTCGACGCGCCCGACAAAATCGTAGTCAATGGCGGCGCGATGCAAACTCCCCGTCTGTGATTTCCAATGCCCATCGCGTTGGTCATCTGGTTGCGCCGCGATCTGTTTTACAAAATCGGCAAAGCCCACCCGGCCCAAACGGGCACCAGGCGGCGTCGGATAACCCGCGTGCTGCCGAATCGCCTCGCGAAAACCGATATAAGGCGAGCTTAGATCCATGACCTGGGATTTGTAAGCGGAAAAGAGCCTGGCATAGGGATTGCGCACGAAGGTGAAGCGAAACCAATCGTCGTCGGTCAAGATCGCAATGGCCTCAGCCGTGGCAAAATCGGCAATGCTGGGTACAAAACGGAGGCCCGGCGTGGCGCGAAAGTGGACGTGCAGCGGCTCTGCTGGCAGCCGTAAACCTTCGAGTTGCTGCAACATGATCTTGATCTTGCTACAGGCCGCCTTCGGGATCGCCATACAGAAATATTTGTGTACGGGCGAAATCCAGGTGTCGGCGATATTGAGCCCAGGGCCATCTTCGTCTTGCGGTTTCGCCTTGGCCAGTTCGATCCAGGCTTGTAGCTCGGTCTTCGTCATCTTGTCCCCTTTGTTTTCTTTGGCTGACCGTTCAGATAGTCGCCTGAACTGGATAATGATCAGGGAGTTTTCTGGCTTATTATCGCATCTTAGGCCTGTAGCTAAAAAAATGTTACATAGCCACACAAAGAAGGGACGGCGTAATCTCTATTCGGGTGTTGCCAGGTAAAAAACTAACGCAGAGGCGCAGAGACGCAAAGGAGGGCGAAAAAAAACGGAAGTTAGGGCAAAAAGCATAAAATAGATAAAATATGAACCGTCGATTCGCGTAAACGTCACGGGGTGCCGGCACGCGCGCGCCGCCATTGGGGGTTTTCAGCAATGCTCAATTCAAAAAATCGGACGCGGATCAACGCAGATAGACGCGGATTTTTTTCTAAACAATCGGTTTTTCGACCTTTCACATATCGTATGCCATCGGCAAACCGTTTGCTCTGCGCAAATCCGCGTTTATCCGCGTCCGAATTGAGAATTCCTGGGGGGTTTTTAAGCCAATTGACAGTTCTTTTGAACTGTGCTAATTTATAGCTATATGTCGTGCGTGCCAAACGTATAAAATGAAGCTGATGGAATTTGTTGCTCCCGATCCCCTGTTGTTTTTCCAAGCTGGATATTTTTAAGTGAGAAGTGTGGCGCTTGGCCCAGGCCAGCCAAAATGATGCAGATGCTCAATGAGCAGTTTTCTTTTTAAATGAATTTGAACCGGTTCAAATGAGCTACCCAAACTGTCTTTTCTGCTTATGACGACGATTCGACAAATTGCCCGTGAAGCTGGCGTCTCGGTGGGCACCGTTTCTAATGTGTTGAACGAGAACGAAAATGTGGCGCTGGCCACGCGTGAACGCGTGCAACTGGTGATCCAGCAACATAATTATCGGCCCAGCCATGTGGCGCGCAGTCTTTCCACGCGCCGCACGGGCACGCTTGGGCTGATCGTTTCAAATATTTCTAATCCCTTTTCCAGCGAACTGGCACGTGGTGCGATTGAAACCGCACAACAGGCGGGTCATGGTTTACTAGTGCTGGGGGCGGCCCCGGATGGTCTTGATTTGCCCACCCAGGTGGAGACGCTCGTCCACCAGTGGGTGGATGGGATTTTAATTACGTCCGACCCTTTGCCCGATAGCCGGCTCAGCCAACTGCCGTGCGGCGACACGCCACTGGTGATGATGGATTATGCGCAGCCGCCGCACCGCAACGTGATCGGGCTGATCAACTTTGACTGGGAGGCGGCGGGTTATGCGGCCACCATGCATCTGCTCCACCTGGGCCATCGCCGGATCGGTTATATTGGCGGCATTGCCGATCATCCATCGTCGCATGCCCGCGCCCAGGGGTATCACAGGGCATTGCATGAAATGGCCGTCCCGCTTGATCTGGTGCTCGAACGTGGGGGCGACTTTCTGGCCACGGGTGGTTATCAGGTTGCGCGCACCCTGTTGGCCTTGCCTAACCCACCGACGGCCCTCGTCACCGCCAATGATCTGATGGCGCTCGGCGCGTTGCAGGCGATTGCCGAAGCGGGATGGCAGACGCCCAACGATATTTCGCTGGTGGGCATGGACGATATTCCGTATGCTAGTTTTATATCGCCACCGCTCACCACCATTCATTTGTCCAGCTATCGGGCTGGCCAGATCGGGATTCAGATGTTGCTAGAGGCAGACCGGACGCGCCCAGCGCTCCAACGGATCATGCTCCCCACCCATTTGGTCGAGCGCTGTTCCACTGCTTTGGTTCGGAGACTTACCCCACCCTAACCCTCCCCAAACAGGGAGGGTTAGGGGTAGACGAAGCGACTTGTTCTGTCCACCAATTGGCTCCCTCCCAGCAGGGGAGGGCGGGGGGAGAGGTCTAGAAAGGAGGTGATCAGCAGCGTTGTGTTATGTGTAGTCATTTTGCTATCCCGTGCTTGCGTACTTATACGTTTTTAACAGGAAACCCAAGAGGAGGAGACAGAATGAAGGACCAACCAATGATTTTGAAGACGAATTTATCACGCCGCCAGATGCTCAAGACGATGGGCATTGGCGCGGCGGGATTGGCGCTGGCGGCCTGTACACCGGTCGCACCGGCGGGTGAGGCTGGCGTGCCCGCCAAAGAGACGATTGTCATCCATATTGACCATCGCGACTATGCCAAGGGCACAGCGGGTGAGGTGCTCAAATCGCTGATCGCGCAGTGGGAAGCCTCGCACGCCGGCTTTAAGATTGAGAATACGCCGGTTGATTATCAGGGCATGGATTCGCAACAGTGGACCGAGCGCCGCCTGGTGGCCAAAGATGGGCCCGATCTGCTCTTTGGCAACTGGACCTATCTGATCGAAAAGTGGATGAAGGCCGGCCTGGTCAATTTCTACGATGACTTTCTGGATCTACCCAATCCGTATGTCCAGGGCAATAAAGCCTGGCGCGATCAGTTTGTCATGCCGTCAGAACGCCAATCAGATGGCAAGACGGCCTGGCTCGGTCTCGACAATACGACGCTCTGGTTCTTCTATAACAAGGGGCTTTTTGCCAAACATGGGGTGCAACCGCCCACCAAGTGGCCGGAAATGTTGGACGCCTTTGCCAAATTGAAAGATGCCGGTGTGATCCCGCTGGCCGACTATCACAGCTTGGCCTATGCCGTCTGGACCTTCGACCCGGCCGCCAACCAGATTATGTATGATCTCTTCAAACAAATGGC
>JBBQBY010000014.1:0-32794 GCA_038318235.1 Caldilineales bacterium
CAGCGCGTTGCCGTTGGTGGCTTCGTCAATCCCGGCGGCCATCGCCCGCCAAATCGGCCGGTAATCAATTTGTTCGTGGATGGCCGGGCGGTCACCGCCTAAAATCCAAATAATGTTCGTATTATCGCGATAGCGTTCGCCCAGATAATGCCCGTAGACCTGTGCATTTTGTTCGTTGAAGACAATCGGGCCTGTTCCCCATTGATTGTGATTGACCTTGTCACCCCAAGTGGGCAGCAGCCCGACATACAACGCGTGCGCCGCGGCCAATTGAATGAGCTCGTCCATATAGGCGAAATACTTTTGATTGGGCTGGGTGGGGTCGTCATTCAGCAATGGCAATTCCCCGTAAGCATTGGGCGTATGTAGACCATCAAACTCGGCCAGCGCCACGGCCTGAATTACATTAAACCGTTGGCGTTGACGGGTGGCAAAGTAGAATTCGGCCTCGGCGCGCGTCAGCCGGTGGAAAATCTCCCACGCCGTATCGCCCAACCAGAAGAAGGGCGCGCCCGTTTCGGTGACGAGAAAACGTTGGTTCTCACTCACGCGTAAACGGGGCAATGCTTGTTTCATATTGATCGGCATAAAGCTTTTTTCCTGAGAATTTTATTTGTTTGTTGGTGAAATTTTTGAGAAATTAGTTGTCGCGCCCAGAAGGCACCCGCCTGACATGCGGGGCTTTTTCCCCTGTCAGGTCTCGATCCCTGGATCGTGATTGATTTGTAATTCCTAAAGCTAAGCGCGGATCGCGCTAGACGTAGAGCGGCGCATGCAATGCATGGGTCATGCGCTATTTCTTCTTCGCACCTGAATTTGACCCATGCAATGCACGCTGATTGGTTTGCCCAATTACGCCTTTTTATTCGGTGTGCGTGGGATTAGTTGCAGCGGCTGGACGATTTTGCGCCGTTCTGGTGTAAGGCGTTCTAAAAGTTCGGGTGAAGGCTGATAACCATGCCGGAAATTCCCCCACGAAGGCCCGTAGCGATAGACCAGAATTCGTCGGATACCCTCGTTGACCCGTTTGGCCGACCCATGTGACAAGGTGTCGACAAAGAGCAAGGCGTCGCCGGCTTTCATCTGGATTTCCACGGCCCCTTCAATGCCATCGACCGAGGCGCCAGGCGCCATTCGATGGCGATCAAAATGGGGATGGATAAAGTTGGCTTTGTGACTGCCGGGGATGATCATCGTGCCGCCATCGCCCTCACCGATATCGGTCAGGGCGACCAGAATATTGACCTGGCCGCACATAAAGCGACCCGCATGATAGCGATATTGGTTGCGTTTCGCGCCGCTGTGGCCGCCCGAATGCAAACCAATCGCTTCGCCCGGCTCGCGGAAGTTGGCGAGATTTTCGTCAATAAAGAGCGGGCCATGATTGTAGTCGAAGGTGCCCTCGCCGCCGACAAAATATTTAATTTTGTCGATCCAAGACAGATGATCGATCAGCTTTTCAAACGGTTCACCCCCTTCATAAATTTGTTGTAAATTCAGCCCATCCGTTTTGCCATACTTGTGGGCATGTACATACCCATACCAATCCCCCTGTTGCAAGGGTGGGATGGCATCTAGACCGGTGTTGAGATCCGTCACTTCGGCGGGTGTTAGGGCATTTTTCAGCAGCAAGTAGCCGCGCAGATCGAATAAATAGATATCGAGATCAGTGGGTGGGTTTGCCATAAGAACTCCTTTTGATGCTGGATAATCGACATTGATAACCACTAATTCATGTGACGCAGGCTGCATGAAAAACTTGATGCAGAGACGCACATCTTATCGGCCACGTGCATTCTGTTGTTCTTTGCGTTCCTTTGCGCTTCTGTGTCAATTCTTTTAAGGCCATGTCAATGAAATAAGGATCCAGTGTTTGCCGAACAAAATCATGCGTAGGTGCGTGCTTTTAGCCGCACAATTGGGGTACACGCAGCACGTGCGGCTAAAAGCACGCACCTACTGGATCCTTTATGCTTTGATGGCGCCTAAGCAAGCTTGTGCAGCAGTTGAATGGCCGTTTCAACATATTTTTCACCTGCTTCGGGCGCCAGCGCGGCTGGATAGCGATAATATTTGTAAGCATCGGCTACCTCGTAACCGCCGTGCGGATAGGCGCGCCGCGCCGGAATATAGCCGATATTGTCGTTGCTAAAGCCACAGATAAAGGTCTGTTTGGCCCCGCCACCAACTTTGATCGCCAGCCCCAGCTCAACAAATAATTCGCCGGGTGCGCTCACAAAGGCCACGTCGCCCAATCGGATCACCTGTACCTCGGTTTGCACGGATGTCACCACTGGGTCTTCTGCCAGCGCCGCACGCGTGCGTTCAACCCATTGTTGCATGGCAAATTCAACTTTGACGCGCACCCAATCCGAAATCTTTTCCGCTTCGGTCCAGGGCGTCTGATTCGCTGCCAGGAATTGCGCCAACTGTTCGCGGGTGGGCAACGGCTGGAGCGGCAGATCAACGGTTTGGGAGGCAACGCTCAGCCTGGACCAATCAGTTAGTTCAAGAGTTGGCAGGGCATTTAATACGGTTTCAGCCAAGCCGCTGCCAATCGCTTCATAGACCGGCCAACCGCGCGCGGCTGGCCCGACATCGCCAATCGCACCCGTGGCGAACAGTGAGATCGCGCCGGTTGCTTGTTGCACCTGATCGGTCAGCACGCCAGGGTATTCGGCGGAAAACAGTTGATTTTCACCGGTCAGACAGGTGGGATGACAGGCATAATTGATGAAAGTGGCAATGGTTGCCGCTTGCTCATCGACCACGCGTAAGATGCCCACTTCGGGATCGAGGATATCACCCGGCGCGCGCCGATTATGTACGCCCGTGGTGAATCGACCGCGCCCCAACCCAAATTTGGCTGGTTGCCGCTTGGAAAACGCATTTTGGGTGACTTCTACCAACTGATGGCGCAATATCACCATCCAGGTTTCATCCATCTCGCCACAACTTTGCAAAAACATGCTCGCTGGTCCCGCATGCGTGTGTGAACAGGTAATCAGTACATTGGTGCCAGGAATACCCGTAGTAGCCTCAATATCGGCACGGACCGCAGCCACAAAATCCTTGTGAAAGCCTAGTACGTCACAGGTGATAATGGCCGCTTGACACACCCCGTTGTCCAACACCAACGCTTTGGCAAAGAGCGGATCATGGACACCAGTCGAACTGCCCGCGCGCGCCGCGTAGCCGGTCATCTCCATGCCGATGGGTGGCGTGATATCGATTTGCGCTGCGCCCGCGCACAACTTTTTGTCAGAACTTGTCATCTTGTTAAATCTTCCCGCGGATTCTATTTTACTCGTTGTTGATATTGATACGTTGGCACAACCGCCCAGGTGTTTTAGGCATGAGACGGTCAACTCAGCCCTAGCTTGCCATCGTACTTGGAGGTTGATGCTTTGTCAAATGGCTAAAAATTAAGGGCGGCCTCACCCCTGCGCCCACAGGGCGCGGGGGTGAGGCCGCTTACATAGCAGACTTTACAATAAAACACCGGGATTTGGTATAAAAAATGCTGCTTGACAATCTTTGACGCTATGGTTCATAATAAAAGCCCGCACATCATATTGATCCTCGTCACTTAAACGGTCCCAGGAGAAAAATATGCAAGACCAGAAGCACGGATTGTCTCGCCGCAATTTTTTGAAGGTCATCGCCGTGGCAAGCGCGCCACTAGTGCTCGCTGCCTGTGCTGCGCCGGCCAGTGCACCCGCCACCGGTGCTCAGGGCAGCAGCGCCGCGTCACAAGCGCCGGCAGAGTTACGCTTTGTTGCGATGGACTACGACACCCGGATGCAACCCGACACCCAGGCCGTGATGGATGCTTTTAACAAAAGCCAGACGGCAAGTACAGTGAAATTAGAAGTGGTTGGTTGGCCAGATGGCCGCAATTTGTTGCTAACGCAGATTAGTGGTGGGCAAGCGCCCGACATTTTTAATGGCTCCGGTCAATGGTGCCTCGAATTTACGTCGGCCAAGGAGACGGCGCCGCTTGATGATCTGATGGGCAAAGATTTCCTCGAAAATTTCTGGGAATCTGGGATCAAGGCAATGACGGTTGATGGCAAGCTCTATGGCATGCCTTATTTCCTCGACCCGCGCGGGCTCTATTACCGCACCGATTTGTTTACAGAAAAAGGTTTAAAAGCGCCGGAAACTTGGGCTGATGTGCGGGAAGCCGCCAAGGCCATCTCCAATCCGCCAGATATTTATGGCTTTGGCGTCGGACCGGGTGATTACTGGTGGTATGCCTGGATCGGCGCCATCGGTGCTGGTAACGATCTGGCGCCGTGGACGGCGGATGGGCATTGGCGCGGTGCCAGTGAGGAGGGCATTGCGGCTGTCCAATTTTTGACAGATATCGTGCTCACCGACAAAACCGCGCAACCTTCCCCACAAAACGCCAACCGCGACTCCGATTTACAACCACTCTTCCTGGGCAAAAAGATGGCGATGTTGGAGACCGGCTCGTGGATGCCCACCATCATCAGTCACGATGCACCTGATATGCAATACGATCTTGCGCAGATCCCCGTGGTCAAGGCCGACCTGAAACATCCTAACGTCTTCTGGCCGGATGCCGTGATGATGGCCAATCAATCTAAACATAAAGAACAGGCCGCCGATCTGTTGAAATTTATGTTTAATGCCGAGAATCGGCTGCAATTTGCGCTCCAACGTGGTGTCATTCCCGAACGGATCGATGTGGGCAAGGATTCCAAATATATTGATCCGAATGATCCATTGACCAAATACAAAGAATTTTATGTCAAAGAACTGGCAACGGCGCATAACGTCTTTCAAACGCCGTGGCCGGCCAGTGGCTCCGAAGATGAAACTTCCTTGAACAATGCATTAGCGCACATCTGGCTCGGCGAAATGTCGGTGGCCGATGCGCTGGCGGCTGCGGCGAAAGAGATTGATACACGGCATAAGTTGACGTGACGGAAGTAGGGAGTAGGGATACGGGATTAGAAACATCACCTGTTCTTTAATCCCTACTCCCTACTTCCTACTCCCTACTTCCTACTCCCTACTCCCTACTTCCTACTCCTTGCAGAAAGGCATCTATCGTGGCCAATCAAGCTATCTCTATCCCCGTCAACGCGCCGTTAGCGCGCCCTGGGTTTTTGCACCGTTTGCGCGAGGAATGGGCCGAGAATCAACTGGCCTATTGGCTACTCGTGCCGAGCATTCTGGGGTTTGCGATCTTTTTGGTCTACCCGATTGCTAATATGATCGTGACCGCGTTTTCCGACGTCGATATTATGGCGCATCCTACGCGCTTTGGCACCTTGCAGAACTTCATCGATCTGGCGCGTGATGAGCGCATGCCGATGATTATTCGGCAGACTTGCCTGTTTGCCTTTGGCACGGTGCTACTCGAAGTGATCATTGCCTTTCCGTTGGCGTTGATCTTAAATACACACTTTCCCGGTCGTTCGTTGGCCAAGGCGCTGCTTTTAATTCCCTGGGCCATGCCTTATGCTGTCTCTGCCATCACTTGGAAGTGGATTTTTCACGGCCAGATGGGTTCGCTCAACTATTTATTGAGCGAGGCCGGCATTATCAAAGACTATATTGTCTGGCTGGGCAATCCAGGGACAGCCTTTGCCGCCGCCATGTTTGTCGAAGTCTGGTCTTCGGTGGCGTTTATGACGATCACCTTTCTGGCTGGTCTGCAAGGTATTCCGCCGCACATCTATGACGCAGCCAAGATGGACGGTGCGGGCGCGTGGCAAGAATTTCGCGATATGACCGTGCCGCAAATGCGCAATGTCTTTATGATTGTGACGCTTTTATCGGTAATCTGGGCCTTCCGCTCGTTTGCCGTGATCTGGATTTTGACCAAAGGTGACCCGATCTATCGCACGGACATTGCGGCCACCTATCTCTACAAATTAGCCTTTGAATTTCGTCATTTTGGTCAAGGTTTTGCGCTTTCTGTCTGTCTATTTGTGGTGTTGACGCTCTTTAGCATCATCTACACGCGCCTGCTCGGTGCACAGGAGGGCGCATGATTGCCAAGCAAACGTCCAGCATGCTGACGCCACGCCTGGTCAAATTGGTGGGGATTTTCGGCCTGCTGATCCCAGTGCTCTTGATCAGCATCTTCCCGCTGATCGTGATGATCTCCACCTCGTTCAAGACCAGCCAGGAAGTCTACATTCCGCCGCCTACCTTTATGCCGCGTGCGCCAACCATCCAGAACTATTTTGACATTTGGCACGTGGTGCCGCTGGGTACCTATTTTTGGAACAGCTTGTTGATCGGCTTGGGGTCAACGGTGGCCTCGCTCGTGTTGGCAATCCCGGCGGCTTATGCCCTGGCCCGCTATCGCTTTGTCGGTAAAAGTATCTACGTCCTCTTCTTGCTTGGGATCCAGATGTTTCCGCCAATTGTATTGATCTTGGGCTTGTTTCGACTGGTGGCCAGTTTGAACATGCTAGATAGTTTGTTGACGATTGTTGTGCTCAACGCGATCTTTAGTTTGTCGTTTAATACCTGGATGTTAATGGGTTATTTTATGACGATTCCGCCCGAAATCGAAGAGGCCGCCATGATGGATGGCAATTCGCGCGTGGGGGCGATGGTGCGCATGGTGATGCCGCTCTCCTGGCCGGGGCTGGTGGCCGTGGCCATTTTCAGCTTTATGAATGGCTGGAATGAGTTCACGTTGCCTCTGACCTTTTTGCAAAGCCAAGATAAATTGCCACTCACGATTGGCCTCTTTAAGTTTGTGACCCGTTTCAAAGTCGAATGGCATCAACTGATGGCGGCGTCGTTTCTGGCCACGCTGGTGGTGGTGGTGCTCTTTATGCTGGTGCAAGACCAGTTGACCCGAGGTATGGTGGCGGTGAGTGAGAAGTGAGGCGTGATGGACGATGAAAACGCAGGTGCGAACTTGTGTTGATCGTTAGGCTCCCAGTCGTCTTAACTACTGGTTATGGTAAAGTGTAAGCATAGGCGACCAACGGTTGAAAGCTAACAGGCATGGTAGGTGATGTGCAAAGTTCAGCTTAGGTGCTTGACAAATAGAGTAAAATGACTGATAATGTCTATAGACACTATAGCAACCTGGTAAAGGCTGAATGATGACAACAAAGACATTTAAAAGCGACGAAGCAAGGCTGAAACTACGTGATATTCTTGACGATGTGTGGCGTGGTGATACCGAAGTGATAATCGAGCGATACAATAAGCCGACCGCGGTCGTGGTCAATTACGCGCAATGGCAGGCACTTAAGCGCCAACAACAAAGCGATCTTCTAGCGAAAGCAAAACAAATATCAGCCGACATAGACAGCGGCAAGACCGGCACAATCTCACACGATGACCTAATGCGCCTGATGATCGAAAAGCAGGCGGGCAATGTGGGGCATTGAGTACAGCGACGAAGTTAAACATTACTTTCTCGATAATGGTAATTTTGTTTTTGATTTGCTCATTAAAATTGAGGAATTAAGACATACGGCTGATGGCATTCCGCCTGAAGGCTGTACTCAGCTTGATCTGAATTTTTATTGGTGGGAGATTCTTCGTCACGTAGTGATCTACGAGCGAAAAGGCAAAAAACTAATTATTGAAATCGTAAAACCAAAAGAATAGTGACGAGTGACGAGTGAAATCAAATGACCTTTTTCACCCATCACTGGTCACTCATTATTTGTAACGTTTCGTAATTTCAGTAAGGAAGAATCTATGGCACGCGTTGTCTGTCGCAATCTCTGTAAACGTTTTGGCGAAGGTCTGGCGGTTGACAATGTCAATCTAGAAGTAGCTGAAGGCGAATTCCTTGTGATCGTCGGGCCGTCGGGCTGTGGCAAAACCACCACACTGCGCATGGTGGCTGGACTGGAGAGTGTTTCGTCCGGCGAAATCCTGATCGATGACCAAGTGGTAAACCAGGTGGAGCCACGCCATCGTGACATTGCGATGGTCTTTCAGAATTACGCGCTCTATCCGCATAAAAAAGTCTTTGACAATATTGCTTACCCGCTGCAACTGCGGCGCGTTGCCAAAGCCGAAATTGAAAAACGGGTGATGGAAACCAGCAAATTATTGGGAATTGAACATCTGTTGGCGCGCCGCATCCGCCAACTTTCCGGTGGTGAACGCCAACGCGTGGCCCTAGGCCGCGCGATTGTGCGCCAGCCGCGCCTCTTTCTGATGGACGAGCCGCTCAGCAATCTCGACGCCCAATTGCGCATCCAAATGCGCCGTGAGATCATCCGTTTGCAGCGCCAACTAGACATTACGACGATCTATGTCACGCATGACCAGGTGGAGGCAATGACAATGGGCGACCGCATTGTGATCATGCGTGGCGGCCTTGTGCAACAAGTGGGCGACCCGATGACGATCTATAACCACCCGGCCAATCAATTTGTGGCGCGCTTTATCGGCAGCCCGCCGATGAATCTATTTGAAGGGGTGCTGGAAAACCAGAACGGGGAACTTCAATTACGCACTGGTTTTGCACAATATACGTTGCCCGCGCGCGCACGTGACAGTTTGTTGCGCAGTAAAACGACAATGAATGCCAGCAAAGTGATGTGTGGGATTCGGGCTGAAGATGTGGCGGTGGCGAGCACCCAAATTGGTGATCCGCAAGGTGTGATCGATCTGGTCGAACCGCTTGGCTCCGATGTCTATGTGAGTGTGGCGATGGGATCGGATATGTTGCTGGCGCGCGCCAATCCAGATCTCATGTTGCAAGAGAGCCAAAAGACGCCGGTTACCTTAAACCTGAGCAAGATGCACTTCTTCGACGTCAGCAGTGGCGATAATCTATTGATTGCTGGTCGTGCTTAAAACGTCAACTGCCCGCCGTCGATCACCAACTGGTGGCCGGTGATAAAACCGGAATCGGTTGACGCCAGATAAGCGATGGCGGCGGCGACTTCAGTCGGTTCGCCAAAGCGATTTAGCGGAATTTTCTTGAGATAATCGGTGGCCCATTCGGGATTGGCGATGGCTGATTGGGTGAGCCGCGTCTTGATCAAGCCTGGGCAGACACTGTTGACACGAATGTTATAGGGCGCTAGATCAATTGCCATGGTCATTGTCAAGCCGACGACGCCGAATTTTGAGGCATTGTATTGCGCCATATTGCTTTCCCCCACCAGACCGTTGGTGGATGCCATGTTGATAATGCGTCCGGCAATTTTGTGTTCCGCCATATGGCGAGCCACGATTTGTGAACAGAGAAAAACGCCCGTCAAATTTACATCCAGCGTTTGATGCCATTTTTCGTCGCTAATTTCCAGAAATGGCGCACCATGCGCAATGCCAGCAATGTTGCACAGGATATCAACCTGCGGATAATGGGCGAGCACGGTGGCCAACATGGCTTCGACTTGCGGGCGCGAAGTCACATCCAGCGGGAGCGCCAACGCTGCGCCCCCCGCATCACGGATGCCCTGCGCCGCCTGTTGCGCCGCCGCCAGATCTAGATCGGCCACGATGACCGCGGCCCCTTCACTAGCCAGCCGGCGCGCCGTGGCCAGCCCGATCCCGTTCGCACTACCGGTGACGATCGCGGTTTGGTGCTCAAAGCGTTGCATGCTTCTGAATCTCCTTGATGGTCGCTGGTGAATAAATCAGTGGCGTTTCCCCGATCACTTGCGCCAGTGTTTTGTTCAATTCTTCGATGGTATACGGTTTGGCCAGTACGCCGCTAAAACCATATTCTCTAAAGTTCGCCATTACCGGATCATGCGAATAACCGCTAGAGACTACGGCTTTCACTTGCGTATCTAACTCTAATAACTGGCGGATGGTCTCTTTGCCACCCATGCCGCCCTGGACTGTTAGATCTAAAATGACAACGTCAAATGATTCGCCCATGGCCTTGGCTTGTTTATAGCTGGCTACGGCGGCCAATCCATCTTTGACAAATTCGGCTTTGTAACCTAAATAGCCCAGTACATTGGCCGCGCCTTCCCTTATCAAATCTTCATCGTCCATGATCAGAATCTTTTTACCCTGGCCCTGCGCCGGGGCGCTCGTTGGGGCGAGGACAGCTGTGATTTTCTCTTGGGTAGAGGCGGGCAGATAGATGTGAAATGTCGTACCAAGGCCCGGTTCGGATGCCACGGCGATATAACCCGCATGCCGCCCGATAATCGAATAGGCTGTGGCCAGGCCTAACCCATCAGCGCTCATTTTGGTGGTGAAATAGGGTTCAAAAATATGCGGTAGCAGATTTTGCGGAATCCCAATGCCTTGATCTTGGACGGAGACGCGCAGATAACGGCCTGCCGCTAGTGGCAGGTCGGCGAGCGAGTCTGGACCCACATTTTCGGCCTGGATCTGAATCGTGCCACCATTGGGCATTGCCTGCTCAGCGTTGATCAACAAATTGGTCATGACCTGACTGATCTGACCTGGATCGACTTCCACTGACCAGAGTTCGCTGGGTAGCACCAAATCATGATGCACATTAAATGACTTGACAACTAGCTCGGTGGCTGTGGTAATAATTTCAACAACAGAGCAGGTCTTCTTGATCGGCGCTCCCCCTTTGGCAAAGGTGAGCAATTGTTGAGCCGCATCCGCTGCCTTCCAGGCAGTCTTTTCTACAGTTTCTAGTTTGCCGTAGATGTTATTCTCTTTTTGGGTGCGCAGCTTGATCAGAGAAATGTTGGAAATAATAACCGCAAGTAGATTATTAAATTTATGCGCAATGCCACCTGCCATCAAACCAAGTGATTCTAGCCTTTGCGTCTTTAACAACTCGCCTTCCAACTTTCTCTGTTCGATGACATCGCGCAAGACTAACACTACGCCAATCGTCTGGTCCGCTTCGTTGCGAATCGGCGCCGCCTGTCCTTCAACGGCTAGCTGTGCGCCTGCCTTTGTGATGAGTAGGGTGTCGCGACCTAGCGTCACTTTGACGCCTTTATGCAGGGCTTGGGTGACGGGATTTTCAAGCGCTGTCTGGGTTCGCTCATCAAATAGTTGGAATAATTGCCATAAATCCTGGCCACTAGCCGCCGCCAATGACCAACCGGTGAGGGTTTCGGCGGTGTGATTCATAAAATTCACAAGGCCGGTGCTGTCCATGGCAATGACGGCATCCCCAATGCTGTTGAGAGTAGTGTTCAACCACCGTTCATTTTCTTTTAATTTTCGTTCGGTTCGATGTTTATAGAGGGCCACTTCCATGGCGATGTGTAATTCGCGCTCTTCAAATGGTTTCAGTACATAGCCGTAAGGTTCCGTCACTTTGGCGCGTTGCAACGTATGTTCATCGGCATACGCCGTGAGAAAGATCACCGGTATATCAAAGCGGGCGCGAATGCCCTCTGCCGCCGTCACACCATCAATTTTACCTTTGAGCCGAATATCCATCAGCACTAGATCGGGCTGTAGCTGGCCTGCCTTTTCAATCGCAACTTCACCAGTCGCGACAGCGGCAACGACGCTATAGCCCATGCTAGATAACCGATTTTGGATTTCCATCGCCACAATCCCTTCATCTTCTACAACAAGAATGCGGGGAGAGTGAATAGGGATCTGGGTCATAATTCTACTTCCTTAGGCTGTTTTACAGAGACGAGGTGGGCGGCTCAATTCGTTCATTCAAATCACGAAAGACAAGCACTACTTCCATAATTTGACCGGTTTTGTCGCGAATAGCGGTGGCTGTATTGTCGATCGATCGGGCTACACCGGCTTTATCCAGGAGTAAGGTTTCGCTGCCATAATTTTCCAATACGCCCTCACGCAGCGTTTTGGCGATCGGATTTTCGAGCGGTGTATAGGTCGCTTCTTCCACAATATGGAAGACTTGGTTGGCATCTTGACCAAGCGCCTCGGTCTGCGACCAGCCGGTGAGCGTAGCGGCGGCCTGATTCATAAAATTGATTTGGCCTTGGGCATTGGTGGCAATCACCGCATCACCAATCTCGCTGATCGTATGCGCCAGCCAGTTTTCTTCTGTCTTTGTTTCCGACTCTGCGCTGTGTTTATACAAAGCCAGTTCAATGGCGATGTATAGCTCACGCTCTTCAAAAGGTTTCAACACATAACCGGAAGGCGCCGTCATTTTGGCCCGCTGCAACGTATATTCATCGGCATACGCGGTGAGAAAGATCACCGGTATATCAAGCTGCGCGCGAATTTGTTCGGTTGCCGTCACGCCGTCGATTTTGCCTTTCAGTTTTATATCCATCAAGATCAGGTCAGGCTGTAGCTGGGTTGCTTTTTCGATGGCTGTTTCGCCAGTCGCTGCAATGCCAAGCACGCTGTAGCCCATTTGTTCTAAGCGGTTTTGCAACTCCATCGCGACGATCCCTTCGTCTTCGACAACAAGAATTTTGGCTTGATGCATGATCTTACTCCTTTGGACTTACGCTCGCTTTGAACATAAATCGTGAGTGGTGAGTGATGAGGACAATTCTCGTTGGCCCACAGTCTGCGCTGATCCCGTGTGACATTGGTCAGGTTTTGCCCTTGTGGCCGCCCATGATACCCAAGCCGTACGATGTGATGGCCGTGAATCTAGCTTCCCGGAAAGCATTTCCCGAAGGCTGAATATTACAAATAATCTATGCTAAACAACCCTGAAGTTATATCGTTTCAATCATACCATTGAGCTGCCTAATTATAATGCAAATGCATCCTTTTTTTCTAAATGTATAAGGTTTTACTAGCGTTTATTCCGATTTATTATTTGGATAGCAAAACAGCGCCAGATCGGTCTTGTAGGTGCGGTTAAAAACCGCACAATCTGGGTCAATCCAGCCTTGTGCGGTTAAAAACCGCACCTACAAATGCACAAAATTAAATCGGAATAAGGTCTACTATCGATATGATGGGTGCCGTCTAAATTTTAGATTGGGTTAGGAAATTTGATCTTGAATTCAGTTCCATGATTGTAATAAAGCTCGATCGTCCCGTCCAACTGGTTGACTAGTGTATTCACTAATTGCAGGCCTAGCGAAGTTGTGTTTTGAAAATCGATATCTGCCGGGAATCCGACCCCACTGTCCCGGACACATAATATACAAAGTTGCCCCTGGGTAGGTTGGGGATTGGATACGCCATCGGCGCGTAGTTCGATCTGGATTTCACCTGACGCGTTGTTAGGAAAAGCATGTTTGAGTGCGTTTGACACCAGTTCATTGATGATCAAGCCGCATGGTACGGCTGTATCGATGCCGAGAAACACGTTGTCGGCTTGCACGCGTAATTGGATGGCACCGGCGTGCGCGGTATACGAACGGAATAAGTAGTTGGCCAGATTGTGAATATACTCGCCCAAATCCACCTTTGCCAGATCTTTGGTTTGGTATAACTTCTCATGAATGAGCGCCATGGATTTGACCCGATTCTGGCTGTCGCGCAGGATGCTCAGCATCAGCGGATCTTGAATTTTTCCAGCTTGTAGGTAGAGCAGGCTGGAGATGACTTGTAAATTATTTTTGACACGGTGATGAATTTCTTGCAACAGCACCACTTTCTCTTCCAGCGAGGCCTTAACTTGATCTTCTGCACGTTTGCGTTCGGTAATGTCCTCAGAAAGTCCCAATAAATATTTGGGCCGGCCATCGACGCCTAAAACAGGAATTTTTCGAGTATGCAGCAAGCGAATACCCTTTGTCGCCGTCTGGATCGATTCGACTGGGATATCCACTGCGATGCCCGTGGTCAACACTTCCAGATCTTTGGCGCGGAACGCCTCTGCTTGCTCTTTGGGTAAGAAATCGTAATCACTTTTGCCGAGCATCGATTGCCGATCAATGCCTAGCAATTCCTCCCAGGCTCGGTTGAATTGAACAAATTTCAAACCATTGGCCTGTTTGACAAAGAGTATGCTGGGCAAATTCTCAATAATCGAATCGAGAAAATTCGTCACCTCTTCCAGTTCGGCGGCCCGTTTGGCCAGCGCTTCTTCTGTTTGCTTGCGTTCGGTAATATCTAAACTCGCCCCCAAGATGCCAATCACACGTTGATCGGCATCATAAAGGGGCACTTTATGGGACAACATGATGCGCATGCCATGTGGTGCAAGGAATTGTTCCTCTATGACAAACAGCTTACCCGTATCTAAGACTTGTAAGTCGGTGGCGCGCAACTTGTTGGCAATTTCGGGGGCCAGCAACTCGGTATCCGTGTAGCCCACCGGATCGTGATGCCAGTAACCGCGTTCATACGTATTGACACTTGTGTAGCGACTGTCCTGGTCCTTTGTAAAAATTGCGACCGGGGCTGTATTGAAAAGGGTCTTATAACGCGCCTCAGATTCGCTCAGCGCCGCCTCGGCACGGATGCGGTCGCCAATTTCAACGCGTAAAATTGCATTTGCCTCAGCCAACTCCATCGTCCGTTGCTGCACACGGATTTCTAATTCGTCGTGGGCAATTTGCAGGGCATCCTCCGCCTTTTTACGTTCATTGACCTCGGTCGCCAATTCGACGGTCTGCGTCACAAGTTGCTCCTCGCGATTGCGCAGTTGATCCGCCATTTCATTAAAAGCCTGCGCCACCTGGCCCACTTCATCTTGATGTACAAAGGTGATGCGATGCACCAGATCCCCGCGCCCAATGCGTTCTGCGCCCGCTTGGAGCTTTTCCAGCGGCTGAAAGATAACGCGCCCCAGCAACTGTGTTGTAATGGTTAAGGCTAGCGCACCAAAGATCAACATACCGCCGCCCAACAACCACCAGGCGCGCCGTGTCACCGCAAAGGCCTCCTTTTGTGCCAGTTCTGTGATCACAACCCAATCCGTGCCTGGCACCGGGGCGGTGGCGCCCACCACCGGTGTACCTTCGAAATTCACATAGGCGCCTGTCCATTGATTTTTAGACGCTTGCAACGCTGCAATCAATTCTGGCCGATCACCCATGTTCATGTTGGCAAGAATGACTTTCGAATCAGTATGGGCAATCACCTGGCTGGCCTGATTGATCACATAGGCCTGGCCTGTTTGCCCAAATTTAATCGCGGCAATCGTTTTTCCCAAAACTTTCATCTGCAAGCGAGCCGCGACAACACCGCCATTCGGCGCCGGTACTGCGATCACCAGATACGGTTCGTTGGTCGGTGAAAGCTGAAGATCACTGAGATAATATTCCCCATCATGGGCATGTTGAAACCAATTGGATTGGGGAATCGTGAAAAGTTCGGCTAATACGGACACATCTTGATCAACATGGGCCAATAAGTGACCATTGCCATCCAAGTAGATAACTTCTAGCAAAGCAGGATTGTCCCGGAGCAGACGGAGCAACTGTTCTGGCTCACTTTTTAATTCGTTGCGCCCCAACAAGCTGATCGCGATCAGGGTAGTGTTGATCCGCTGCACGAAATCTGCCACTGCCGCCGCCGCATTGCGCGACGCTTCTCCTTGTCGACCCTCCCATGCGGTTTGCTCAGTTTGTGAGACAAAGCCCGATACACCCAACCCGATCATGAGCAGAGTAAATAATAGGATCGCGCCAAGCCAATTTAAGAGCCGCCAGCGCAGGCTCTGTTGCCGGCTGATCGAGTTACCTTTTCCTTTTGTTTTCGTTAGGAAAGCGTAAGCATTGATCACGCTCTGTTGATTAAAACGCATACGTATATCCTACTTAGCCTGTCCGGTGGATTTTATGCCAGCTGAGCATTGGGCGATGGGCGTAACGGCTTGCCAATGGCGCTGATAAAATTTCTGTTACTGCTTTAAAATGGAGGGCCAACGCATGGCCTAGGATGTGAAAGCATAAAATTTCCGTAACTACCAAGCCATCCCCTCCTAACCTCCCCCAAACAGGGGAGGAATTGTCACGGGACGCGTCGAGAACTGCGCGCATCATGTGACGGTTCCCTCCCTCGTTTGGGGAGCGGGAGCCCCTTGGGCGCGGGTGGGGTTAGCCGTTACAAATTTCCCAGTGACAAACAATGCTTATGCCTCTGCTTAAGCATAACACGATTATAGACGTAGTCACGCCTAAGCCTATAAGGTGAATGAAAATAAATATCCAGTCTTATCCACTTGAAAAATTGTCATCGCGCCCAGTGGGCACCCGCCTGACAGGTGGGGCTCTTTCCTCCTGTCAGGTCTCGATCCCTGGATCGTTATTTATTTGTAATAGCCTATAAGTGAATAGCGCCCTAATAAAATATTAGCGGTTTTGCTTTGGATCTGGTGTGACAGGTGCGGCTGCTAAAAAGCGCTTCCAAATCTCGTCATATAACTTTTGGCCGGCTGGACTGGGCGCCATCATAATTTCGGCGTTTTTTAGATCCGCATTGGGCGGGAAAACCATGGGATTGGCTAAAATTTCTGGCTTGATAAAGGCCCGCGCTGCGCCATTGGCATTGGCATAATAAAGTTCATTGACAATTTTGCCGCCGTTTTCTGGCCGTAAGACGAAGTTTATAAAAAGCTCAGCGGCGGTTTTGTGCGGACTGTTGGCTGGAATGACCAGATTATCTCCCCACAGGATGGTGCCCTCACGGGGTAGTACATATTCAATGTGCTTGTTGTCGTGCTGGCTTGTCAATGCATCGTAAGCCCAACCATAGGCAAGAATCGCCTTGCCACTGACCAATGTCGGCCCAACACTCCCTTGATCCAAGTCGACAAAGATCACATTTGGCTTGAGCTTGATTAACGCTTGCAGGGCCTTTTCAAGCTCCGCTGGTTTTTCCGAATTAACCGAATAGCCCAACTGTTTGAGCGCAATCGGGATTAACGGGCGCTGTAAGGCCCAAATCGCTACTTTGCCTGCGTAGCGCGGATCCCAGAGATCGGCCCAGCGCGTAATCGGCGCTGCGAGCAGATCGCGGCGTACCAACAGGCCGGTGGTGCCCCAGTTAAAAGGCACGGTGTGTTGATTGTTGGGATCATAGGCTAGATCGCGAAAATTGGCCGAGATATTTTTAAAATTAGAGAGATGACTTCGGTTCATCTCTGCCAATAGATGATCGGCTAACAACGGCGGAATCAGATCGTTGTCGATAATCACTACATCATATACTTTGCCAGCCCGCAGGTTGGCGACCGCTTCTTTTTGCGAACTATACATCTGATAATCCACTTTGATCCCATATTCTGCCGTAAACGCGTCCAAAACGGTTTGCGGCAGATAATCGGGCCAGTTGTAGAGCACCAAGGTCTCGCCGGTCGGCAGCGGTGGTGGCGGCGTGGGCTCAGATTGGTCACAAGCGGTATACAGGCTGACACTTAAAAGCATTAAGGCCAAGCAGACCCATAAGCGGCGCGGCTGCTGAGCCTTTGCCGATCCTGTTGCAAGCGCGCGTGCCTGGATCGGAGAAGATTTCCCTAAACTAAGATCAATCCAAAGCGAAAACAAATTATGGTTCCTTTTTTTACTGTTTACGCATTCGCGCGTCCACACAAAGGGCGTCTCACCACTTGGACACGATCATTAGTCACGATTTTGACGTTAACCGCCTGAGTAGATGCGGATTTGGCAACCGTGGGTGGTTTAAAGCCCAGTCGCGCTCCAGACCATCTGGATCTATGCCGACAATCGATCAACCTGAACGGCTGCTTTATTGTATACCAGGCCATACAACCTGCGCCATCAGTATTTTTACTTAATTTGTTGACAACGGCGAAATTTTCGCAAAAGATGGCGGGTAGGGCGACTCTGCTTAGGAGCGTCATGATTGTCTGTGCTACTAATGCGCGCCGCCTAATCTTTAAAAGGGTCAAACTCGTTTTCACCGGCCATTGCCACGCCGATCGGCGTCAATGTATGCAAAATGCGCACAGTATCCTTGTGGTAGGCCAATACTTGATCAAGCCGCTTGTAACAATGTGGCGATTCATCCGTGCCTGCGCCGCGCAATTCTACGTTCGCCTCGCGCACCCAATTCATCATCATCTTACGACTGACCAGACCTGCGCTCTCCTGCGTCGCTTTGCCTTTTTTCCAGCGCTTTTTACCGCTAGCTTGGGTGCGCGACATGATGCGCCCCGCTCCATGAACGGTCGAATTCAGGGTCAGTTGGCTCTCAGCACTCGCAACGCCTTCTAGAATCACCGACGGTTCACCCATCGTGCCACCCACAAAACTGCGTTGACCAGGGAAAGCCGGGGTCGCCCCTTTGCGCACAACCCATAAATTCTGGCCCCCATGTTCTTCTCGCCAGGCAAAATTATGATGGTTGTGCACGGCATCAATCACATGCGCGCCGAGAATGTTGGCGACTTTCTGGCAGACCCAATCGCGACCGGCATAGGCATAACGTCCGGCCAGGTGCATGGCGGCGAGATATTCCTGCCCCAGCGACGAAGTTTCGGCCAGCAAAACGGGTTCGACATGAATGCCATCTTTACCCCCACCGGCCTTAATATAATGGGTGGCAATATGATGGCCCAGCCCGCGCGAACCAAAATGTACACCACACCAGACCCGATCTTGCTCGTCCACAAATAGATCGACGTAATGGTTGCCCGAACCAACCGTGCCCAACTGTTCGCGTGCCATTTGCTTTTGGCGCTTAACGATATCAATCGCCCAGGCTGGATCGTCATAAAAAAGTTCATGATCGACCGCTTCTTGATTTTTGCGCCCAATCCCAAAGGAAATCTGGTGCCAAATATCGTCCATAATCGGCTTAATATTGGCGCGCACGTCCGCCGCATCAGCATCGAGGCGCACCGCTTTATTCCCGCAGGAAATATCAAATCCAATGCCCGACGGGCTGACATAGCCATCGTAGGCCGCCACGCCACCAATTGGCATGCTATAGCCGAGGTGATGATCCGCCATGAGGGCGACGCTGACGGCGCGCTTGGCGCAGGTCACGGCCTGATCCACGGCGTTTTCCAGCGGTTCCCCCCAGACTGGAATGTTACGAACGATTTGATACATCTGATTGCTCCTCTAACCGCGGATGTGGCTGATGGAAATCAGTCGCATCCTGATACGCTTTTGCCACGGCCAGCACGGTCGCTTCCCCATCCAACTGACCGACGAAGGTCATCGCACTTGTGGGGATGCCGGCAGCGGATAACCCATTGGGCAGCACCACCGCCGGATGACCGGTGAAGTTCGTCAGCGCGCTATCACTGCCATCCACATCCGGCTGCAAATAAACATCCACGCTGGCCATCACTTTGGCCATTTGTTGCATAAGTTGTGTGCGCAGGCGGTTCAACTGAATATACTCCACGGCTGGGATCAACCGGGCCTTGCGGAAGGAATTCGGCCAGGCTTCTTGGCCCTGCCGCGCCAGCAGCACATCTCGGTCACTGCGCGTCAATTCGTCAAAGGCGGCGGCAGCCTCGGCATACAAAATCAGCATCATGGCTTCATGCGGATAATCGGGCAGTTCAAGCGGAATTAAGGTTGCGCCCAGTGTTCGTAATGTTGCCAATGTGGCGTCATCATAGGGCTTATTTTCATGCTCATCCGCAAACCCCCGCTCAACATAGCCAATTCTCAAATCAGGCCAGTTCAGATTGGGATCCCACACAAACGGCCGGTCAACCGTGGTCACATCTTTGCCGTCCGCGCCATGAATGGCCGCAAAAACTAGCGCACAATCTTCCACTGCGCGGGCAATCGGGCCGATTTTGTCCATACTCCAACTCAGCGCCATCGCCCCATGCCGGCTGACGCGCCCATAGGTTGGCCGCAAGCCGGTGACGCCACAGCGCGCACAAGGCGAAACGATTGATCCCATCGTTTCCGTGCCAATCGCAAAACCGACCAATCCCGCCGCCGTTGCCGACGCCGATCCGGCCGATGAGCCACTCGCCCCTTGCGCGATATTCCAGGGATTTTTGGTTTGGCCGCCAAACCAGACATCGTTCCAAGCTAATGAACCGGTAGTCAACTTGCCGAGCAAAACGGCGCCGGCGGCTTCCAAGCATTGCACGACTGTGGCGTCAAAATCGAAAACCTGGTCTTTATAAGGCAAGGCGCCCCAGGTGGTCGGTACGCCACGGACAGCCAGAAGATCCTTGACACCCCAGGGGATGCCATGCAACGGGCCGCGATGCTGGCCGCGTGCGATCTCGGCATCGGCGCGGGTGGCCTGCGCCAGGGCGAGTTCCTCGGTCAAGGTTACGACACACTGCAACACTGTGTCGTAACGCTTCAAGCGCGCCAAGTACAGTTGGGTTAATTCCACAGATGTCACCTGTCTGGTTTTAAGCAAATGGGCCAGTTGCGTGACCGGGTAGAATGCTAGCGCCTCTATGTTTTGCGGGCGTTGCAAAGCAGTTGTATTGTGTAACAAAATTGGTGGCCGTTGTTGTTCCGGTTGCGCAGCGGGCAGGTCTGCCCACCGTGGTTCAAACATGAGCGCCGGGGCTACACCGTTCTTTAAAGGGATCGCCCGGAGCTTTTCATATTCGGCTAACCGTTGGTTTAAGCCTTCGACCATTAAGGCGCGTTCGTCGGCTGTGAAACGTAAGCCGATCACGGTCTCCGCTTCGGCCAGCGTCTCGGTGGTGATGATTGTTTCGGGCGGTCTGCTCGTTGCCATGCTAGGTGCTCCCTATAAAGTTAAAATGATCTCGCTAAGCCGTTGCTGCGAATCGATCAGGGCTGTATCTGTGTCGCGCCCGTAGCCGCCCGATTTGGGTAGACCGCCAATTTCGAGAATGGCCAGTCCGTGAAAATTACCCCTATGCAAGGCCCGGCAATAGACGTCAAAGTTGATGTTGCCCAGGCTCAGCGGCAGATGATAATTCACTTCGGGCAGTGGCGTATCCGAGACATGCAATACACGCATGTGCGGGATCAAGGCTAGAAATCCCGCCAAATGTTCGGGTGTCGTGTGGTTAAAATCCCAAACAAACTGGAGTCCAGGTACAGCCATGAGTAGATCGGCGCAGGCTGCGGGTGTGCCACATAAACCTAAACTTGGTTCGTTGTGCTCAAAGGCAAAGTGAAAATTGTGCGCGTGGGCCAATGCAACCGCCGCCATAAATTGTGGGATCAATCGCCGCTCCACGGCGCGCGCGGCATGCTCGGTCATTTCGTGGATGGGCACAAGATGCCAATGAACGAAGCGACACGGTAGGCCGGTGATTGCGGGCAAATTCGCTTGCAATACGTCGAGTGGGCTTGCCCCCGCCGCGGTTTGACCCTGCTCTTCAATGCGCACCACCATTTCCATTACCGTGGTGAGTTTGGCCTGTTGCAGCGCCGCCGCGACTAGTGGGATTGGATCGCCAAGCCGCTCTGCATCTAACCCTTGCTCTGGCCCTGGCAACTGGATCGCCGCAAAATGATGGGCATGGGCGAATTCGATCTCGGCGCGGGCTGGTCGCCAGTTGGCTGGAAAGAGTCGCGCATTCATCCCGATCTGCATTGTTATCTCCTACCTTGGACAAGCCAGAACCGTTTGACTGAGACGTTCGGCGAGCTCAGTCTAGCCGTCGAGTCGCTTATGCTAAAGGCCAAAGAATTTTTACCGCAAAGAGTGCAAAGTTTTTCTTGTTTTTCTTTGCGCTCTTCGCGCCCTTTGCGGTAAAAATCTTTGTTTGTGCCTCGATTTAATCAGCTAGTGTCGAGGCTATCACGGCAGCGAGCGGCAAAAATATCTGTATTGACCCCAAAACAAGCAAGGGCGTATGTACACAAGTGGGTCGATTGGCGCCGCGCCGGGAATCCAGAGAACGGCTGGCTGATCCGTGGGTTGCGTTGGTAGGTGTGTAAAGCTTTCTCGTTCCATGTTTAGTCTGGCGTACCGAAACGAAGGACGTAACCATTCGGATCTTCGATGCTAAACTCGCGCATGCCCCACGGTTGCTTTTGCAACGGGGTGCATATCCGCACCCCGTTGGCGCAATAGTCCTGATACAATTGTTCGATGCCCACCCCGACCATCAGATAGAACTGACTACCCGGTCTGATCTGACTGAGGTCGTTCGCTAAGCTAAACTGGAGCTGTACGCCACGCACCGTCCATTCCCCGCGTGATACACCAGCCTGACTGGGCGGATCGCCATAGATAAAATCCACAGTAAACCCTAATTTCTCCTGATAATAAGCCAACGCCGCTTCGATATCGTTGACCGCTAGGATCGGTTGCAGGCTATAGAATGGACAAGCGGTCCCCGTTTGCTGTACGCTTGGCGAACTGGCGGGCCACTCATCCACTCGCATGCCATAGACTTGGGTCATGTGGGAGACCGTTTCATTCGCAAATTTTTGCAGGAATTGGCCCTTATTCGTAAAGCTTAATTTCTCCGCCAGCCGGCGCGAGGCAAGATTCTGTTCATGGATCCACAACTCGACCCGCGCAATCGCTAATGTGTTAAAACCATAGGTGATCGCCGCGTGCACCGCCTCGGCAGCATAACCCTGGCGCCAATGGTGAGGATGCAGCATATAACCGAAGCCACTGCGGCCAACAGTATGATGATAGCCAGCAAAGCCAATTGGTAGTAATTCACCCGGTTGCTGGCTGCTCAGGCAGATGGCCCACCAGCAGCCGCCATGCTTGATCATCGCCGCTAGTTCGGCGGCGGTCTCGTTCTCCTCTGTATGAGGCAACGTGTGCCAGTAACGCATCGCCACGGCATCCTGAAAGACCGGATACAAGTCCGGCGCATCGGCAACCGCAAGCGCACGCAGGGTCAGCCGCGCGGTTTTAATCAGCACCGGTTCGACCATGCGAAACTCCCTAGTTTGTTTGGCCAGTGATAGTTCATCAATTACCCCAGATTCTGGCCACGCTGCCAGGCGACACCCATGAGCAGTGAGCCATATAGATCATCTTCCATCGGAATGCGTAGCTCCTGCAATTCTTCGGGCAACGGATCACGGTTTTGAAAGGTGACAAACGGCAAATCGTCAATAACGGCCAACGGTGTCTGTTCGCTGCCCTCGCCCATCACCAGGACGGCGGCGGTTGCCAGGGCATCCATCACATTGACCTTGGTCATCCGCAGCGTGCGCCCAAACAGATCCGGCGTGCCGACATAATCGTTGAGCGCCAAAAAGCCGCTGTGCGCAATCGCTACCCCGGCCACACCCAAACGTAAGGGGGTGACATTGCTATCGGTAATGACCACGCCGACCTGCGCACAGGCGAAGCGCTGCTGCAAATAGACGCGCACGGTATTGGCTGTGGCTTGGGGTTCACGCGGCCACAGCACATGATAGCCGTCCCCATTCGACTCGTCAATGCCCGCGCTGGGGATCAGCCGGCTGTCTTTGATCGTCAGGCTGACATGGTAACGGTTGGCTTCTGGCGGTAAAAAGTAATCGGCTTCTTGTTCGATTAATGTCTGCTTATCGACATCACCCAACTTGACAATCCGACCTTGGCAGAACGCCACGACCTTAGAGGTGATCGCCAGAATCGAGCCATTTACAAAGGAAGTAAGGTAGCCATCCAGAAAAGCTAATAAATCCTGGTCTTTGCTGGTCACCTTGTGCGTTTTTATTGCGTGTATTTTCATAATTTAGGCTGAAATAGTAAGGCGACCTCTTCACTGGTCAGACCTCTCCCCCCGCCCTCCCCTGCTGGGAGGGAGCCTGTCACGGGACAGAACACGTCACTTCGTGCTTCCAGGATCTGTCCCCTCCCAGCAGGCTTCGACGTGCGGTTCGACAGGCTCACCGTCCGTGCCCTGAGCCTGCCGAAGGGCAGCCGAACGGGAGGGCGGGGGGGAGAGGTCTTAATGTTCTCGGCCTTGCAAATGATTATGCAAAGGCGTGTGCTGGTGAAAGAGCCCGTTTTGGTGCATCCGTTGATGGAGCCGATTGTGGGCGGTTTCCACGCTGGCGCGCATCTGTTTGAAACGTAAAGCCTCCGGTCGCGGCGCAAGCGTGTCGATATAGGCCAGCGCGCCTTCGATCTGGGAAAGCACTGCGCCGGCATCCTTTTGTGAAAAGAGTGGTTTGCCTTCGACCAAAACCTGGATTGCACTCGTATGCGCGGCGATTTCTCCATGCTTGCCCTTATAGCTGCCACGCACGCGCAACGCCACCCAAGTTGATTCGTTGATGCGCAGTCTGGTGTCACCTTCGGCTGCCAACTGTTGGTTGACATTCACCTGATCCGCCACCAGGCCGCCCACGACTACCTCCACTTGGTCGATCGGCACACTGACCGATTCGACTTTCCAAGTCACGTTCACGGTGCCGCCGGTGGCCGGTAGCTGAATTTTGCCGCCGGGTGACATGCCATCCACCATCAGCGATGCCAGGGGACCAACAGTGACAAAGGTGTTGCCAGCCTTGACCGCCGTCATCCAGTTTTCATAGGAGAAAGGCCGGTCGCCCAGGTGGGTGTAGGTGCGCATACCACCCAACAACCAAGCCTGCCCCATCTTGTCCGAACCGCCGACCACGGGCACTTGATAGCCCAAATTGAGATAACGATACCAGTCCGCCAACCCATAAGGGCTGATCTGGCTGTCGAACGGATTAAAGCTCATCATCTCGATGCCATGGATCAGACCGAGCACAATATCGGCGGCGCGCTCCAATTGTGGATTCGGCGCATGCGGCATGACGACCAGCCCGCCTTGGTCGATGCAACGTTGCGCCCATTCGGCCATGCTCACTTCTTGCGGGTCACCAATTGCCGCTTCGGAGGGGCCACCGGTGCAAAGCGGGTGGATCATGTGGCCCGCATAACCGAGCAGCGAAATATGGCCAAGCACCTGCATGCGGTTTTCCGTACCCACCCGCACCAAAAATTCGCCATCACCGCCAAATTCCTTCGCGCCCAATGTACTCCTGCCGTCAAAATCACTTACATTGCTAAACATCTCACCCCACTGGCTGGCCAGCAAGTTGACCACGTGAACGCCCTCGGCTTGCCCTTCTAGCAAAGCAGTGGTTGGGCTGAGAAAATGGACGTGGGTGTCGGCCGTCACCCAGCCTTGCTCGCGCCAATGCAACACTTTTTCCAATTCAAAGGTGATCTCGTTGGTCTCTGGCGTCACGCTAAAGCGCGTGCGGATCGGGGATACTTCGTAGCCGCGCGTGATCTCAACATAGACCTCACCCAGTGGCAGATCGACGATACATTCGCCGCGGATATAGGCATATTGGTTTAAGCTATTGACGAACTCGCCATAATTATCTTCAAACCAGAAAGGATTTACCTTGCGATGATTGCCGCGCGGTGGCAAATATTCACCCTGTTGACCATGAAAATGAATGCGCACCGCGGCTGGCTGGCGTGAATCCTGCTCTACCACGCGCACGGTGACGGGGCGCCAGGCCGGATTGACGACGATCACGTTATCGGTCAGCGCATTCCCGGCAGACTGGGGCACCAGGTCATAGCTGACCTGTGTATCCGGCCCTGTGCCCACATACAACTTTGCTTGTGGATGGGCGCTATATTCAATAATTACCGCATTTTCGGCCTTTGCCGGTTGCACATTTGGTTCCGACCCCAGCCAGCGCACAGGATCGTAGTCAAGCGCCGCCCGCGCCGAGATCACAACACCTAGGTCAATCCCAACATCTTCCAACTCACCCAACGCATTGAGTTTCACATTTTCGGGTAAGGTCAGTCGTAATTTTTGGCGAACACCAGGTCGTAGCGGATGCTCAGTGACATTAGTGGTCGTGATGCCATAGATCACGGCCCGCTCTTGCTGGGGCGTACAGATGATCTGGTGAATCGGTTTTTCTGGCTGAGGATTAGGCAAGGCATACAACCAAAGATTGTTACCTCCACGGCCCGAACTGTTGCGCGTCTCGCCCTCGCCATAGCGGTTTTGTGGGACGCGCCCCAAAATTTGTTCCTCGGTGGCGGTGGCGAAGACGCCTGGCTGCACGGCTGGGATCGCGGCAAAAGGGCTGGCGCCCCAACGAATATGCCCTTGTTGAATCGCAAAGCGCCGCAGAATTGGCGTGGTATGCTGGCTGCCATCGGCATAAGTCAGCGTATAGTCGGCCACCAGATCACCCAATTCGTTGCCGTCTACCGTGTCGTCGGCGAAATTGTCCTGATAATTCGTCTTGCGGTCCTCTACCGCATGCAGGAACAGGACATAGGTGGCCTGAATATTACCCACATCAATGATCACTGGTTGTTTGTCCAGCAATATGAGGTTAGGTTCATCGGGCAGGCCCAAACGAAACGGGATGCCATGAAAAGTCTGCGTGCCTGTGATGCTAATCAAATCGACAGGCGGCAGGAGTGCAGCAGGCAGGGTCTGACGGTCGCCATTGAAAAGTTTGTTCAGAAAAAGCGGCGAAAAATAAGAGGATGCTGGAATTTTCATGTAAATAATCTCCTCGGTTAGGTTGGATGGAAATTACCTACATGATACCGCATTGCGCATGGTTCAACAATCGCGTGTTTTGGTTGGGCAGGGGTTTGACGGGGAGAAATTTTAAGTTATGAACCAGATATTTCTTGGACGAGATCAATGCTGGGTATCGATCTCGTCTTGGCCTAAAGCTGGGGAATTAGAATGCAAGATTCGGTGGCGATAATATTGCGCCGTATGGATTGTCAAGCAGGCAATGAGGAATGACTGGTAGTGACGACTTTAGTCGTGCTTGGTGGCACAACAAACGACTAAAGTCGTCACTACGAGCGACCTACGTAAATGATCCATGACAAGAGCCTAGCCACTTCACTACAAAAGGACAAGGCCGTGATGCAAAAGACCTTGGACGCGCATCTTTAATGTGCTCAATTTAAAAGGTTTGGTGATGTAACCGTCCGCACCCAACTGAAAAGCGCGGGCGGCATAATCCAAGCTATTCAACGCGGTGAGCATGATGATCGGAATTTCTGAGAGTTCGCGCATAGCTGTACAGACCGCAAGCCCATCCATATGCGGCAGCATGATGTCCAAAAAGACCATATCCACGGGATATAACTTTACGAATTCTAATGCTTTTAGCCCACTCTCTGTCAGTAGGACGTTGTACCCCAAAGTTTTTAAATATAGGCCAATCAGTTCGCGAATCAGTTGATCGTCGTCGACGATCAGGATTGTGTAATTGTTCGCACTATCCTGCTTCATTGTGGGTTGATACGACATAGAACGATAGTACACGTCGGCTGGAGACGGTCCCCATAGATTTTGAGAATTTACTGGTTTCATGGAATGACCTCAATGTTTGTCAGATAACGGATGAATAGATAAGGCGGTTAGCCGTACAGCTAGCTTGCGATCAATGTATGTACGGCAAAAATGGATGCGATTATGCTTAGTCGCAGCGAATAGAGCGCAAATAAGCTTTGTACAATGAACGGTAGTGGTTGCATGACCTGTACCTGATTTAGGCACAAAAATGTATGCCACGCGCCTTACGGCGATTGTCCATGGTTTATTTGTTTTGTTGATGGGCTTGAACGCCAGACAACTTAATTCTATGTAATAAGCGCCGAAGAATCGCCGAATTATTTTTCGAAATAATATGGGATTTTCTATTTGTTGTGCGCTTGATTTGCTAGAATCGGACTGAGCGCGGCTGTTGGCCGGTGGTTATGAAAAGCTGAGATGATCAAGGTTAATCTAGCCAAGATGTCCGCCCCATAGAAAATCGGCAGCCTGCCGTCCCCAAAAAATGTTTCCGGGACAGCAGATTTCGTAGATATAATGTTGAAATAATTTGTAATGGTTGACCGGCTGACTTTAGTGCTTATGGGGGAGTGACGGCGTTTCCCCTGATCAAAGGTAAGAAGATAAACTTTCTGGATGGTGGCTCAACTACCGGATCCAGCCCGGTCGGCATCATCACCGTGACGAGAAAGATCGCCGTCGTAACGCCACCGTTACTATCGCCAATCGTAACGGTAACGTTGTAATCACCTGCCTCGGCATACATATGTGGCTGGTTGGTTAGCGCACCTGGGGATGCTGCGCTAAAGACCGTGGCAACCGTGCCATCACCCCAGGCCACGCTCACGCGCCAAGGACCAACTGCACCCAGATCGACAAATGTGCCTAGGGCAAAAGTTTGTTCTAGACCCTTGGTGGCGGTCTGGGGGATAGATGCGTTGAGGCTAAGCTGGCTATTGATTTGGAGCAAGCGTGCGATGCTAGGAATGCCATTGGTGAAAATGGTGAGCATCGCCTGACCGCTGGGTAGATTGGTGAGCGGCAGCGAAGAAAAACTTACATTGGACCAAGGACTTGCAGGATCCGGTTGCAACCACTGCCATTGATCATTGTCCAACCGGCGCAATTGCACCAACGGATAATTGGTGGCCGAACTGTTGAGGGCGCCGCTTGAGGCTTCCGCAAGGCCCTGGAACTGATCGCCACTCAGTTGCAAAGTCGTCCCCAGGGTCAACGAAACTGGCGCGAGATTGATCACGGGGCGCCAGCTTTCGGCGAAACCCAAACTTGGATCGTATAACTCGGCGCTATTGAGGAAGCCAGATTGGTTCTGGCCCCCTACGATCAGAATCTTGCCCGTGGGCAGCAGCGTGGCCGCATGGCCGATTCGTATCGTCGTGAGCGATGTCGTTGTGGTCCAGCGCCCGGTGGCCGGATCGTACAGTTCGGCATCGCTTAATGCGCCTGCCTGATTCTCGCCGCCACCCACCCAGACTTGGCCGTTCGCCAATAAGATGGCTGTGTGGCCACTGCGCACGTTATGCAGCGCGCCAGTGTCAACCCAGTTGCCGATGGCTGGATCGTACAACTCGCTGCTGTTAAGAAAGTTGTTGGCGTTACGACCGCCGGTGACCAGAACTTTGCCGTTAGGCAGTAAGGTGGCCGTGTGCTGGGTGCGCGCCATATGGAGCGAGCTAGCCGGCGTCCAGAGGCTGCTTGTCAGATCATAAAGCTCAGCAGTGGCTAACGAACCTGTTTGGTTTTCGCCGCCTGCCACCAGCAATTGGCCGTTGGGTAACAAGGTGGCCGTATGGTCGCGGCGCGCCATGCCCAATGCGCCCGTGTTCGTCCATTGGCTGGTCGACGCGTCATAGACTTCGGCGCTGGAGAGAAAACCAGTCTGATTTTCGCCACCAGCCACCAACACGTTGCGATTGGCGAGCAAAGTGGCGGTGTGCCCGCGCCGCGCGCTGTGCAGCACGGCTGTGACGCTAAAGATGCCGTGGATTGGGGCATAAAGTTCGCTGCTACTGAGGGAATCAGCCTGGTCTGCGCCGCCGACCACGAGGACATCGCCGTTGGATAATAGGGTAGCTGTGTGATCGAAGCGGGCGAACATTAGCTGGCCGGTTGTGCTAAAAACAGCCTGGTTGGTATCGTAAAGCTCAGCGTCGCTAGTTGGACCGTCCGCATTTACGCCGCCGATGATCAGCGTTTGGCCGCTTGGTAACAAAGTGGACGTATGACGACTGCTGGCCGTGTGGCGTGATCCCGTCGCACTGGATAGCCCGCGTGTTGGCTCATATAGTTCACTGCTGTTCAATGAATTTGACTGATTGTCGTAGCCGCCTGCTGCGATCAAAATTTCACCACTGGGTAGCAGTGTAGCTGTGTGGTAGGCGCGGCCGACGTTTAGGGCAGCGGCGGCGGTCCACAACTTACTGATTGGGTCATAAAGCTCACTACTGGTTAAATAACGGTCGGCATCATTATAGCCGCCGGCCATGAGCACTGTGCCATCCGGTAACAATGAAGCTGATTGATCCAGGCGCGCCGTGGTCAACGCGCCTGTGGTTGTCCAGAGCCGTGTAGTTGGATTGTAAAGCTCGGCACTGGTTAAATAACCGTCGGTGAAACTAACACCCCCTGCCACCAGGACATTACCATCCGGTAATAAGGTGGCCGTGTGATAGGCGCGCCCCATGGCGAGCGGTCCGGTGAATGTCCAGACGCCGGTGGTCGGGCTGTAAATTTCTGTGCTGGTCAGATACGCGCCGGCCACAATCACACTGCCATCGCGGAGCAACGTTGCGGTGTGCCCCAGACGCGCGGCGTTAAGCGCGCCTGTTACGCGCCAAACGCCAGTGCTGGGATTATACAGCTCAGTGTCGGTAAGTAGGTCATTTTTGCCAAAGCCCCCAACGACAAGCACCTCGCCATGCTGCAATAACGTGGCCGTGTGATAGGCGCGGGCCGTATTGAGCGCGCCGGTAAGCGTCCAGATGCCAGTGACAGGATCATAAAGCTCAGTGCTGTTCAAATAGCGAAACAGGGTGGCATCCGGTCCCAAGGGCATGGGGTCGGCGCTGGCGGTTTGGCTGGCGCGTAACTGGCTGGCGCAACTGGCATCGCAACTTCTGCCGCCGGTGATCAGCACTTTGCCAGTGGGCAACAAGGTCGCCGTATGCCGTTCGCGCGCCGTATGCAGCGCACCTGTGGGCGTCCAAACGCCTGTGGCCGGATCGTAAAGTTCGGTGCTGGTCAAGGCCTTTTCACAAAACAGATCACTACAGCCGCCAGCAATCAGGACTTTCCCATTAGGCAGCAAGGTGGCCGTGTGCCAATAACGCGCGTTTTTGAGCGCACCCGTGATCACCCAGGCCGGCGCTTGTGCCTGTGCTTCGTGAACAAGGCCAAATGTTAAAGCCAACACGGCGCCCAAACCGATCAACGTAATCAGGCCACGTAAGGGGTGTTGTTTATATTTACAGATGCTTTTGAGCATTAATTGCTCCTTAACTCGATTAAAACGATCGTGAACTGCTCGGTATAAAGGATAATCGCTAATCCCTGTAGGGCGGATGGTATGTGTCTTTGTATGGATAGACGAGCACTCCATAATGTGAATAATTACCTTAAAGGCAAGTCTAATCTAGTTTGGAAAGCGCGTCCAACGGGGGTATAAAAAAATCATCGCCAGCATTGTTTAATGCTGGCGATGATTTTGATCGGTTAGAATTCGGCAATCACAACAGTCGAAGCCTCTCACCGGTTAGACAACTTTGGCTGCACTGGTGAAAGCAACATAGGCTAGACTTATTGTGTGGTGATCTTCGTGCCATCCGCCCCTACGACCCACCACACGTCGCCTACCGCCTGGCCAGTCTCATCGTGTGGGTTTACATCTTTGATATAGTAATAGAGTGGCATCCCGTTGATCGCAACTTGATAGGTGCCATCGGTGCCGGTGATAATGGTGAATTCGCCTGTCACCCCATCAGCCACTATTTTTGTGTCTTCATCTGGCACTGTGAGCAGTGGCCAGTTTTTAGCACAGCCGCCAGCGCAATTGCTCTTGTTCGGTTCGTCTTTGTCGAACATATAGAGCGTCATGCCCTTGTCATCGGTCAAGATCGGGCCAAGCTTTGGGCTTTCGAAGACCAACAGTGTGATCTCTGATGTGCCGGTAGATTCTTCAGTGCCGGTCATCTCTTCGGTGCCGGTCATTTCTTCGGTGCCAGTCATCGCTTCAGTGCCGGTCATCGCTTCGGTGGTGGTCATTGTCTCGGTCGTGGTCATTGCCTCAGTCGCTGCTGGTGTATCGGTCGCCGCAGCGGCTGGTGCGGCTGGTTGAACCGGGGCACAGCCGGCGAGCAGCACCAATAATCCGACAAGCAAGCTCAAGCCGAGGGGTTTGAAGAATGAATGTTTCGCCATCTTGTTCTCCTTTAAAGTTGAAACAACAGAGTTGAATAAAATATTTATCCTACAGGTTTTCCATCGAAGGTTGGTGGAAAATCAATGGAGGCTGTGATCCGCAGATGTTTATTTGCTACAGGATTCTCCGTCGCAAACTCGCAAACTGGTTGCTACGACGTTTCATCATCCAAATGTTTGGTGCATCTGTACTATATTAGGTAACGTTTGAAGCAGCGCAAATAGATTGGTTATTCGTGAATTCTCGATAAATCGGTGTGACCGTGCCGGTGGTGACATTATTGATCACCCGCCGATTACAGTATGACAGAGCACCATCAATCATTCGTCAACGTTGGCAGGTGAAGCGCAGCCAGCGATCGCGTGGAGATAGATCAGCATAATATGATGCTATAATTTATTGAAATATTAAAATTATTGACAAAATCGATTGGATTTTGTATACTCGAAGACTCGGCCATAAATGACCGGGCGAAAGTCAGGCGTCCCGCTGGGACGAAATGATGTTCGTCCCAGCGGGACACCTGACTTTGACATCTCCGTCCCAGCGGGACGATTGAATTTCGCCCAGCCATTTATGACTGGGTTCGGGAAGAGTGAGCATCATGGCCCATAGTTACACATCGCTCCATTATCATATTGTGTTTAGCACCAAATATCGCGTCCCCTATATTACGCCCGCCATTGAACAGCGGGTGTGGGAATACATGGGCGGCGTGGCGCGGGCGCACAAAATGACGGCCCTGCAAATTGGCGGGGTTGACGACCACATTCATTCTGTCCTGTTTAGTATGTTACCGCACAACCAACGGTAGATAGAGATTATTGCCTGTCGCAGCCCCGCCCACTGTCACCGCCTCGGTGTCGAACCAAGAGACTTCGGCGTCGGGGTCAATGTTCTCAATCGTGTAATAGAACCCGCCGAGACCCGGCTTGTCAGGGGCGAGACAATGACCGTTCGCCGGGACAAGGGCAGCGTCATTTACCTGCGTCCACGGACCGTTGGGGTTGGTCGAGCGCAACAAGTTGTAAGTGACGCCAACGTCGTCAGCGTCACTCTCCCAATCCAGGGTGAGATTGGGACCTCCATTAGCGGCTGCCGCTGCGACGCCGACGGTCACGGTGATCGGTTTCTTGCAGCGTTTGGAGTTGGCCGTAGCCGTGGCTGTCATCGTTTGACCATTCGGGCTGAGGATCGTCCACGTGACACTGGCGCCGGTCAGGGCGACATTGACCACCCGTTGCTGACGGCCCGGCAAAAAGACAGTTGGTTGTCCTTGCCCTTGCGGTGCCGGCGTGAAGAAGTTGTTGGCGCCAACCGTGAGCGTCACCGGAATGGTGTTGCTGTTGCGATAGCCAAAGCTGGCGACTAGACCA
>JBBQBY010000015.1:0-31880 GCA_038318235.1 Caldilineales bacterium
CTTTCTCTATGAGGCGGGCGAACGGATCCCTTTGCATGTGAGCGATTGCCAACAAATGAACAAAATGGTGTTGGTAAGCAGCCGCAGTCATCGCCAACAGATTGTAGACAAAATGCGCGCCGCTTTGCGCATTACAAGTGAACGAGTAAGCGGCAGCGTGGGGCTAAAAGTTGGCTTAATTAGCCGACGCCTTGCCGATCTCTATGTGCATCCAAGCCCTGGCTGCAAGGAATGGGATCTCTGTGCGCCTTATGCCTTGTTGGAGGCAGCCGGGGGCCGCATGACCGATTGTTGGGGCAATCCGTTGAAATTTAACAAGCGCGATGTGCGCGCCCATAATGGCTTGATCGCCAGCAATAGCCGGACCCACGACGAGATCGTCGACATTGTGGCGCGCATCTGTGAAGAGTTTGGTTACAACGAAGACGATGGTTTCTGGTAGATCTAACGCACCATCCGGCGCTACTCTATAAGCATAGACGCGGCA
Organism: Caldilineales bacterium; assembly: GCA_038318235.1. GTDB lineage: Bacteria > Chloroflexota > Anaerolineae > Caldilineales > Caldilineaceae > JAPLGZ01. Next base: position 488 of record JBBQBY010000015.1, read on the forward strand.
ATTAAAACGGGGACAAGAATTTTCTTGTCCCCGTTTTAATTGCCTGCTCGCTATCAAATTATCCGTAGATGTGCGTATAGCATTTGCGGATAATTTGATTTACAATAGGTGAAATTATACGTAATCTAGTGAACAAATTTGTATAGATAGCCGTTACTATAGGCGTATATTAGCCGTTTTAAACCTTAAGTTAATTTAACCTGAGTCATTTGCAAAGGGGAATTCAATGCCAAGGCCGCTCTTTGATTCAGAATATATCTTTGGTCTCCATGACGCGGGGGGTGAACAGCTGATGCTGGACGCTGGTAAACCCGGCTGGATTGTCTTTACGGAAGCTGTTGGTCATGATCAAAATGATTTCGGTGGCACGGATTACTCGGCCTATAGTAACCGCAATCTGGGTGTTATGTGCCGGATCAACCATGGGTATTATCCAGACGGCACCCTGCCACATAGCAGCCAATATGCCAATTTTGCCCAGCGCTGCGCCAACTTTGTGGCACGCACCCCCGGCTGCAAAATTTGGATCATTGGCAATGAGATGAATTATGCACTTGAACGTCCATCGGCCTTTACCCGCGTGTTACCATCCGGTGTCCCACCTATGCCAAGGGAGGCAAGCCAATCAACGAATAATAGTTCACTGGCGAAAGTGGCCCAAGTGGCGCAAAGTTTCTGGAGTAACATTACGGGTAGTGGTGGACAGACTAGCCCCTCGGCTGCATCAGCCCAATCCAATGCCATCGCCACTAACGATCCCTATGGTCGTGGTTTGCCAGAAAGGCTTGATGCGTTACACCCCAATTCAAGCCTCGCGAGGGCGGATGCGCGCGTGATGGCCGCTGCGGCAGATAACACAGAAGTGATCACGCCAGATTTGTATGCCCGCTGTTACCGTTTATGCCGCGATGCCATTCACGCCGTACCAGGCCATGCGGATGATCAGGTGCTGGTGGGGGCAGTCGCGCCGTGGAACAACCAAACAATTTACGCTGGCAACGCCAATGGCGATTGGGTGCAATATTTTACCGAGATCCTTACTTTATTAGGACCTACGGCTTGCGATGGTTTTACGTTACACACGTACACGCACCAAGCCAATCCCGATTTGATCACCGATGAAACGCACATGGACCCACCGTTTCAGCATCGCCATTATCAATTTCGGGCCTACATGGATTTTATGCAGGCGGTACCGGCATCGATGCGTCAATTGCCAGCGTATATCACCGAGGCCAACGAAGATGTGCCCTGGCTAGAGCAGAATATTAGCTGGGTGCAACGGGCCTATGGCGAGATTGACTGGTGGAATCGCCAGGCGGGTAATCAACAGATTCGTGCGCTGGTGCTCTACCGTTGGCCGAATAATATCGATAAATGGGGCATTGCGGGTAAGGGTGCCGTGATCGAGGATCTGCGCCTCGCCTTGCAAAACGAGTATCGCTGGCGGGTGCCCGTCGTCAGCCCAGCCCCTTTCCAGCAAGGTGATTTGGTAGAAACCCAAGATGTAGTTAACATTCGCCGCAGCCCCGGCTATGTGGGAAAGTCGGCTGATGACGTATTAGTGGGCGCGCCAATCCAAAGCCGCTTACGGGTGCTCAGTGGGAGCGCGCAGGTCGTGGATGGCCTGACCTGGTGGAATGTACAAACGCAAGCAATCAATCCGACAACCACTGGTTGGGCAGCCCAAACAAGCCCAGCCGGTGCCTCTTTATTCATTGCCGTGAAGGAACCTACGATGCCTACTCCTGGAAATGCCAGCTTTGCGATTGGTGATCAAGTGCGTGTGATGGCGACCGCGCGTCTGCGACGAACGCCTGGTTTCAACAACAAACCAGCGAATGATGTGATTACGCAGATTGGGGCAGATAGTGTATTCATAATCGCGGGTGGTCCGACATCGGCTGATAATCTGACCTGGTGGCGCATCAAGGGCACTACGGTTGATGGCTGGATGGCACAGGTGGCACCAGACGGTCAAGTGCTCTTGACAAGTGCTAGTCGTGGGGTGCCAGCGGCCAGCTTTCAGGCGGGTGATACCGTCGCAACGCTGGATATTGTGCGGCTGCGCAACACTCCCGGCTATGTGGGCAAAGCGGCCAGTGATGTTGTGGCCAATGTTGCGTTAGGCGCGCAGGGCAAGGTGTTGGATGGCCCGCGCACTGTCGATAACCTGATCTGGTGGCAAGTAGAGACTACGGCGAATGGCAATGTTGTGCGCGGTTGGATGGCCGAGGTGGGGTTAGACGGCGCAACGCTGCTGCAACGGGTCAACACGCCTGCGCCTCCCCCGGCCCCCGCTTTCGCACCGGGTGATCTCGTTGTGACGACCGATATTTTGCGTGTGCGCCGTTCGCCCGGCTTTTCTAACAAACCGGCCGATGATGTTTTGGGCCAATTTGAGCAACGTTTTACGCTGAACATCATAGAAGGCCCACAAAATGTCGATAACTTGCCCTGGTGGCGAGTCGGGGGGATTACGTTAACAGCCGCTGAAAAGGTCGGCTGGGTGGCGCAGATTTCGCCCGATGGTCAAGTGTTGGTGGCACGAGCGCCAAAATTGGCGGGCACGAATATCCCGGATAAAGCGACAGGCAGTTATCTCGGCGCGCCGTTTCAGGGTAAGTTTGGCATTGCGCAACTATGGGGGGAGAATCCGCAGGTTTACAGGACAATTACCTATGATGGCGTACCACTCAAAGGTCACAATGGCGTCGATTTCTTAACCCCTGTCGGCACCGCATTGCTGGCTGTGGATGTTGGCGTTGTCACCGACGCGGTGCTCAATGATCCAACCGGTTTTGGCAATTATATCAAACTCAGCCACAGTTGGGGTGAATCGATCTATGCGCATATGGATAGCCTGGGTGTGCAACAGGGGCAATCCGTGCCGCGCGGTGCAGTGTTGGGTCGCTCCGGCAGTACGGGTTTTGTCGATGGCCCGCATCTGCATTTTGCCATTCGGGTCAACCCCTATAGCCGCACGGATGGGTGGGGTGGTTTTTCCGATCCGCTGCCCTATATGAATCCAGCCGACATGCAATTGCCGGGGTATGTGCAAGGTGTTGCGCCGCAAGGGGCCGTCGCACGAGCCACCGTGCAGACGCGGGTAATTTCATCGAAAAAACCTGGCTACGCGCCGGATCGACCAGGCGTGCGGCGACCGTAGGTAGGAGGGTATTCTGGCGGAATCCTCGTGTAAATTAACTGTTGTCAAGCGAATGGAACCGTGATAGACTGAAGCCAGCGGAAAGCGCAAGTTCGCGTCGTTGTGATGGGTCAATTCAATGGCGGTATGCTAAATTGCTCGCATGCCTGACCCTGGTATATGGATAACAAGATAGGTAGAATGACGATGAAATCAGTCAAGATTGTCTACTGGCGAGAAATAGATGGCAAGTGGTTAGGATATTTAGAAAGCCATCCTGATTACATGACGCAAGGTGAAACGCTTGAGGAATTGAGAGAGAATCTACGTGATATTTTCAACGATATTAGTGACGATTTGATCCCACAGGTGAGAACCGTTGAAGAGATGGAGATTGCGTGAAGCAGCGCGACTTAATCAAAAAGCTGGAAGCAATCGGGTGCCTATTGCTTCGGCATGGGGCCAAACACGATTGGTATCAAAATCCAAGCACCGGGATCAGTCAACCTGTGCCCCGCCATCGCGAAATTAATGAGCGATTAGCGCAGCACATTCTTAAGTTGCTCTCGAATTCTCCCTCTGCCTAGAAAATAGTCTATAACGCGCATAGTTAAGTTTGCAGCGTAGAGAGAGTTTAGTCGGAATCTGCTAAACTATCTCTACGCGAGTTAGGTAGCATCAGTATTTGGATGATGCGCGCGGATTCCGTCTAACTGTCTCTATCTCACTGGGATCTAGTTGAAAAAATGATATAGTTCTATCTATATCATAGGGGCCACTCTATTTTCCGAAGTATCGATATCGGCGTAAACTGAAGTTGCGAACAAGCAAATTTCCATCACGGACTTGCCGTAACTGTCTAATCATTTAACCGTTTGTTCACCGCCGCGGCGTGCGCGGTCAAGCCTTCCACATTGGCCAGGGTTTCGGCGGCGGGACCGATTGCCTGCAACGCCTGTTCATTCAGGCCGATCACACTGATAATCTTTACAAAATCATTGACGTTGACCGGGCTAGCAAAGCGTGCCGTCCCACCTGTGGGCATGACGTGGCTGGGGCCGGCCACATAATCCCCCAACACTTCAAAGCTCCGTTCACCCAGGAAAACGCCACCGGCATTTTGCACCGCACCCAGGTGTTGCCACGGGTCTTGGACGAGCAGACAAAGGTGCTCGGGTGCATAGGCGTTGCATAAGGCCAGCGATTGCGCCAAATTCTCGGTCACCACGATGCCGCTGCCCCGGCTGAGCGAGCCAGCAATCACCTCGGAACGGCCTAATTCTTCCAACTGAGCCATCACCGCGGCCTGCACCTTTTCGGCCATGCTGCGGCTATGCGTCAGCAGAATCGCACTGGCTAGCACATCATGCTCGGCCTGCGCGAGCAGATCCGCTGCGGCAAATTGGGGGGCGGCGCTGTCGTCGGCGATCACAACGGTCTCGGTGGGGCCAGGTAGCCCGTCAATGCCGACGATGCCGAAGACCTGGCGCTTGGCCAAGGTTGTAAAAAGGCTGCCAGGGCCGCAAATTTTATCGACAGATTTGACGCTTTCCGTGCCAAAAGCCAGCGCGCCAATGGCCTGAGCACCACCGGCCACATAGACAACATGCACCCCGGCAATGTCGGCGGCGACGAGAATGGCTGGATGCGGTAGCCCGGTGGCGCGTTGCGGCGGTGTGATAATTGCTACGTGCGGCACACCGGCCACCCGTGCTGGAATCGCCGTCATCAAACAAGAACTGGGCAGCGGCGCACTGCCACCCGGAATATAGATGCCAATCCGCTGGATCGGGCGCACGAGTTGGCCCAGGGTGCCTTCGGCGTCGTTATGAATCCAACTCAACGCGGGCTGGCGGCGGTGGAAACTTTCGATGCGCTGGGCGGCCAATTTCAAGGCGGCTACGGTGGTGGCATCGACTTGTTGATACGCCGCTTCAATCTGCGCTGGTGTGATCACCAACGTGACCGGGTCCACGTGGTCGAGCCGTTGTGTCCATTCGATCAAGGCCGTGTCACCGCGCTGGCGCACATCGGCCAGGATGCGGCGCACGACCTCATCGGGTGTCAGGCGCTCGCCAAAGATCGCGGCAATGCCATCGGCCAGCAGATCGGGCACGGTAATTTCATCCCAAGCGGGTCGGCGCAGAATTGTCTTTTGGGCGGTTGCTACATCAAAAATTCGCATGAGCTCGGTCATAGGATCCTTTATGTTTAGGGGTCGCCACAATCGCGCGTGAACCCACAAATTTGGCAGATGATTTTACAATGACGCTTGACGACCGGGCCTTTACACATCCAGCAATAGGTGTCATCGACTGGCTGATAAATCGGCTGAAATGTTGATTCTGGCGAGGTTATGGGCGATTGTGCCCTTTGGCCACTATGAATATGAACTTCTTCACTGACCGCGCCTTCAGCCGTGTAAAATACGACGCTGTGTTCCTTCAACGCCCCATCTTGATAAATAAATTGGCCGGAAAAAAAGTTCGCCTGTTCGAGCCATTTTAGAAAAATCTTGTCGCCTGCCCACAAATTCAGGTTGAGCAGTTCGCTGTCATCGATCCAACGCAAGACGCCCTCATTCGAGTCGATCAATTCGCCGGTGAATTCGTGGGCGACAAAGAGAAAGACATACCAGTCTTCTTCGGCACTAAAGGCGGGAAAGGTGAGCACGCCGCGCCAGCGTGGGTTGGTCAGTTTGAGACCACTCTCTTCTTCGATCTCGCGGAGCACACACTGTTCTGGGGTTTCGCCGGGCAACAACTTGCCACCTAGTCCATTCCATTTGCCCGCGTGCATATCCGCCTGTTTTTTGATGCGATGCAGCATCAGGGTGCGACCATTGGCTTTGATATAACAGAGGGTGGCGAGTTTCATGGTTAGATGGCGGCTTTTGCTTGGTCTGTACTTTAAAAGGCGGCCAGTTCTTTTGCCATCTGCACAATCTTCGCCGCATTGGGCCGGTAGGCATCCTCTAGCGGCGGGCTGAAAGGAATGGGGGTATCCAATCCACCCAGGCGGCGGATCGGCGCATCGAGCCATTCAAAAGCTTGATCGGAAATTAGCGCCGAGACCTCGGCGCCAACCCCCACCAGACGATTGGCGGAATGGACGATCAGCACCTTGCCGGTCTTGCGCGCTGTGGTCAAAATCGCCTCGCTGTCCAACGGCTTGAGGGTGCGCAGATCAAGCACTTCGACGTCAATAGCTTCTGTGGCCAATTGCTCGGCGGCCGTCAACGCCTCGCGCACCTGCGCGCCATAAGTGATAATCGAAAGATCGTTGCCCGTGCGCGCCAGGTTCGCTTGGCCAATCGGCACCACATAATCACCGGGTGGGACATAACCTTTTTCCGAGCGATAGAGCGGCTTGCTTTCAAAGTAGATCACTGGATTATCATCGCGGATCGCGGCCAGTAGGAGGCCTTTGGCATCTGCTGGTGTCGCTGGCGCGACGACTTTTAGCCCGGGTGTGTGGACAAACCAAGCCTCTGGATTCTGGCTGTGAAAGGGGCCCGAGCGCAGACCCCCATCGCTGGGTGCCCGAATCACCCAGGGCACGGCCGCGCCCCAGCGGTAATGATTGGTCGCCGCAAATTGGACAATACTATCAAAGGCGGTCGAGATAAAATCGGCAAATTGCATCTCGATCACAGGGCGCAAGCCCATCAAGGCCATACCGGTGGCCGCGCCCACAAAGCCCAATTCGGCCATTGGCATATTGAGCACGCGTTTTTCGCCAAATTCTTCGGTAAACCCTTTGGTGACTTTAAACGCGCCTCCAAATGTGCCGCCGATATCTTCGCCCATGACAAAGACATTCGGATCGCGCCGCATTTCTTCGCGGAGTGCCTCGCTGATCGCCGCGATATAAGTAAGTTCGCGATTTGTATCCGCAATTTTTTCTACATCTGAAAACCCGAAATTATTGGCTATTTGACTCATAATCGTTTCTGTGGCCAGCGTGGCGTGCGTAGGGCGATTTTTCAAGATACTTTGTTGTCGAATGAGTGGTAGGTTATGCGGGACCTCTCCCTAACCCTCCCCTGCCATTCAGTTAAGGATGCGTAGGTGCGGTTTGTAACCGCACGTGCTTGGGGAATCCACCAATCGTGCGGTTATAAACCTCATTTTCCTTAACTGAATGGCAGTGTCCCTAACCCTCCCCTGCACGGGCGGGGGGAGAGGTCGCGTTACATCGCATAGACACCCTGTTCAACAGTCGCGGGGTCGGGCAAGGGCGCAGCTTCTGCATACTCAATCGCGTCGGCGACCTCGATTTCACAACGGTGCTTGATTTCATCTAGCTCTTCTTGATCCGCTAAACCCTGGGCCAGCAACTGTTGTTCAAAATGGATGACTGGGTTCTTCGCTTCCCACGCTGCCAACAACGCACGCGGCACATATTCGGCGCCGTCATGAATGGCATGACCCATCATGCGCATGGTCTTGGCCTCGATCAGGGTCGGGCCACCACCGGCCCGCGCCCGCTCCACCGCTTCTTTGGTGACCGCATAGACCGCTTCGACATCGTTGCCTTCGACGATGATGCCAGGCATGCCATAGCCAGCGGCGCGCGTGGCAATATCCTGGATCTTCATTTGTTGCGATAGTGGGGTTGAATAGGCGTATTGATTATTTTCGACAATCAACACCAGTGGGGCATTGAAGAGTGCGGCCATGTTGAGCGTTTCATGGAAAAGCCCAGCTTGGGTTGAGCCATCGCCAATGTAGGTCATGGCGACGCGTGGTTCATTGCGATAGACAAAGCTCATGGCGACGCCTAGTGCTACGGGTATGGTTTGCGGCAAGTGGCTGATAAATCCAACCAAATTTAAACTCATATCGCCAGAGCCATGCATATTGGCATCACGTCCGCCATTGGTGCCGGTGGCACGACCTAATAAATTAGAAAAGATGCGGCGCAAGGTCAGCCCGCGCAATAAGTAGCAGCCCAGATCGCGATGCAGCGGCGCCACCACATCTTCTGGCGCCAAAGCATAGCCCGTACCGACGCTGATCGCTTCATGACCGCGCTCACTGAACATACCCCCAACGCCGCGACCCTGCTTCCAATAGGCCACAGCAATATCGTCGAACGTGCGCGTCAATCGCATCCAATAGTAAATTTCCAGTTTTTGGTCTCTGGTCAATGAATAGTTTGACATAGTTCGTCTGATTGTGTTTTAGATGGTAGTGGTGAGTGATCAGTGAGATCGAATGCGCTTTTCACTGATCACCTAATGACCGATGGCCTTATAAGCCAGCCTTAAAATTTCCATCACGACCGCTTCTGGTGAGAGCGCGGATGTATCGATGATGATGGCGTCGGCGGCGGGATGCAGGGGTGAAACCTCACGATGGCTGTCAAGATCATCGCGTTGTAGAATCCCCTTTAGGACGGTATTCAACTCGGCGTTTTTGCCCTGTTCGCGCATCTCTTCGTAACGCCGTCGGGCTCGTTCATCACTGGTGGCATCCAGATAAATTTTCAGGGGCGCTTCGGGCACGACAACGGTGCCAATGTCACGCCCAGCCATGACGATCCCAGCTTTTTCGGCACGGCTTCCCCCATAATAATGACTTAGATGACGCTGTTTGCCGCTCAACGTCTGCCGGACAATTGCATAGGCCGAGACGATTGAGACATTTTGATCAACCTCAGGTGTGCGCAATTGGGGTGTAATATCGATACCATCAATCATAACCGTACACTGGCGACCATCGGTCTCTTGGGCGGCGGCGGGCATAACATCAATGGGTAGATGGGCGGCCAGTTGACTGATCTGTTCCTGATCTCCCATATCTATCCCGCGCTCTAAGGCTGCCCAGGTGACCGCGCGATACATTACGCCCGTGTCAAAGAATAAAAAATTGACCATGTCGGCCAATTGATGGCCAACCGTACTTTTGCCCGATCCGGCTGGCCCGTCTAACGTTACAATGGCGGGGTGCAAACTGCGGAACGCCGTAATCAAGGTCGAAAGCTCATCTGTTTTTGCTAATTCAGGGGTAGGCTTGCCATCAATCATGCCGTACTCTTTGCTTTCTTTGGGGCCGGCCAGCACTTTTGGGATTGGCCGCTGTTTTACCGGTGGTTAGCCTACGTTGCGCCGATGGAATGCGCCGCTTGTCAATTGTCTCACTTAGGGCCGGTCGGCTGCTGGGGGTGGCCACCATTTCGCGCAAGGCTGAAACCTCACTGCGGGTTAAATGTTCATTTTGGCCTAGCTTCAAGCGGCTTAACGTGAGTGGACCGATCGACCAGCGTACAAGACGTAGGGCTGGATAGCCAATCGCGGCGGTCATGTGGCGAATCTGGCGTTTTTTGCCTTCACGCAACACTACTTCGAGCCAGATGCCTTCGTTTGGGCCTTTGCTTAAGAATAAATCTGGCGGCAAGTGTTCTACCACGTGAACTTGGGCCGGCGCAGTGCGACCTTCCGGCAGATCAATTCCGGTCCGAAATTGGGTGAGCGCTTCTTGAGTGGGGCGTTGCGCAACCAACACAAAATAAGTTTTCGGATGTTGGAAGCGTGGATGGGTGAGCTTGTGCGCCAACTCGCCATCATCGGTCAACAAAATTAAGCCCTCACTGTGCAGATCAAGCCGGCCCACGGGAAAAACTCGGCGCAAATCGGGCGGCAATAGATCGGCCACGGTTTGGCGTTCACCAGGTTCGCCACCAATGTCACTGATCACCCCGCGTGGTTTATGAAGCTTTAGGTAAAGGTGCCGTTTCGGCATAATCACAGGCTTGCCATCCACGGAAATTTGCACAACATCGGGGTCCACCTTTGTGCCCAATTCTGTGACTGTATGCCCATTCACCTGCACGCGGCCATCGACAATCATCTGTTCACAGACGCGCCGACTGGCTACTCCGGCGGCGGCTATGATCTTTTGTAAACGTTCTTCGCTCATAAATTTCCTAATGGATAATTGCCAACACGGCAAGCATAAAACTAACGATTAACGATTGAAAATTGTCAATTCTGAACTACCAAAGCAGCAACGGTTGGGTCGTGATCACTTGATCCCCTAGGCGCCACTCGATCACACCGACTGTCATGCCAGATTGCCAGGCTTGATTGGCCGGTGGCAATTGGAGCAGACGATAGGTTTGCAATGTCGCATCATCGCCGCGCCGGATCAACAGGGTTGGCGGCGTACCGGTCGCCCGCAAATACCACAACGAACCATCAGGCGCATAAACGCGATTCAGCACAGAAATCTCGCTCAGATCGCCATCCACCCAGGTATAATTGGCTTGATAAACTGCATCTAAAGCCATCGTATCGCTATACCGATCACTACTACCCAGTACGACGCTCAAGATCTGATGGCCGGCATGCGTAATGCTGGCGACCAGACACTCACCGGCATTGTCGGTTGTCCCCGTCTTGATGCCATTCGCGCCGGGAAACTTTCCGAGTAGTTCATTGGTGTTATGCAGATCATGGCCAGCAACGGTGATATCAGTGGTGCCGACAATTTTTTGAAAGAGCGGAAACGCCCAGTCTTTGCGCGCCAGAACGAGCAAATCGTTCGCACTTGTGATATGCTGATCGGCGTCATTGCCTTCTGGGTTGACGAAATGCGTCTGCTTGAGGCCCAGCGCTGTCGCCCGCTGATTCATCTGCTCCACAAAGGCCGCAACGCTGCCGGCGGTATGGCGGGCCAAGGCTGCGGCGGCGTCATTGCCGCTAACGGTTAGTAAACCCCATAAGAGTTGCTCTATCGTTAAGGTCTCACCTGCCTGCAAATTCATACTAGAGCCACCGATCAGATCTGCGCCCTGGATGGTGACAGTTGCCGTTAGATCGTTGGTTTCTAGTACGAGTAACGCCGTCATTAGTTTGGTCAAACTGGCGGGCGGCAACGCCGTATCTGCATTGCGGGCAAAGAGCGTTTTATCGGCATCTACGTCATAAAGTAACAATGCCTTAGCCGTTAACGTCGGCAATTGTTGGCGCTGGCTCCATTGCCGGATCTCGCTGGCCGTCAGGCGCTGGGTCGGCAGAACTGTGCGGTCAACTAAGCTCGGCGGTCCAAACCCACAAAGAAAGATCCCACCCAAGATTGACAAGACAAACAGCAGAAAATGTGGCCTATACAAATTGCCCGCCTTACGCTCCGGCTTGCTCACCAGAGACGCACTTGGTAGAAACGAATTTGGAAGCATAGAATGGCGACCTTGCTTAGACGCATTCTACCGGTATTCGCTGCCAGCGTCAAGCCGATCTTGCTGACATCAGCGCAACAAATTTACTCTTACTGGGGTCATACGCGATTGCAAAAGAAAGCGGCGAAGCGATGAGCGCTCCGCCGCTGTGGGCTTGCAAAGTGAGTTGCCCGCCTTCATCGCCAAGCAGTGTGCGTATTAACGGATGCAACGAGTCAATCGGCAGCACTGCATCAATTGCTCTAGGCCAGTGCGGTTTGTCCGTTCGTCGGCTGGCTAGCAGCGTCTTCTCTATGCAACCAAGAACCTTCATCCCAAGCGACTAGCAATGCTGAGGCATTAAAAATCGAGCTATAGGTGCCCGAAGAAATTCCAACCAACAGTGTCGCTGTAAACTGGCGCAAGGTCGGTCCACCCAATACCAAGATCGCTGTCAACGTCAACAAAGTGGTGACGTGGGTGGCCAATGAGCGGTGGGCAGTTTCGATAATGCTACGATTCGCAATCATGCTCAAGGTTTCACCCCGATGACGACGGAAGTTTTCTCGCACACGATCAAAGACGACGATCGTGTCGCTGACGCTATACCCAATCACCGTCATGGTGGCCGTGAGGAAGAGCGCATCGATTTCCCAACCGGCGATCAAGTGCATGATACAAATAAACGAGATAACCACCAGGATGTCATGGATCAAGGCGACCACCGCCGAGGCGCCAAAGCGGAATGGATGCGTCACATGGCGGAAAGCCAGGGCAATGTAGAGCAAGATCAAGAGTGAGGCAACCCCGACCGCCAGCACCGCCGATTTGCTAATTTCGCTCCCAATTGAAGGTCCAATACTGCGGTAGGATTGCTCTTCCACCACACCGAATTTATCCTTCAATTTCTGCTGGAGCCTGGCTTTTTCGTCTGCCCCAATATTTTTAAACTTAACTTCCACCGTGCGGTCATTTTCCACGGTAAAAGCCGATGTATCTGGGAAGCCATTAGCCACAAAGATCTGGCGTACGTCCGCTGGATCTACAGCCTTGCTAAAGCGCAACTCCCACAAAGTGCCGCCGGTATAGTCGATACTCAAGGGGAGCAACGTCCCTTTCGTCGACAGTGACCAGATCATATAGATAACGGCCGGCAATGTGAGCACCAGCGAAATTGCAAAGTAAAAACCACGTCGTTCCATAATTCTATACATAAATTTCGCGTCCTCAATCTTGTGTAAAAACGCCGGTTGCGGCGACTCTATGCGTAATTAATTAAAGCTCTTGTCACTGTTGTGGGCTGCTGATGACAGCCCACTGATGCTAATGGCCAATCATGCTGCGCGATTCCAACAATGTCCGTGCATTGCTGGATAGGAAGCCCCGCATGAACGCCCGCGTGACCACGACCGCCGAGAACATGGAAAGCATTACACCAATCGCCAGCGTAATTGCAAAGCCTTTGACAATGCTTGCCCCAAAGGTGCTCCCAAACCAGAAGAGCACAATACAAGTGATGATGGTGGAGACATTGCTGTCAAAAATCGCCGGCCAGGCACGGGTAAAGCCAGCCTCAATCGCTGAATGTAAAGGACGGCCGGCGCGCAATTCTTCTTTCATTCGTTCAAAGATCAGAATGTTGGCATCCACCGCAATGCCGATCGACAGAATAAAACCGGCCAAACCAGGCAACGTCAAGGTTACCGGAATCAACTTGAAAATTGTCAAGTTGAAAAGGATATAAATGAGGAGGGCGACACAAGCCAGCAGACCAGGCAGACGGTAGAGCACCAACATAAAGATACAAACCGCCACGAGCCCGATAATGCCCGCGCGCAAGCTGCGATCTAAAGAATCTTGGCCGAGGCTGGCGCCAATCGTCCGTTTATCAATGACTTCCAAGGGAACGGGCAATGAACCGTAGCGCATCTGCACTGCCAACGATTCTGCCTCATCGCGTGTAAAGCTGCCTGAAATCTGGCCCCGGTCGGTGATCACTGCATTAATCGAAGGCGCCGACAGCACTCGACCGTCAAGCACGATGACCAACTGCTTGCCAATGTGCTCCTTTGTGTAATTACCAAATTTTGTGCTGCCATCACCGGTCAGTTCAAAATTGATCTGCCATTGGTTATATTGATCCTGGGTGGCAATTGCTGAACGTAGAATGTCACCCGTCATAACGGTTTTGAACACGCGGTCGGGATAGGGGTTGCTGAGTGTCTGTGCTGTATTACTAATGGCGGTGGTCTTTTGCAAATCTTTGGCGGCTGTCGGACGATTGGTGGTATTGAGCACCATATCTTTTGCCATTTGCGTGCCTTCCGGGTCGATGAATTCAAGCTGACCGGTGGAGCGTAAGGTTTCGACGGCTTGGTCTGGATTATTGACGCCCGGCAACTCAACGATCAAGCGATTCGCCCCCTGAACCTGCACGACCGCTTCAGAAACCCCCAGCCCGTTAACGCGACTCTCAACAATCGCCTTCGCGGCATTAATCGCCCCATCTGGGATCGCCTGACCTTCGGGTAATTTCGTCTGGAGCAACACCTGCGTGCCACCGCGCAAATCTAACCCTAATTTTAGATCGAGCGGTTCGCGCTGTGCATTCGGGTCGGAAGACCGCGAGCGTTCTAGCCAACTTGGATGGCTAACGGGCAGCACAATGTAAACTGCTGCTAGTACGAGCAAAAGAATAATAACCAATGTTACTGTGTTATTTCGCATAGTTCGCCTATATTTTAGCTATTTGTTAGGTTGCTGACAAAGTAGATTAGAACGCAAGTAGACCGCGCTTATCGTCATACGATTATAACTTAATGTTGTTCCAACTCATGTTGTTACAACAATGTCCATTCGCCATCACGGGGATGCCACCTGCTTGACACATTAGTTACGCTTACAAAATCTGCGCTTACAAAAAATGGACAGTGCCAAACTCTGCCATTATAGAGCTTACATATCTCTGTGTCAAACTTTCGCTTGAAGCGATAGCAGGGCGACATGCATGCGAACTGACTTTCGATCAATAAACCATAGTGGTTGGGTCTACCGTTACCATGAAATCCTGCCACTGACAACCGACGATGTTTCTGATCCATTTACCGATGATAAAACCCATCCGCATATTTTAGATCGATTCTTACAGTATAAGACGCTTTTGGTATATATAATAGCTAGCCTATCCCTCTTATTACAGGTCATCTCTGAAGGTAATTATGAATCAAGAGCTGTTGGAACATATTCTTGAGGTTAGCCGCCATCTGGCCGAAACGCGCACATTGACTCCCTTGTTAGAGCACGTCATGATTGAGGCCCTTCATCTGGTGGGCGCTGAACGTGGCTATATTGTGCTTGTGCAAAGCGATGGGACGTTGGATTTTCGCGTGGCATGTCACTACAATGGCATACCAGTGCTTGATGCTGCCGACCAGATCAGCCGATCGGTGTTGGCGCAAATTATAGAAAAACGCCAACCCTTGATTTTACGCGATGCCGTGAACGAGCCTTACTTTAATCAGCAGGATAGTATTACGTTTCTTAAGCTCCACTCTGTGATGTGTGTGCCTTTAATTACGCGTGGCAAAGCGATCGGGGCGATTTATGTTGAAAATCGCGCGGTGCGCAATCGCTTTCGAGAAGAAGACTTGCCGCCACTGGTGATTTTTGCGAATCAAGCAGCCGTTACGATTGAGAATGTCACCCTCAACGAGGGCCTGGAAGTACGCATCGCGGAGCGTACGCGTGAATTGGAAGAAGAACGGGCCTTACTAACCCGGCGGGTGAGCGAACGCACGTTGGCCCTCAGCGTCGCCAACGCCGAGCTAGTTCAGGCGGCCCGTTTGAAAGATGAATTTTTGGCTACGATCAGCCACGAATTACGCACGCCATTGACGGCAATTCTCAACTTGACGGAAGCGCTTCAGTTAAAAATTTACGGTGAATTGAGCGCCAAACAAGAGAAGGCCCTCCAGAGTATTCATAGAAGTGGATATCATCTGCTCACCCTAATCAATGATATCCTTGATCTGGCGAAAATTGAAGCGGGGGCATTGGAATTAGCCGCAAATCTGGTCGTTGTGAAAACGGTTTGCCAGGCCAGTCTCGAATTAGTGCAAGAGCATGCCATGAAAAAGCGGATTGAACTAGTCTTTGACTATGATAACGCTGTCACACTGATGATGACTGATGAACGGCGCTTAAAGCAAATTCTGGTGAATCTGCTGGATAATGCTGTTAAATTTACCCCAGAAGATGGTCGAGTGGGTTTGCAAATTGTTGGTGAGGTGGCTGAGAATCGGGTCTGCTTTATTGTCTGGGACACCGGCATTGGCATTTCGCTCGAAGAACAGCGATTGATCTTCCAGCCTTTCGTCCAGCTAGATTCCAGTCTTACGCGGAAGAATAGTGGGACAGGGCTTGGGTTGGCCATTATCAAACGTATTATCGCTGCCCTGGGCGGGGAGATCGCGATCGAGAGTAAACCCGACCAGGGTAGCCGTTTTGTGGTTAGCCTGCCCTGGCATAAAGTGAACACTCCTCCGCTTTAGGTTTTAGCAAAAAATGGATAAATCAGGTAAACGTAGGGGTCAGGCATGCCTGACCCCTACGTTTACCTGATTGTACGAAGTTTCTTTATCTTGTCACCAGTGGCAAGAAGAGCTGCTGATGCGCGTGCGGCTCGTGACCATTGTCGATATCGGTCGGTTGGGTGACAAAGCCGGCATCCCACGTTAGGTCACGCTGACCGGCGGCGAGTGTGATTAAGACGGTTTGTCCTGTAATCGGATTGGCATCACTGTTATGGTCACCCGTATGATTGAGGGTAAAACTCGCAAAGCCTGGCGCTAACTCAAAGGTGACTTGATACTGGCCGGGTGGCAAGTTGTCAAAGAGATAAGTGCCATCAGCGGCGGTCAGTGTGCGTGAAATTTCTTTGCCAGTGGCGTCGAGTAGCACCGCAATCACGCCTTTGAGCAAATTTTCATTCGTCGCCCGTTCACCATCGGCACGGTCAGACAAACCATCGTCCCAGACATGACCACCAAGCGCCGCGATCGAGGTTGGGGTGAGACCCGCATCCCAAGTGAGATCATGCTCGCCGCTGCTCAATCTCGTCACAACGGTGCGCCCCGTTGCTTGATCCGTATCCGAATCTTTGCTGAGGTCGCCGCCTTGATTTACTTGGGTAAAAGCATAGCCGGCAGGCCGCGTAAAGCCAACCATATAGTCGCCTGGCCGTAAGCTGGAAAACTGATAGAACCCGCTAGCATCGGTGATCGTGGTGGCTATTTGATTCGCTTGCCCATCGAACAGCGTGACCAGTACATCGGCCAGCGGTTTTTCTCCCTCATCCTGCAAGCCATTGCTGTTCTGGTCGATCCAGACATAGTCACCCAAACTCACTGCCCTGGTTGGCGCCTGCTGCATCGTAGGCTGTGATAGTGACGCCAGCGACGCCAGGCTCAGTGGCGTTCTCGAAGCTGCCATTGGCATTCAGGTCACGAAAGACTGTCCCTGTAATCGCACCGGCGGCAAAGCTGCTTTGCCCAGGTATGATCGCGCCAGCGACCAGGCTGATCAAGAGGAAGATCCGTAACCCAATTTGACCAACGCGCCAGTGCGCTGATTCAGTGGAAAATTTTATGCGCTTAGTGGCCTCTAACCTTATTTGTATTCTTTTAGCGTACTTTAATAACTCCATAAAACGACTCCCTTAATAGTGGTAATAACTTGGCAAAGCCCTTGTGCTTGACAATTATTCGCCGCAATCAATAGAAGTCATCGCGAGAAGTTATCTGGCTTAATGGATCTATTGATGGATTGATCGATGTGGTTTATTCATGACGATATAACTTGGCGTTCAGTATAAGGCGGATGTCAGAACGAAGGCGTTACAAATCGCTGACCTTTTTTTGTACGCTGCAATATATTCTTAATAGAGAAAACAAATAGACTTTGCATCAATTATTTTTTCGTAGGTGCGGTTTTTAACCGCACTTGGCTGGTTTACCCAAGCTGTGCGGTTAAAAATCGCACCTACGATTGTGCGACCTTTATCTGTTTTGTCTATTAATTTTTTTGGAAAATTGTCAGTTTATAATTAGGCTATTAACCTTTCTTCTTCACTAAGTAATTGTACATAAACCCGCGCGTGATGAAATTAACCAAATGAAACAGTTGACAAGGCCCCCTACCTTCGTTATACTATTCAAAGTGAAATGATTGAACGTCAAAATCCTGCCGCGAACGCTGATATTGAAAGCTACGGTATACCTTACCTTTTATGAAACCTTGGGCTTTGCTTTCTGACGTGCTTGTAGTAGTCCGCATCCTTCGCCAGCTTCTGGTCGTAATTCTTATTGACCGGAAGCCGTTAGTGGTTGGAGAAGCGTAGCCCGTAGGTTCTATTTACTACGCTAGGTCACTGTAGACTCTTCCCAACCGGGAAGAGTTTTTTTGTTTTTAGCTGTTTTTATAGAAACTAAGCCGCAGTGGTTGATTGACAAATTAAGGATTAATTGACAAATCGGTAGTCGTATTTGATAGTAGTCGTATTCGACGAAGGATAAGCAGCTTAGGCAATGAACCACGTAACTAATAAAAAACCATAAGCAGTCAATACGTAAGTAGGGAATGAATATACTAAGGAGAAACTTATGCAGAAGGCTATTCAAAATGGACGCCATGAAACGACTGAGCCTGCCAGGACTGGTGAACGCAAACAGATGAAGGGTTCGCAGATGATCTGGGAAGCGCTCTATCGCGAAGGCGTCGATCTGATCTTTGGTTGTCCAGGTGGTGCCATCTTGCCGACCTATGACGCCTTATCTGAATATGAGGCGGAAGGCAAAATTCACCATGTGCTGGTGCGCCATGAGCAATGTGCAGCTCATATGGCCGATGGTTATGCACGTGCGACTGGGCGAGTCGGCGTCTGTATCGCTACCAGTGGACCTGGCGCCACTAATTTGGTGACGGGATTGGCAACGGCGCAGATGGACAGCATCCCCATGGTGGCGATCACGGGTCAAGTGCCGACAAATTTGTTGGGCACCGATGCCTTTCAAGAGGCCGATGTGGTTGGCGTGACGCAGCCAGTGGTGAAACACAACTACCTGGTCACGGATGTGAATGAACTCGCCCAAATTATGAAAGAAGCCTTCTATATTGCCCGCGAAGGCCGCCCCGGTGTTGTCCTCGTTGATGTTTGCAAAGATGTGCAGAATGCCACTGGTTGGTTTGACTACAATCTTCCTGTTGAATTGCCCGGTTTTGAACCCTGGCCAGAGATTGATTCCAACGCTATACGGCGCGCCGCCGAGTTGATCAATCGGGCCGAGCGCCCCCTTGTGTTGGCCGGTCATGGCGTGCAACTGGCCGGGGTGAGCCGTGAACTGCTGGAAATGGTGGAACGCGCCGAAATTCCGGTGGTCACCACCCTGCTGGGCACAGGTAACATCCCCGAAAGTCATCCGCTTAGCTTGGGCATGGGGGGGATGCACGGCGAAGCCTTCGCCAATCGCGCGATTCAAGCCTGCGATGTCTTGATTGCGTTGGGCATGCGCTTTGACGACCGGATTACGGGCCGTTTGGACCGCTTTGCCAAACAGGCCAAGATCATCCATTTTGAACTAGACAAAGCCGAAGTGGGCAAGAATATTGTGCCAGATGTGGCGGTGATCGGCGATCTGGCGAAAACGTTGCCAGAATTGTTACCACAGATTGTGGCGCGTCGCCATCAAGTTTGGTTGCAAGAATTGGATGAGTGGCGCACAGAGACCACAGAAACTGATATTCTCAACTATGAGGTGGATGAATTGATTCCCCCGTTTGTCATCCGCCAACTTTGGCATTGTTCCAAGAATGCCAAGAATGGCCCGGCGATCCTGGTAACGGATGTGGGGCAACATCAGATGTGGGAAAGCCAATATTATACCCACGATCATGCCGGGCAATTATTGACCAGTGGTGGCCTGGGCACAATGGGTTTTGCTCTGCCCGCCGCGATCGGCGCGCAGATGGCGCAACCAGGGCGCTTGGTCTGGGCCGTGGCCGGTGATGGTGGTTTTCAGATGACGCTGCAAGAGTTGGCTGTGCTCAAGCAAGAGCGCGATCTGCCCGTCAAAATTGCCATTATCAACAATGGCTTCTTGGGCATGGTGCGCCAGTGGCAGCAGATTTTTTATGAAAAACGGTATACCGGCACGCCGATGCTCTCACCCGATTATGTCAAGCTGGCCGATGCCTATGACATCCCCGCCTTGATGGTGCGCAGACCTGAGCATGTGGTTGCTGCCATCGAGCAAGCGCAAAATACACCTGGCCCCTTCTTGATCGATTTTCGGGTCAAAGAAGAAGTCAACGTCTACCCGATGGTGGCGCCGGGCGCGGCGGTGGACGAATTGATCCGTCGCCCAAAGCCATCGGTGGTGCAAGGCTATAGCGGCGTGGAACCGAGTTGGTAAATTCATTGACGATTTTTTGATTTACGATTTACGAAGTAATTTCGGCATCATAGATTGTTCTGCTTTCGACAAATAATTCTCGAAAGCAGAAGCAACAACGCCGTCGAGTCAACTTCGTAAATCGTCAATCAAAAATCGTCAATCTAAAAGGGAGGAACAAACTATGAAACATACACTCGTCGCTTGGATGCGCGATAAACCTGGTGTGCTGAACCGGGTGTCTGGTTTGCTGCGCCGGCGCAATTTTAACATTGACAGTTTACAGGTGGGCCACAGTGAGCAGGTGGGCATCAGCCGCATGACCTTTGTGGTCGATGGCGATGAGCATATGGTTGATCAGGTGATTAAGCAAATGCGCAAGGTGATTGATGTGACGCGCATTGATAATATCAGTGATCGCCTAAGTGTTGTGCGCGAACTGGCATTAATGCGGGTGCGGACCACGCCAGAGACGCGCTCCGAGATTATCCAGATTGTCGAAATTTACCGCGGTGAAGTGGTTGATGTGGCGCTCGACTCGATGGTGGTGCAGATTGTTGGTTCAGAAGACCGGGTTGATTCGCTGATTAGTTTGATGGAGAATTTTGGCGTGTCAGAAATGGTGCGCACCGGACGCGTGGCAATGTTGCGCGGTAGCTCCGAAAGGCGTAAACGCGGCAGCTCTGTCTGGAGTGCGCGTTCCAATGGCATCGAAGCGGCGACCGCCACCGATCTGTTTTCCCGAAGCGGTGTTTAATTTGCGCAAAAGCTTGAATAAAAAAACAGGGCATGTGTACCCAACATGCCCTGTTTTTTACCCAGTATAATAATGTGAAGTAAAATTCAATGATTCATCCACAATTCGGTTCGGGTGCCATTGGTTAGCAGCAGGGATAAATCCCGCGGCTGACAGTAAAAAGTCGCCGCAGCGACTGAGAATTTAGTGCCTGAGGGCACTTGTTATTGTCAGCTGCGGGATTTATCCCTGCCAATCGGCAATGTCAACAGAACCGAATTGCCTAAAATCAAAATAAATTTCAAAAGGAAGAAAGTTGCTATGAATCTGGATTTCAGCACCAAATTGTTTAAAAAAGAAAAAATCCGCATTGGCGATACGGATGAATATGTGGTCCGTGGCGGCCGCCATCTTTTCCCCCTTTTGCCGCAAGCTTTTGAAGGCATCAAGCAAATTGGGGTTTTAGGGTGGTCATCCCAGGGACCAGCCCAGGCGCAAAACTTGCGCGATTCGTTGGTCGGCACGGATATCAAAGTAAAAGTCGGCCTGCGCGAAAATTCGCCATCGATGGCCCAAGCAGAAAAAGTTGGCTTTACCAAAGCGAATGGTACGCTGGGTGAGATGTATGCCGTAATTGCAGAATCCGATTTAGTGTTGTTGTTGATTGCGGATGCGGCGCAGGCGCAAAGTTACCAGGAAATTTTTAAGGCGATGCGTCCTGGCGCAACGCTTGGCCTGTCGCATGGCTTCTTGCTTGGCTATTTGCAGGGCATTGGCGCGACTTTCCCCGCTGATATTAATGTGATCGCCGTCTGCCCAAAAGGTATGGGTCCTTCCGTGCGCCGGTTGTATGAGCAAGGCAAAGAAGTCAATGGCGCGGGCATCAATTCTAGCTTTGCGATCCATCAGGATGTCAATGGCAAGGCGACCGATTACGCGCTTGGTTGGTCGGTGGCTTTGGGATCGCCCTGGACCTTCCAAACCACGCTCGAATCGGAATATAAATCCGACATTTTTGGTGAACGTGGCATTTTGCTCGGGGCAGTGCATGGCATCGTGGAAAGCCTCTATCGTTGGTTTGTGGCGCATGGTGAATCACCAGAACAAGCCTTTATCGACTCGACCGAATCGATAACCGGGCCGATCAGCCACATGATCTCGAAAAATGGGATTTTGTCGGTCTATCAAGCCCTGGATGAGGAAGGTCAGGAGACATTCCGTCGGGCTTACTCCGCTGCGTACGGTCCAGCCTTCCAAATCTTGATGGAGATCTACACCGAAGTCGCTTCTGGCAATGAGATCCGCAGCGTGGTCGAAGCTGCCAATCGCCACAAGCGCTATCCAATGGGTAAAATTGATGGGACGCCCATGTGGCAGGTGGGCGTCAACGTGCGCGCCCACCGGAAACCAGAGACCCCGATCAACCCGGTCACGGCGGGCGTTTACATCGCGACCATGATGGCGCAGGTCGATTTGCTGAAAGAGCACGGCCATCCTTATTCCGAAATCGCCAATGAGTCGATCATCGAAGCCGTCGATTCTTTGAACCCGTACATGCACTACAAAGGTGTGGCGTACATGGTGGACAATTGCTCGACCACGGCGCGCCTCGGCACCCGCAAATGGGCGCCGCGCTTCGATTATATTCTCTCACAACAGACGTTTACCGCGCTCGATCAGGGCAACCAGGTTGATGAAGAATTGTTTGAGAATTTTATGAACAATAACATTCATCAGGTGCTCGCCACTTGCGCCGAAATGCGGCCATCGGTCGATATTGCCTTGGTTGGATAATTGGTCTGATTAATTTGTGTGTGTTTATGCCCAAATTTACGTGACGCAAGCAGCCTGAAAAAACAGTGACATGGAGTGCGCAAAGAAGGCGCAACCGAGTAAACACCCTACCATTCGCTTGCTCTTGCTTGGCGCACTCTGTGTCTTCTCTGCGTGCTCTGTATCACTATCCTGCTACGTAATCGGAAGGAGCTTGGACAATGGATACTACGAATGGTGCGCCTCACGCCGCAGAAACTCCATCCGGCGAAGCACCAGCCATTGATGTAACCCAATTTGCGATTGCCGACATGCGCGCCTACGCACGTGAAATTGCGCAGGGCAACACGGTCCTGATCTTTGACACTACGCTCCGCGACGGCGAACAGAGCCCCGGCGCGACATTGAATACGCAAGAAAAGTTAGATATTGCGCAACAATTGGCCCGTTTGGGCGTAGATATCATGGAAGCCGGTTTTCCAGCGGCTAGCCCTGGTGATTTAGATGCCGTCAAGCAAGTGGCCGAAACCGTGGGCCGTACACCGCGCCTGGACAAAAACGGCCAGTGGAGCGCGCCCCCGGTGATTGCTGGTTTGGCGCGTGCCAACAAAAATGACATCGACAAAGCCTGGGAAGCCGTACAAGGGGCGGTACGTCCGCGCATTCACACCTTTCTCGCCACCAGTGATATTCACATGCAGTACAAGTTGCGCATGAGCCGCGACGATGTGTTGGAAACGGTGGGCGACATGGTGCAATACGCGGCCAGCCTGTGCCCGAATGTGGAATTTAGCCCCGAAGATGCCGGGCGCAGTGATCCCGAATTTCTGGTCAAGGTGTTGGAAGTGGCGATTCAAGCGGGCGCGACCACCTTAAATATTCCAGATACTGTCGGCTATATCACACCCGAAGAGTATGGCCACCTGATCAAACATCTGCGCGAAAACGTCCCTGGTGGGCGCGATGTCGTCTTTAGTCTGCATTGTCACAACGATTTAGGGATGGCAACAGCTAATACTTTAGCGGGTGTCCAAGCTGGGGCGCGCCAGATGGAAGTGACGATCAATGGCATTGGTGAACGCGCTGGCAACACCAGCCTGGAAGAGACGGTGATGGCGCTGCACACGCGCAAGCCGGTCTTTGGGATCGAAACCAATATTGTCACCACAGAAATTCATCGGGCCAGTGACATGGTCAGCCGCTATACGGGCATGGTGATCCAGCCGAATAAAGCGATTGTGGGCGCAAATGCTTTTGCGCATGAGGCTGGCATTCATCAAGATGGGATGTTGAAGAATAAGCGCACCTATGAGATTATGGATGCGGCAACGATTGGGCTGAATCAAAGCCGATTGGTGTTGGGCAAACACAGCGGGCGTAATGCTTTGAAGACCAAACTAGACGAGATGGGTTATCACCTGGACAAAGAGGAACTGGGCGAGGTTTTTAAGCGTTTTAAGGATGTCGCCGACAAGAAGAAAACCGTTACCGACGCCGATTTGGAAGCCCTGGTCGGTGATGAAATTTATCAACCGGTAGAAGCGTGGGAATTGCTGCATCTGCAAGTGCAATGCGGCAACAAACTCATTCCAACCGCGGTGGTTACGCTGCGCAATAACCAGACCGCCAGCGAAATTACAGAGTCCAGCATTGGCACCGGCCCTGTGGATGCACTCTATAAGGCAATTGACAAAATTATCCACGTGGAAAATAATCTGGTTGAGTTTTTGGTGCAGGCAATTACCGAAGGCATTGATGCTAACGGTGATGTGACGGTGCGGATTGAAGTGCCCCAGAGCCGCGGTTATAGCAGAACGGCGCAGGGTCGCGATCGACGCCGCCTTTTTAGTGGCCGCGGTGTGGATACAGATATTGTATTCGCCAGCGCCAAAGCTTATATGCAGGCGATCAATAAACTGCTGAGCGCCATCGATGCCGAAAGTTCAGCGGTGAATATGGCGGCGGATGAAGTGCTGCCTGTCTGAGTGATGCGGAGCTTGTTTTTGTTGATCTATATTTCGGGTGAATTTATAACGTGATAAAATCCTATCGCCTACGATCGTTGATCCTCTTGCTGCTGTTGCTGCTTGGCATCGGCTTGAACGCGACCGTTATCCATGCCAGCACGCCTTTGCAAAGTGCTCAAGACCAAACTTTGCAACAATGCGATGTTGTGTCTGAGGATGCGCTGCAAGATGAGCTAAACCGTGTCACCCAGCAAGTATTTGCCCAGATGCTGGCTACGGTTGATATCAATGCGATTGTCGCCGCCAAGTGGAACGAATTAGAAGTTGACACGGTGATCGACACCGAGATCGATCGGTCGGTTGAACATGTCAAAGGCGAAAAGGATCTTTTAAGCAAATTTTTGTCCAGCTGGTCGGCGGACAAGGCGCAAGAATTGACGCGTGAGGTTGCCAGTGAGGCCTTTCAATCGGAGGCCTTTCGCAGCAAAATTGACGCGCTTTCGGTGGCCGTAGCCGATGATTTGTCGGGAAAAATCGCCAGCATGTCGGCGGAATCCGTTTCGGCGGCTTTCTTCTGTTTGCAAACCTTTATCAAAGGCAACTATGCCAACGTATTGGTGAGCGCGTTTGAAGAAGAAGTCCAGGGTGCTACAGCTAAGGCGCAATTTGCCGCCACGAATGGCACTGACACCAATATCTTGACGATTATCGGCCAACATAAGAGCGCGTTAGGTGGCCTCGGCGTGATCGTCGCCGCCCAAGTGACGCGCCGCGTGCTGGTGGACATTGGCGAAACGATTGCCGAACGCGTGGCCGGCCAGATCGTCACCCGTGTGCTTGGGCGCATCGGTTCCGAGGTGATCCCCATTGTGGGTTGGCTGGTCGGCGCCGGTCTGATCGCCTATGACATCTACAATAGCATGGACGGCGCACTGCCGCAGATTCGCGACTCACTAAAATCAACCGAGGTCAAAGCAGGCATTCGTGATGAAATTGTGGCCTCGGTCAAGCCGGAATTAGAGCGCCAGCTACCGCAAATTGCGCGCAATATTGCCAACGAACTTTTTAGCGAATGGCGCAATGTCAAAAAGAATATTCGCCAGGTGCTCGATTTAGCGACGGTGAATCCGGCCTTCAAAGCGATTTTGGACCGCATGGATAACCAAGCGGATTTGGTAAAATTGGTGAATGCGGTTGGCGTGGTGTTGACCGCGTTGGGGCAAACTGGTCTGGATAAGGCCATCACCGATGGTTCGCTGGAGCAATTGTTGGCGCAGCCCGAGAGCGCTTACAAGATTGTCGAAGCGACCAAGTCGATCCAAAGTGCGTTGGATTGGTCCGCCCAAGCAGGTGGTTCGCTCGACAAGGTGGTGGCGTTTGAGGTGTATAACCATAAAGCCCCGACCGATCTGAGCAAACCGGTTTTGCAACAATTGCTGGCGCTTGATAATCAGCCAACCGTTGCCAAACTGGTTTTGTTGGTGCCGCCGGTGATCGAGACCTTACTCACCATCTCGGCCAGCAATTTGAATGCGGTCGTCAACCGGCTATCCCCCGAAGATTTAAAAACGGTGGCGGCCATTTTGCCTTCGTTGAATGCTGAACAGAAAAATCAATTTGTGGCGCACGTGATGAGTGATCCGGCGATTGTCGCCCATTTGAGCAGCCCAACCGCCCAAAAGCAATTGGCTGCCAGCCCCGACATGGATGCCTCGCTGCGTTTTCTGGCAACGCCTAAAGATGTCGGTTCGATTGTTGCTGATGTGACGAATGTATTTGCGGGTGGCGTTGCCTGGCAGCTTTTCGCTTATAAATATGGCACGGGCCAGACAACCTTCATCGGCATTGGCTTATTGTTGATCGCCCTCGTCGTCCTGCGTTTGCTCTTTGCCCTACTCGCCTGGTTTGTCAGTCCGATCACAAATTTACGCAAGAGGTAATCTATCGTGCTTATTAGCCTAGATCAAATTCCACCCCAGAACCCACCGCGAGATGTTGAAATCGGTGAAATGTTGACCGTTGTTGTCGTTGCAGCGGCCAACGTCATCAAAGATATTCGCGAGAATATTCGCAACTTGGTGGGCGGACGGATGACGCATTATGAGAAAATGATCGAAGATGCCGTCAACCAGGCTTTGAAAGACTTGGATGAGAAAGCCAAAACGCACGGCTACGATGGCGTGATTGGCGTCAAGATCACCAATCCGACGGTTGTTGAAGGCGCGATTGAAGTAATTGTCTATGGTAACGGATTTAAATATCGTTGAATTTTGATCCGGTTTGCTGCTCGTCGCCTACATGGGTTGCGAGTATGCTGGCTAGCATTCCGCAAAGTTGTAAAAAATTGTTCAGACGCCGCGGCGGCGTCAGGTTGCAGAATAGACCATTGAAGTACTTACTTTATAAACTTGCCAGCCTCCTTGTTATATGCTCGCTCTGTCTGTCGGCGCTGCCTGCCCATGCGCAAACCGTGCAGCCAGATAATCCTGCCAGCGATTACACCTATGGCGATTGTAGCAAGCTTGACCAAGAGGCACTGCGCACGGAAATTGAAAAAATCGCCCATCAAGTGCTGACTGATGAAAGTAGCGGACTAGATATCCCTAGTGTTGTGGCGCGGCATTGGGCCAGCTTAAATGTCGATGCGACGATCAATGGCGAAGTTGAGCGCGCCGTCAGCCAGTTGAGTAATGATGAGGGCTATTTTAGCCGCTTGTGGTCGGGCTGGTCGGCGGACAAAGCCCAACAGTTTGCCACGAAAATCGCCAACGACGCGTTTACGTCCCCGACCTTCAAAGCTAAGATTACCGAGCTGTCGAATGCGATCGCGCTAGAGATCTCCAACGATATTGAGGCAAACTTTGCGCGCGCAGCCTCGGCGGCCTTCCTCTGTATGAAAGCTTATGTCGGCGAACGGTATTCGGCGACGCTCTTTTCGGCCTTTGAAGATAAGGTAAGCGTCGAAATTAAGGGTGTTAATATGGCGGCCAACAACGCGGTCGCCGTTAACCCAACCGATGTGCATGGGAAAGCATTGGGCGGCCTCGGTTTGATTATTGTCACGGAGATTTCGCGGCGGATTGCCCAGAAACTGGCTGAGCGGATTGCCGAGCGCATTGCTGGTGGCATTGTCGAACGCATTCTGGGCGAAGCGGGCGCGTCATTAATTCCAATCGCCGGCTGGATTGTGGGCCTTGGCCTGATTGCCTGGGATCTGTGGCAGGGGGGCAAAGGTGCGTTGCCGCAAATTCAAGAGGCCTTAGAAGGCGAAGAGGTCAAAGCCAAAATCCGCAGTGAGATCGCCGCATCGGTCAAAGATGGCTTGCCGCAAGAAGTGTCGATTGTTTCGCTCGAAATTGCCGTCGATATTATGGACGATTGGAACAATTTTTGCACCGTCAATCAATATGTCTGTATGGTGGCGGGCGAAAACCCCACCTTTAAACAGATTTTGGACAGCACGCCGCTCGACCATATCAATGCCTTGTCCACCCTGGTCAACACGTTTATTGAAATCGCTGGCCGCAGCACGTTGGATAGCGCGATCCAGAATGGCCAATTTGAACAGGTGCTTGGCTTGCCAACGCCGGCCCTAGACATTTTGCGCACCACAAAATCGGTTGAGACGACGTTGCTTTGGGCCAAGCTTGCGGACGATAAACTGGATCGGCTGGTGAAGTATGGGGTCTATCAGCGCAAAACCCCAGCCGACTTTGATCAAAAGCTGTTGTTAGCGGTGTTGAATCTGGACGACAATGGCGCGATTCAAAAATTATTAGATCTGGATCGCAACCAACTGGCCGCCGTCGTTGATTTTGCTGGTGATAAACTGGCGCCAATTGCGCTGCAAACTTCGGCTACCGACATGAAGCAACTAGCCAGCTATCTGGTGCAACAACCGCCCGGCCAACAATTGGCTAGCCAGGCGGCAGCCAACCTGGCGAATGGTACGCTTACCGTGCCGAAGCTGATCAATCCTGCCGTCGCCGATGCGGCGGCTCCATCACCGACTGCCCAGCTAAGCGCGGAGACAACGGTTAGCACCCCCAGATTTTATGCGTTTCTCCAACCTTTGGTTGGCAACAGCGTGATTGTTGCCGCTTTTGCATTGATATTACTTATCTTAGTAGCCGCAGCCGTGGGCTTTCTTTTTAGGCGTCGCAGGGCTCGTCGTGTAGATTCGATGGACCGCTATACCCTACGCCGCTAATTTTTACGCGAACGCTTGTCAAGCGATGAAACCTCCGGCGCGATTGGCCGGAGGTTTTTATTTGGTCAGCCAGACCGGATTTTTGAAGCTAAATTCAGCTTCCAGTCATAGGTAGTGAGCCATGAAAAGTGAGTTAGATGGGCAAAAATGGGCAACGAGTGTGCAGGGTTGGCTGAGCATGATCCGCCGCTACTGGATCGGCTTACTCTTGTTGATCATTGGCATCGGCTCAAGCTTGGTTGGCCTGCCGGTGCGTGGCGCACAGGTCTACGAAGGCACGATCCCGCTGACGCCGAATGTCTATTTGCCGCTGATCAGTCGCGCACCGACGCCAACCCCGATCCTGCCAAGCTGGCAACAACTGGGCGGCGCCGGCTTGAAGCTCTCTAGCCTGGCCATTGATCAATCAGTCGCCAACGACCCACGGTTGTATGTTGGCGATTTGCGTGAAGCGAATGAGGGCGGCGGCATTTATCGCGGCAATGTCGGCGCAACCTGTCTCTATGACCAGATCTTTGCAAGGGTTAATCATGATGTACGTGTGATTGATCTGACTTTTAGCGGGGATCAAGGCCTGGTCGGCACTTTCGGTGATAAAGTGCTCTACTATCAACGGCGCACGGATAGCTGGCAATTTACGCCGAGCGCCATGAATGCAAACATCTATGCGGTTGCTTTTACTGCAACGCAGGCCTTTGCCGGTACCGACGACGGTGTCTTTAGCAGCGCTGACAAGGGTATTACCTGGCAAGCTGTGGGTGGGCCGCAAAATATCAATGCGATCCAACCGCAAGACGACAGTTTGTGGATCGGAGCGGATATGACTGGCGTCCATCGTATGCTACTAACCGACTATCAAATTCTGCCGCAGAATAACAGTGGTCTGACTGGCAAAGCGCTTGATGTGTGGGGTTTTGTCTTTAACGGTGAGACCATCTTCGTTGCCACATCCGATGGCGTATACCAAGGGACAACGGCTAAAACTGGTAATGTTTGGACGCCCTTTGGACGCCAAGGGGCGCTTGTTAAAACCCTGGAGCTAGTCGACAACGTCCTCTATGCGGGCGAAACAGCCAATGGCGTTTGGCGGAAGTCGCTGGCAGCTACCGCTGACTGGACGCCGGTCACCGATGGTGCCGGTTGGCAACCCAATTTCACTGTGCTGGATTTGGTCTATCAACCCACTTTATGTGGCGGCGGTCTCTTTGCCGCCACCAGTGATGGCCTCTGGGTTTATGGAACGCATGGGCAGTAAAGTAGTGTTACACCGGCAGATCTGTAGGGGCGTGATTCATCACGCCCTGTCGTAGTTTGGCCACATAATCTGGCCGCAGGATTCATCTGTGTGACAAAGCTTGTCGCCCTATTTCTTTGTCTCGCGTCTCCTTCTGCACTTGTAGCCGGTAGAATTCTTGGCATTTTCGCCAAAGATGGCGATAATTAAAGGTCTATTGATTAATGCAATTGTATCCAAAGCGTAACTCGCCGCGAGTATCCTGGTCGCGCCGAAAGTAGGATATATCTAAATTACGGACGCTAGCATTCGCTCTTCAACGTAGAAGAAAATCGGCATAGTTGCCGATTCATGCGCAGACGCCTACTCGCAGATTCAGTTTCATCAAGAGGAGTCACTATGTTGAAGACAGATGGTTCGACTAATTTTACCAATGGCGCGTTTGGTCTACCCCCCAAGCAAGGGATGTACGATCCGCGCTTTGAACATGACGCCTGTGGTATCGGCTTTGTCGCCCATATCGAAGGCCGCCGGAGCCATCGCGTTGTTGAAATGGCCCTGGAGGCGCTGCGCAACCATGCCCATCGTGGTGCGGTCGCCGACGACCGCAAAACCGGTGATGGTGCAGGGATCTTAACGCAACTGCCCTATGAATTTATCAGCCGCGAGCTGCGCCGTCTGGGCATTGAACCACCTGCGTCCGGCGATTTGGCTGTCGGCCAGATGTTTCTCTTTCGCCAAGATGAAGCCGACCGCGCCCGTGCCCGCCAGATCACTGTCGATGTGCTGAGCGAATTAAAACTGGAAGTGCTGACCTTCCGTTCGGTGCCGGTGGTCGATAGCGCTTTAGGGCGTCGGGCAGAAGCCAGCCGCCCTTGGATGGAGCAAGTGATTGTACGGCGCACGCCGGAAGCCTGCGCCGCCGGTGACGATTTTGAGCGCCTGCTTTATCTGGCGCGCAAATCCATTACAAATCGCGCGCAGAAGCCCTCTGGTACGTCAGGTGTACAGCGGCTTTACATTGCCAGTTTTAGCAGCCGCACCATTGTTTATAAGGGGTTGGTGTTGGCGCAGGAGCTAACCCATTTTTACCCAGATCTCAGCGACACAGATTTCCAGTCGGCGATAGCGGTCTTTCATCAGCGCTATAGCACCAATACTTTTCCCACCTGGGAACGCGCCCAACCCTTCCGTTTGATCTGCCACAACGGTGAGTTTAATACGTTGCAGGGCAATGAAAACTGGATGCGCGCCCGTGAAAACGATCTGGCCAATCCGGTCTGGGCTGGCAAAACCGATCTCCTCAAACCGGTGATCTGGCAACAGACCAGTGACAGTGGCAAGTTTGATAATCAACTGGAATTGTTGGTGCGCAGCGGTCGCGACATTCGGCATGGTCTATTGATGATGATGCCGGAAGCCTGGGAGCGGATGCCGGTGGGTGAAATCAGCCCAGAGCGGCGCGCCTTTTATCAATATCACAGCGCGTTGATGGAGCCGTGGGATGGTCCCGCTGCCGTTACCTATACCGATGGGCGCATCGTCGGCACCATTTTGGACCGCAACGGTTTGCGCCCGGCGCGTTATGTCATTTTGGACAATGGTTTTGTGATCAGCTCAAGCGAAGTGGGGGCGGTGGCCTATGATGAGGGCCGCGTTGTGCAAAAAGGCCGTCTGGGCCCTGGGCAGATTTTCTGCGTTGACACAACGCGTGG
>JBBQBY010000016.1:0-30518 GCA_038318235.1 Caldilineales bacterium
GCACATAGAGATCGGCAAGGCGTCGGCTAATTAAGCCAACTTTTAGCCCCACGCTGCCGCTTACTCTTTCACTTGTGATGCGCAAGGCGGCGCGCATCTTGTCCACAATCTGTTGGCGATGACTGCGGCTGCTCACCAATACCATTTTGTTCATTTGTTGGCAATCGCTCACGTGCAAAGGGATCCGTTCGCCCGCCTCATAGAGAAAGGCACCCTGATTCACTGCCCCGACATATAGCAGGCCAGGATCGGGTTGCATGACAACGCCCAACACCGGGCGACCTTCAATCACTAACCCAATCATAATCGAAAATTCGCCATTGCGGGCAATGAATTCCTTGGTGCCATCGAGTGGATCAACGATCCAGACGCGTGATTTGTTGAGCCGGCTAAAATCGTCTTTGGATTCTTCCGATAAGATGCCATCATCGGGAAACATCGCCTGGATCCGGGCGAGGATATGTTGGTTGGCCGAACGGTCAGCTTCTGTCACGGGTTCATCATCCGATTTGTAGCGCACCTCCGATGATCCCACATAAAAAGTGTTTACAATCGTCGCAGCTTCACGCGCCACTTTGGCAGCGAATTCAAGTTCAGTGGTCAATTCCAGAGTATTTAACATAGTTTCAGGCATCATCATTATCCAAATTGCTTTATCTAGCGACAGGCGAACATCAATGGGTATATTTTTAAGCTGTGAATTGTCCAGATTGCTTCCATCAAACTGGTTTGCCATAGCGGTGTGATCCAGGCCGGGTGCTTCCCAGTTGACTGGGAAGCGCCATTATATCAAAGCCCCAAGCAGCGTCAATTTTCCAACGTGTCGGCGCAACGAAAACCCAGCCAAGGCGCCATCGTTTCACTCGCTGCGGGCTGGCTGGCCGTGGTGCGCAAGGCGGCGGGTTGATCTTGAAAAGAACCACCCTTAACCAGATAGTTACCATCAGCATCGGCATCGGGGCTGGTGGCAGTCCATTCGGCCACATTGCCAGCCATATCGATCAAACCAAGCGGGCTATCGCCTTGCGGGTGATAGAGTCCAACGGCTTGCGTATCGTTGCCAGGGGTTGCCAGGCTATTCGCCAGTTGCGGCTGAAATTGTGCGCCCCAAGGAAAGGGATAATAGTGTTTGGTGGCCGGGGCAAAGCTGGCGGCGATTTCCCATTCTTCGGCGGTCGGCAATCGCTTGCCAACCCACTGGCAAAAAGCGCTCGCATCCTGCCAACTGACGTTGACAACCGGGAAATTTGCAAACGCCGGTTCCAGAAAATACGCTGGCCGGGTGGCGCTCCCATTGCTATCGGGCTTGGCGCAATGTCCGGCTTGAACACAAAGTCGATAATTGCGATTCGTGACTTCCGTCTGGTCAAGCGCAAAAGCGCCAAGTTCAACCGTATGCGCCGGCTCGGCCACGCTATCCCCAATTGTATACTGGTCAGCAGGGATCGCCACGACGGTGACGCTGGGACTTTGCCCATGCCGCCAGAGATAGACGGTGGTTAATAGACAAATCAACACCGTCAACAGAACAATACGAAAACGCGACCAGGCGAACGATGTTGCCGGCAGCACGCTAGCCGTGTCAAAGGGCGGCGTGAACAAGGAAGCAGGGCCATTTTTACCATTCAATACAGCCAGCCCGGCCAAAGCTAGCTGGCGCTGGTAGCCAAAAATTGTCGGTAATTCAGCCGTGAGTTCGGCGCGCAGAAAGGGCGTCCACTCTTCACTCTTTTGATCTTGTTCACGTAAAGGACGCAGGTCAAGCGGCGCAAATGTGGCCTGTTGATCAAGCAGCGCCTCTTTGAGTAAAGTCGCCGTGCGCTCGCTGTCATTCTGATGGCGCAAAGCGGTGACAATCCCCTTGCCATACGCCAATGCCGTACGCAAGAGCAATGTTCGCTGGCTTTCGCCTAATTGGCTGCCCGCTTCCAACACTAGCAACCCATCGCGCAATACTTGTGCGGGCGGTAACTCACCCTGCCCCCACCACTGCTCTAGCGCCTTGTCCAGGGTATGCCGAATGGCCCCAACCTGCGCCGTTGCGTTTGCGCCACTGAAAGCTTGGGCGAGTTGGCTGATTGGTCGCAAGTGATCCGGTGCCGGCTGCGCTTCTGGCTGGCGCGTCGCCGTTACCGTAATCACTTGGCTCTGCCGGCGATCTCGGGCTGCGGCGGCAGAGCCAAAACGATTTAAGTCAACCGCCGGCGTAAACAAATCATCAAGACCGTCTGTGCCAAATTCCCAATCTACACCTTGCGCGGCGTCACCGTTCTGCTTGGTATTTTGTGGATGATCCGAGTGCGCTTGCGGCGTGCGCCGTTGAAAAAATGACATGCGCCCATTGTACATACAGGGTATTGGCAAAGCAAATACTTATATACCTGAGTGCGGCGTTTTATAGGAGGTGCGAACCGCGCAAATCACAGCCATCACGCTTGACCAAATCCAGGTGACTAAACTTCGTCGGGCTTTTGCTGGGCGATAAGCGTGCATAAATTTGCAGAGGTCAGAAATTGTATAGATTTGACAGCGGTTGGATTTGCACATACACTCTGGGTTAGATCAACCAATCAGGCAAGAGTAATTTACAGGTATGACACAAAAGAATCTCGGTTATGTCGAATTAGAATGGACTTGTCCAGTTTGCCGCACACGGAATTCTGGCCTGCGCCAAACCTGTGCCAATTGTGGCGCGCCGCAACCCAAAGACGTCCAATTCGAAACCCCGGCGCAAGCCGAATTGATCAAGGATGCGGCGGAAATCAAACGCGCCGAACTTGGCCCGGATATCCATTGTCCCTATTGTGGGGCGCGCAACCCCGCCGATGCCAAAGCCTGCCACCAGTGTGGCGGCGATTTAACCACCGGCAAAGCACGCGCCGCTGGTCAAGTGCTGGGCGCCTTTCAAACGACACCGGCGGCGAATGTCATTTGTCCTAATTGTGGTACAGCCAACTCGGCAACGGCCGCCAACTGCATCAAATGTGGGGCAAGTTTACCCAAAGCCAAATCACAACCAACACCCCAGCCAGCGCCCGCGGCGCAGACGTCGCGCAGTTGCCTTGTGATCGGCGGCATCGTGATCTTGTGCTTGATCATCGGCGCAATTGCTTTCGCCACCCTCTCCTTTCGCACCACCGCTGTCGTTGGCACCGTGCAACAGGCAAAATGGACGCGCACCATTGCGGTAGAAGGCCTTGTACCCGTCCAATCCAGTGACTGGCGCGACGAAATCCCCCGCGATGCCGAAATTGGTCAGTGTCGCCCGGCCGTTCGTACAACACAAGATACCCCGACCGCCAACAGCCGTGAGGTCTGTGGTACACCCTATACGGTCGATACCGGTACGGGCATTGGGAAGGTGGTGCAAGATTGTCGCTACGAAGTCTATGCCGATCGTTGCACCTATACAACGCACGAATGGCGCACCGTTGACACCCTGGTGCTCAATGGCAGCGGTTATTCACCGCAATGGCCGGTGGCCAATTTGGCGGCGCAACAACGCAGTGGCGCCCGCAATGAAGATTATCAGTGCATCATCAACGCCAATGATCAGACTTACACGTACAAATCGCAGAACTTCACTGACTATCAACGCTGCCAGGTGGGCAGTCGTTGGCAATTACAGGTTAACTCGTTTGGCAGTATTATGTCGCTGGCGCCGACGAAATAACCGGAATAAATTCTGTGCCTGTATAATTGACCCATCCAACGACTTTCATGTATCATAGAATGATGCAAAATCAGCGGCTGCGGCAACGATTCAGTCAGTTATATTTATACTTATATTGGAAGGGTGCTATGCGCCCCATTCTCACGCTGCCGTGCGCTGGTGTAGGACGGTTCTAACTGTCGGTTATCGCATAATCAATTGACCAACGCGTGGCGCCATCGCCCACGCGTTTTTATTTGGGCTTTATTAGGCTAGCGCGCAAGGATCACGGATTCAACCAAACCAAAGGGAGATCTACGGATGACCAACTTTCCACCGGTCGAAGAACAAATGCTCATTTTGATGCGCGGCGTTGATTTCGGCGATGAACTGACCTATAAAAACATGGAAAAGGAGTTGCGCGAACGGCTCCAGGAAAGTTACACCACCAATCGTCCGCTCAAAGTCTATTGTGGTTTTGATCCCTCTTCACCAGACCTGACGCTGGGGCATACCATCTCCATGCGCAAGTTACGCCAATTTCAAAAATTAGGTCATGAAGTTGCTTTTCTGATCGGCACCTTCACGGGCACGGTCGGGGATGCGAGTGACAAAGAGAGCCTACGCAAGCAGCAAACATTACAGGAAGCGCTGGCGAAAGGCGCCAGCTATGCCGATCAAGCCTTTCGTATCTTATAGAGAAAGCAAATAGAGTGCATAGTTTCGTAGGTGCGATTTATAACCGCACTTGATTGGTTTACCCAGGCTGTGCGGTTACAAACCGCACCTACCCTTTCTATGACTTTTATTTGTTTTCTCTATTAGATCGCGCTAAAACCGCCGTTCGCTACAATCATGAATGGCTCGGCCAATTGTCTTTTGGTGATGTGATCCAGCTGGCAAGCAATTTTACCGTTCAACAATTTTTGACGCGTGATAATTTTAGTAAGCGCTTTGCCAAAGGCGATGCAATTTGGCTCCACGAATTCTTTTACGCGTTGATGCAGGGTTATGACGCTTTGGCACTCCAGACTGACGTGCAGATTGGTGGCACAGAACAGCTCTTCAACTTGATGGCCGGGCGCAAATTAATGGAAGCCAAGGGAATGAAGCCGCAAGTCATTCTCACGTTTCCAATCTTGGTGGGCACAGATGGCGTCATGCGCATGAGCAAATCGACGGGCAACTATATTGGCATCAACGAAGCGCCCGGCGTTGTATACACAAAAGTGCTCAATCTGCCCGACACCGCCATGCGCAATTATGCGGAACTGGTAACGCGCTGGGATCCGCGCGAAATCAATGCGTTATTTGACAAGTTTGCCAAAGCTGAACTGGAAATGCGCGATTTTAAGCACAAGCTAGCTTGGGAAATTGTCAGCATTTTCAATGGCGATGAGGCCGCAAAATGCACGAAGGTGAAGCGCCAAGTGACACGCCGACCTTCACCCTACCGGCTCACCAACCCAAAAACATCATCGATCTGTTGCATGAAGCAGGCATTGTGAAAAGCAAGGGCGAAGCAAAACGACTAATTCAACAGGGCGGTATACGCAGTGATGGACAAACACTGCCCGATATCGACCATGCGATCACATTGAATGATGGGGCACAAACGGTGTTGCAAATTGGCAAGCGTAAATTTTTGCGGGTGGTTACGGGGTGAGGAAAACGTCAGCAGTTGAGCCAATAAAATAAGGTTATTGACATCACGTTTCCCCCGATAGCGGCTTTCACCGCAACGTGATATCAATAACCTATGGCACCATCTTATCATAGCTTTTTTGATTTGTAAACCCCCCAATTTCATGAATTTTATTACTAATCTGACGAAGCATCACTAATCCTTACATAATGAAAGGTAAAGAGTTAGCGCTATAACCCCACTTGCCTACAGAGGTCAGAGAGATTGCTTTAGTCAATAAATATCTTAAAAATTGTAGAAATAGCGAAACTTATTCAGATCCATGTGTTTTAATTTGTGCTGATCATTGATCAACCACAAGGTTTGTTTATCCAAGTTTAGCGAGTCAATCCTGGCTAGATTGTATTAGTTCTATACAAAGTCCTTGAGGTAAGCCCACGCCTTGACAACTTGAATCAATTGCTGTTACAAATTAACCATTCACATGATGGCTATCACCTAATGCACAATGCTCAAACATGTCGGACGTGATGAATTACCTGTTTCAGCACCAATGTTTTGTGCGGTAAATCTAGTTGAATTGACCAACAGAACAAATCACCGTCCGCTCAAACATTCAGTCAGCGAAAGAAGAGGGAGATTATGGGATTATTTGAAGGTAAAAAAGGCTTAATTTTTGGCGTCGCTAATAAAGATTCAATTGCCTGGGGGATCGCGCAGGCACTGCATGAAGAAGGGGCGCAGATTGGGTTTAGTTATGCGGGCGAAGTTCTGGAAAAACGGGTTAAGCCACTAGCCGCCAGCATCAATAGCGGTTTTGTCGAGGAATGTGATGTGACCAACGACGCGGCCATCGACCAGGTCTTTAGCAAGGCCACCGATTATTTTGGCACACTCGACTTTGTGGTGCATGCCGTGGCCTATGCGCCGCGCGAAGAGTTGAGCGGTCGTTTCAGCAATACCAGCCGCGAAGGCTTCCGAATTGCGCTCGATGTCAGCTGCTACAGCTTGATCGCGCTGGCAAAACGGGCACGCGATTTGATGCCCAATGGCGGTAGCATTTTGACCCTGACCTATTACGGCTCAGAAAAAGTCACCCCCAATTATAATGTGATGGGTGTGGCCAAGGCTGCGCTTGAATCTAGCGTGCGTTATCTGGCCTGGGATTTAGGCGGACAAAACATTCGCGTTAACGCGATCAGCGCTGGCCCGATTAAAACATTAGCCTCTTCTGGCGTCGGTGGCTTCCGTAGCAGCCTCAAATATGTGGGGTCGATCGCGCCGTTGGGCAATGTCACGCAAGCTAATGTGGGGGACGCCGCACGTTTCTTGCTAAGTGATTGGGCGTCTGGAATCACAGGCGAAGTCATGTATGTCGATGGTGGTTATAACATCATGGGGGCGGCCGACCCAAGCACAGCAAGTGGTGCGGCACCGGCCCAGGCGGCGTAACGTGTCATGAGGATTGGGGCGTAGATTTTCTTGTTGCTGACAAATGTTGAAAGTTTACAGCAGCGAAAAAATCTACGCTCGGTTAATAATTCTGTGGTTTTATTTCGTCACTAGGTTTAGTCTACGACCAGCCGATAACCAACGCCGGGTTCGGTCAGCAAATAGCGCGGGCGGGTGGGGTCAGGCTCTAATTTATGGCGTAGCTGGCCCATATAGACGCGTAAATAGTGGCTTTCTTCGTTGTAGCCAGGCCCCCACACTTCACGCAACAGTTGGCGATGCGTGACGACTTTGCCGGCATGTTGGATCAGCGTGACCAATAATTTGTATTCGTGCGGGGTAAGATGGACTTCAGATTCGCCCACCCACACTTGACGGCGCGCCAGATCAACGTATAATTCGCCGACTCGAAAGCCGGCGTCATCGGCTTCGCCACCGGCGCGATTCGCATGGCGCAACGCCACCCGCAAACGCGCCAACAATTCGCCCATGCCAAATGGCTTGGTCAGATAGTCATCGGCGCCCGCGTCAAGCGCCGCAATCTTATCATCCTCGCGCCCGCGTGCCGACAGCACAATAATCGGTGTTTGCGTCCACTCGCGCAGCCGTCTTGTCACCTCGAGCCCATCCATATCGGGCAGCCCCAGGTCAAGAATGATCAGATCGGGCAGATGCATTGTCACTTGCAGTAAGCCATCTTTGCCAGTGGTCGCTTCTTGCAACTGATAACCTTGCCCTGGCAAAGCGGCGCGTAAAAAACGCCGGATTTGCGGCTCATCTTCAATCACAAGAATCGTCGGTAACATATCGGTCATAACTTGATCTTTATCCAGAAATTAAAATTTAGGCGGCACTAGGCGGACCCCACCCTAACCCTCCCCTAGGAAGGGAGGGAACTGATTGGTGGGTAGACGAAATAATTCATTCTATCCACGAACGGCTCCCTCCCTGTAGGGGAGGGGTCGTGTTAGGATCGGGTCGCACTAGGGTTTAGTCGCGTTTAAACTAGGTGGTTCACCTTCAAGTGGCAAAGTAAATAAAAAGACCGCCCCAGCGCCATCCCGACGATTTTCTGCCCAGATACGCCCACCATGCGCCTCGATCATACCACGCGCAATCGCTAAACCCAATCCCGAACCAGTGGGGGTTTCTTTGGGGCGAGCTCGATAAAATTTATCAAAGATCTGCTCAATTCCTTCGGGCGGTAAACCAGCCCCATGATCGGCAATCGTGACGACCACAGCTTTACCATCGCGCTTGGCACAAATCTCAATCGGGGTAGCTGGCGGGGTATATTTGATCGCATTCTCCAGCAAGTTGATCAATACCTGCTCAATTAGCACCCCATCCAGCGGCACTAACGGTAGGTCGGGCGGCAACTGAACGATTAGGTTGCGATCATGCAGACGCGCATCGAGGCGATTGAGTGCCGCCCCGATCACTTCTTCTAGCGGCTGCCATTCTTTATGCACATGTACGGCGCCTGCTTCTAGGCGCGTCATCTCCAACAAATTGCTCAGCAAGCGATTGAGCCGATCAGATTCCTCCGAAATGGTCGCCGCTAAATCGCGCCGCGCGGCCGGCGACAACAGCACTTCATCATCCAATAAAGTACTGGCTGCGCCTTTGATGGAAGCAAGAGGAGTGCGCAGATCATGCGAGACCGAACTGAGCAACAAATTACGTAAACGTTCGGTTTCGACTTGCAGCGTGGCCGTTTGCGCTTCTTCGGCCAGATAAGCACGTTCAATGGCCACACTGGTCTGGTTGGCAAAGGTTTCGAGCAGATGCAATTGTTCGGGATCGAGGAGACGCTGTGGATCAGCCGGCTTAACCGCTAGCACCCCCAAACCACCACGCGTCGCTTTCAAAGGCAGATAGGTGGCTCTGACACTGGGCAGCGTCTCTGTATTGGCGCCGGCCATTTGGCGATGCTCAAATACCCACTGTACGGCCGTCCGTTCCTGATCGGTTGCCGCATGGGGCAGGGTAGAACCGGTCTGCATGATCAAGTTACCTTGCAGGTCGGGCAGAAAAATCGCGGTTTCGCTGGCGAATACATCGCTGATATGATGAATGGCCACTTGGGTCAGGCTTTCCAAACCGCGCTTACTGACCATATCGCGCGCCATCGCATAGAGCGCGGAGGTACGCCGTTCGCGCCGGCGCGCGGCATCAGCCTGGGTACGAATTTGCACCGTCAAGGTGCTGATCAAAAAGGCAACGGTCAACATGACAATAAAAGTAACAACATAGGGGAAATCGGCCACTTCAAAGCTAATATAGGGGGGGACATAGAAAAAGTCGAAGGCGGCCACACTGAGTAAGGCAGCCAGGAAAGAGGGCCCGCGCCCATAGCGATAGGCCACCAAGGTGACACCCAATAAGTACAGCATAGCTAGATTTGATAAATCTAACGCATTGAAGAGCAGCATTGCAACGCCGGTGAAGAGCGCAACAACGAGCAACGCCTTAACGTAACCAGACCAATGGCTGGTACGCTGGAGCAGTAAAGGGCGTGACAATGGCTTTTCGGACTGCTCACCACTGATCACATAGACATCGATCTCGCCGCTCGTGCGTACGACTTCGTCGACAACCGAGCCAAGAAGTAATTCGCGCCAGCGCGGGCGTTCTGGCTTGCCGACGACGATCTTGCTCACGTTGCGTTGGCGCGCATAGCGCACCAACTCCTCACTCACCCTGTGCCCGCTCAGGGTAACGGTTTCTGCGCCGAGCTTTTCGGCCAAGCGCAAATTTTGCAGCGCATGCTCGCGCTGGTCATCCGACAGCCGAATATGGGCCGGCGTTTCCACATAGACGGCCAGCCAGGCCGCATGCAGGCGTGTGGCCATGCGTTGGGTCGCCCGCACCAGGCGCGCCGAGAGCGGACTGGGGCCGACACCAATTAGGAGACGTTCTTGGGTGGGCCAGGTCGTGGGGATCGCGTGCTCTTGCATATAGCGCTGCATCTGCGCATCGACCCGATCTGCGGTGCGCAACAAGGCCAATTCGCGCAAGGCCAGCAAATTGCCTTTGCGAAAAAAGTTGCGCAGCGCGAAGTCGGCCTGCTCAGGCTGGTAAATTTTGCCATCACGCAGCCGTTGCAACAGTTCATCGGGCGAAAGATCAAGCAGTTCGACTTCATCGGCTGCTTCTAAAATGCGATCCGGGATGGTCTCGCGCACGGTTACATTTGTGATCTGGGTGATTAAGTCGTTGAGGCTTTCGAGGTGCTGGACATTGACGGTGGTATAGACGTTAATGCCGACCGTTAATAATTCTTCGACATCTTGCCAGCGGCGGGCATGCCGCAAGCCCGGTGCATTGGTATGGGCTAATTCGTCCACCAAGATCAAGCTTGGGTGACGCTGCAAGGCAGTGTCTAGATCAAATTCGCGCAGCGTTGTGCCGCGATAGTCCACCCAGAGCGGGGGAAGTTGTTCCAGATCGGCCAGTAAGGCGTCCGTTTCCGCGCGATGATGCGTCTCGACATAACCGATGACGACATCAATGCCTGCGGCTTGGCGTTCATGCGCAGCTTCGAGCATGGCATAGGTCTTGCCCACGCCGGCGGCTGCGCCAAAGAAAATCTTCAGGTTGCCGCGCGATTGGCTTTGTTCTTCGGTTGGTAGATGCGCAGAGGGCGCACGCTGATCAGCATTATATTTTGTCATTGTTCATCAAGCACCTGGTTCAATTGTAACATAAAATTGGGCAACAGGTCGGCTAGCGCAAATGCAAATTGCGCTAGCCGACCTTTTGCCCGATCTACAATTGAACCAGGTGCCTAATTTTTCAACGAACCGTGTTGATGGGTGTTGCTAGTGGGCTCTCCGCCTGATGGTTGAATGTGCGGTCTGCTGGCAGAGGCGAGGCCAGTTCTTTGGCGGCCAGGCCATCCACATCAGCTTCTAGCCGACACACAGCCATTTCGATCACGTCACGATGGTGGAGGCTTTCATTGCCCGGTTGGCTGGTTAACGCAAGCCAAAGGCGATGGATGCGTTCCACATCAACTTCGGTCAAATTGGGTTGATGCGCGCCCAGATAAAAATCGTCAATCTGACCCTCTGCCCCAATCACGCGGAAGCGTACCGAATTTTGGGGTTTCCCAGGCAATTGTTCCCAAGCTTGCCCCAACAACCGCGCTTGCTCGGCTGGCGCCATCACCGACGATGCACCGGCAATAATATCACTGACATCCAATTGCGCCGCGGCCCGTGCAATTGCCTGGAAGATGTCGGACGAAGGGACAACCAAAAGGTTTACATGCTTGCCGACCTTTTCGGCCAGCGCCACCACCTTGCTAAATAATTTTTGTTCATAGGTGGTGAAGAGTTGCTCATGCGGGATGTTGGCGTAGCCAGAATCTGGCCCGCGCAGCACACGCACCGTCATCATCACCAAGTCGCGCTTGCCCGTATGGGTCAGGTCCAATGCCGTCTTCACATGCGCCAATGTGTTAAAATCGCGCACTAAACAAAGTGTGCTGTCCGATTGGATGCCAACGCTGGCCGGCGAAATATCGGCTTGCGGATGCAGCCGGAAGTGATCCATCTCTTCGTGCGCGGCCCCACCACGTTTGCGTTCGTTGATTCGTTCGGACACAAAGAAAATGATGAAGAAGATCAACGTGAAGGCCAAGCCGCTGACCGTTGCCACCTGTTTGGTGACCAAATTGACCCCGGCAATCATGAAGAGTAGCGTGGCGATCAAACCCAGCCCAATCGGTAATTCGTTGCCACCCAGGTTGATGTTAAAGGGTACTTTCCATTCACGCGTCGATTTATCTTTAAAGCGCAACACGAACATGGCCAAGCCTTTGAAGGCAAACGACCAGACCACGCCAAAGGCATAGGCCTCGCCCAGCGTATAAATGTTGCCGCGCGAACCGATGATCGTGACCAGTTGTAAGATGACGATCAAATTGATCATGCGATAGGTCGTGCCATATTTATGATGCGGGGCGCGGAACCAGTCGGTTAACACGCCATCTTCGCTCAGCCGATTGAGCACCCCGTTAGAGCCGATAATCGCCGTATTAACCGCGCCCGCCAGCATCAAGAAGCCGACGATCACAATAAAAGCTTGGAAGATCAGTTTCAAGGGCAAGGGTCCGACCACATTCATGGCGATACCACTGATCAGATTATCATAATAGTGCGACCGTAGATTATCAGGAATAATGGCATAGGCAAAAAATGAAACCAGGGACGTAAAAAGCAACGAATAGACAAAGATTACCATCCCAGCGCGCATCAAATTCTTGTGCTTGGGGTATTCCAGTTCACGATTCACTTGCGCCAACGACTCTTCGCCCGACATGGCTAGAAACGAATGACCAAAGGCGATCAACAGCCCGATCAGGCCAAACAGCATGCCTGCATTCGGCACAATCCCGAAACGCGACTCGGTGACGGTGGCTGTGGTAGCCTCAGTAGCCGTTTCTTTGGGCAATGCATAGAACTTGCTCGGCGCCAACGCTGGCATCCACCCGATCGCATCATGATTATAACTAAGATTCTGGGGAA
Source organism: Caldilineales bacterium (assembly GCA_038318235.1). GTDB lineage: Bacteria > Chloroflexota > Anaerolineae > Caldilineales > Caldilineaceae > JAPLGZ01. The sequence goes on from JBBQBY010000016.1 coordinate 12,284, forward strand.
TCGGCGCCGGGGGCAAACGTTGTTTGTCAGGCTGGCTCAGAATCGTGATACTGCTCCACACGATCATGATCACCACCATCGCCGTGGTCGCGTACATAATCTTCAACGCATCGTCCGACGATTCATGCAGCCCCTTGGTATTGCGCCACCAGAAATAACCGGTGATCAAGATGGCAATCAGCGCCGCCAGCAAGTTGATCATATCTTTCGAGGGCGCCCACGGGTAACCCATATAAGTGACGGTCTGAGCAATCAACCCGATAATATACTGGCCGGCAGAAACGCCCGAAATCGGGCCGGTCAAAATATAGTCAAACATCAAAGCCGAGACCGAAAGCTTGGCCAGCGTGCCACCCATCGCCTCTTTGACAACACGATAAACACCACCGCGCGTAAACATCGCACAGGATTCAACATAGACGGCGCGGACGGCATAGGAAAAGAGCATCACCCCCAAAATAAACCAGGGTGCGGCGCGTCCTACCGCCTGTTCGGCGATGCCGCCGACATAAAAGGCCGACGAGCCAAGATCGTTGAGCACGATCGCGGCGGCCCGCCAAAAGGAGATAAAGGTCAGCATCACCGAAGTCGCCACAATCACTTTGGCGCCGTTACTGCCTGGTTTTGCTGTAGGAATTGAAATGGACCGAAACATAAAAACCCTTTCGCTTTGCATGGTATGCTTACTATCAATAGGCAATATTAAAGCAGAAAGCAGGTCAAAGCGGCGTCAAAAAAACCAGTGTCGGTTGTAAAGAAAACGTAAAAGCAGCAGAATAAGCCGAATCAACGTGGACGGGCACGCAAGCGGGCGGAAGAGGATGATGACACGCGCAGCGACTAGGTTCCCGCCCGAACAAGTGCGCCTATCCTGTAGGGGCACACTCGCTCGCCCCGTCCTAGCATTTTCCATGCACGGCGAATTATGGATTTGCGAAAAACCGCCAGAAAGAGTACATGTTAAAATCAACAAGAAACAGTGATCCGTTTGCAGCGCGGCCTATAATCGGCGCACCGATTAACGCGATTTTTATTGATTTTTCTATCCAACCATAACCATATCGGGAGAGTCTCACGCATGACCGTTGTAGCCCTTGCCGCCTATGCCACTGCCGAAATTCTCGAACAGGCGCTGGGCGACCCGCTCGATGCCCAGAATTTGTTTTCGTTTCAACACCAAATGGCGTTGGACGAAGACGAGGCCTTTCCAGAAGAGATCTGTGATTTTCTGTATCACTGGGGCCTAGTTGATCAAACAAAAGCAACTGATGGCCTTTGCCTTGACCGAACGCTTACACGGCGGTGATGTGTTGGCCAGCAATGTGCAAGCGTTCGAGCAAAATCGAGCACAAACAGGCGCAGAGATTTATCAGTTGAACGGCGAGAAATGGCTGATTAATAATTGTACGCGCGCCCGCGCCCTGACGGTGTTTGCCAGGACGGATCCTGCGGGTGGCCCGCGCGGTTTTTCGCTCTTTCTCGTTGACAAGGCCCGCCTTGATCCGAAGTCTTATACCTATTGTGCCAAGATCAAGACACATGGCATTCGGGGCGCCGATATCAGTGGTATTCGTTTTCAGACGAGCCAGATTCCGGCCGCCGCGCGCATCGGCCAAACCGGCACCGGGCTCGAAGTTGCCTTGCTTGGGTTGATGATCACGCGGACGATGTGTGCGGGGGTTTCGATGGGCACAGGGGACAGCGCGCTACGCACGGTCTTGGCCTTTGCCCTCAAGCGCCAAATTTATGGGGATTCAGTCGTGGCTATTCCCAATGCGCAAAAGACCCTGGTCGACGCCTTTACCGATCTATTAATTGCCGATTGCGCCAGCCTGGCCGCCGCCCGCGGCTTGCATATTGTCCCAGAACAATTTAGTGTTTGGTCAGCCATCGCCAAGTATTTTGTGCCAACGACGGTGGAGCATCTAATTCGCGATCTCGCTATTGTGCTTGGCGCTCGCTACTATTTGCGGGAAGCGCACAACTCAGGTATCTTTCAGAAACTACTGCGCGATTGTGGTGTTATAAGTTTATTTGATGGTAGCACTGTCGTTAACTTGAGCGTTATCTGTTCCCAGATATCCTCGCTATTTGCCTACCGAAGAAAAATCAATGCGGAGCAGACAGAAAAGTTGCGTTTGCGTCTGGGCGCGCGCTTTTCTTTAGATCGACCGCTACCTGAATTTGCGGCGCACCGGCTAGCTCTCTCGAATCGTGGGCAAGACGATGTTTTACAGAGCATGCCCATTGCCTTAGAGCAATTAGACGCTTTGCCGGCAAGCGCGGCCATCCAGGCGGATGTCGTAGCGTGGATCATGCCGTTAGCGCAGGAAATAGTCGAACAAATTAATGAAATGGATCGGAATGTGCAGGCGCTAATCCAGGCTGGCGGGCGTACGGTCTACAAATCACCGGCCATGTTTGAATTAGCCAAGCGATATTGTAGCTTACACGCCGCGGCCACGTGTCTGCAAATGTGGCTATATAACCGCCGATTGTTGGGTGATTTTTTTGCCAAAGGCGAATGGTTGGTCTTGTGCCTTGATCGGCTGCTGACCATTTTTCGGCCCAATCGGAATCCAGTGCCGGCCACTTTTGGCGCTGCGGCGCTGCAAGAGGCAATCCGGCTGTACGGGCAAAATCAGGCATTCTCAATTGTCGCTTTTCAATTAGCGGGTCAGACAGCCGCAGGCAGATAGCGCGGCGGGGTGCGCCAGCAAATATCAGAGAAAAGGCACCGATTTTGATCGTTAAAGGCTTCTGCGTCTTTGATCACGCTTTTTTCTTGTCAGCCCAACGTGAGTTAGTATATAGACAGATAAATTAGTAATCAGGCCGATCTATGCACAAAAAAGCTCGAACCTGACGAGCAATTTATCTCGCCAGCCAGCCAAAGGAATGCTATTTATGTCAGTCATCACCCAAAAACAGCTAACGGCAGAGATCGTTCAAACCTGGTTAGTGGCCCGGCTTGCGACGGTGCTGGATATTCCTGCGGCAGAAATTGATATCGATGCCCCCTTTGACCGCTATGGGCTAGACTCGCTGGCCGCAATCACGCTCACTGGGGGCTTAGAGGAGTGGCTTGACCAGGAATTGCCGGTCACGCTGGCCTGGGATTATCCTAACATTGCATTACTTTCCCAATATCTTGTTGAATTAGCTGCGTAAGGGTTATAGAGGCTTATGACGACCAATCAAAACGACACACTACACAACCATAAATGGGGCTTCGTTGATACCACGATCACGCTCCAGCCGGATCGCTCAGTCACGATGACCGGGGATCGCTATGAATTATCGGGTACGGTCATGCCGGAATTTATTCCCTTCGTCGAAGAGATGCTCGGCGTCAAACTTGACCCGCAGGATATCAAACAAGAACTGACCAACAAACCTATTGCCGAACCGATCATCAACGACGCCTTCTATCAGGCGATCCAACAAAATTTCCCCGCCGCCCAATATACGCTCGATCCACAACAGCGGCTGATCCATAGCCACGGTCAGACCACCGCCGATGAAGTTTATCCGGCGCTCTATGGCCAGTTGGAACGCACAGCCGATCTGACATTCTTCTGCGAAAGCGAACAAGACGCGGTCGAGATCATCAAGCTGGCGCAGGCGCATAATGTCTGTCTGGTGCCTTATGGTGGCGGCACCAGCGTGAGCAGCGCGCTCAAGCTGCCAACCGAGGAACGGCGGATGATTGTCTCGGTTGACATGCAGCGCATGAATAAAATCGAGTGGATTGACAAAGAAAATATGCGGGCGTGTGTCCAGGCCGGGATTACCGGGCGCGAACTCGAAAAACAACTGGCCAAAGATGACTTTATGTGCGGCCACGAACCAGACAGTATGGAACTCTCGACGCTGGGCGGTTGGATTGCCACCAATGCCAGTGGCATGAAGAAAAATCGCTATGGCAATATCGAAGATATTGTTGAAAATGTGACGTTGGTGACGCCCAAGGGCGTGCTCAACCAAGTGGAGGCCATGCCGCGGCTTTCGATTGGCATGCAGCCCCAAAAGTTGCTCTTTGGCAACGAAGGCAATTTAGGCTTAATCACCAAAGCGGTGATTCGCATTCATCGCTTGCCCGAGACCAAACAATATGGTTCGGTGGTCTTTCCTAATTTTGAAGCAGGCGTTGCTTTCTTATACGAATTGACCCGCGCCGGCATCGCTCCCGCCAGTGTGCGCCTCGTCGATAATTTTCAGTTTCGGTTTGGTGGCGCCCTGCGTCCGCGGCCTACCTTCACGCATGCGGCGATGAGCAATCTGCAAAAACTTTACCTACTGCGCATCAAGGGTTTCGATCCCAAGCAGCTTGCGGCGGCAACCATTGTGATGGAAGGGTCAGCAGAGGCGGTTAAGCAGCAAGCAAAACAGCTTTACAAATTGGCCGAAAAGCATGGCGGCATCGCTGGCGGCGAAGGACATGGCAAGCGCGGTTATATGCTGACTTATGCGATTGCCTATATTCGCGACTTCTTTTTGCAATATCATGTGATGGGCGAAACCTACGAAACAACCGTGCCGTGGAGTAAAATTCATGCCGTCTGCAAAGCGGTCTTGGATGAGGCCGAGGCACAACATAAGGCTTATAATTTACCGGGCAACTGCTATGTTTCCTATCGGGTCACACAGTGCTATCACACGGGGGTCTGCATCTACTTTACGCATGGGTTTTACGCCAAGGGTGTGGAACGGCCCGATAAAATCTTTCAGCAGATCGAGCATAAGCTGCGCCAGGTGATCATGGACGCGGGCGGCTCGATTTCGCACCATCACGGCGTCGGCAAACTTCGCAAAGATTTTATGGATCGGACCATTTCGCCCACCAGCGTCGAACTGTTAAAACAGACAAAACAGGCCTTAGATCCCCAAGATATCTTTGGCGTACACAATAACATCTTTGCAGAATGACGAGGTATTTCATGGTTTTACCGAGCCCCAAAGTCAACACTCTTGTTGAGCTTCTACGCTGGCGCGCGCAACAACACCCCACCAAAATTGCCTACACCTTTTTAGTGGATGGTGAGACTGATGAAGTTCATTTGACCTATGCCGAGCTGGACCAACAGGCCCGGACGATTGCCGACAGCCACCGCCGAAACCTTCCAGGCCTATGTGAAGGACACAGGAGAAGGGCCATTTTTGCGCACCGGCGATTTGGGCTTTTTGCAGGGGACAGAATTATTTGTCACCGGTCGTCTCAAGGACCTGATCATCATTCGTGGGCGCAATCATTATCCGCAAGATATAGAACAGACTGTCGAGAAGAGCCATGAAGCGCTGCAAGCTAGTTCGGGCGCGGCTTTCTCGGTGGAGATAAAGGGAGAAGAACGCTTGATCGTGATCCAAGAAGTCAAACGTACCCATCTACGCAACCTGAATATTGAGGAGATTGTTGGCAATATTCGGCAAGCGGTGACCCAAGAATATCAATTGCAAGTGTATACCACCCTGCTGCTAAAACCTGGGACGGTTCCCAAAACTTCTAGCGGCAAGATTCAACGACGTGCATGTCGGGATGGATTTCTAATGAATACACTAACCGCGATCAATGAGCCCGTCCCAGCCAAAGTGCCGGCTACTATTGCCGATCACCCTGCGGCGCCAGAAGAAGCCAAGCCGAGCCAGCCGCCGCGCCGGGCCACAACCCCGATCCGCCGAATGGATCTGGAACGGGAAGCAGTGCTTGATCCCACGCTCACATTTGACAGCGCCCTGCTGAAGGCCTATAAGCCAGGCGTCAGCCAATCAATCTTCCTGACCGGGGCGACTGGTTTTCTCGGGGTTTATTTGCTCGCTGAATTGCTGAAACGGACACAGGCAACCATTTATTGCCTGGTCCGCGCCGCCGATCAAGCGGCGGGCATGAATCGGCTCCAACGCAAATTGGCGGCCAACTCGATGTGGCAGGAGGCATATAGCAGCCGGATCGTTCCGGTAATCGGCGATCTGGCCGAACCACTTTTGGGACTCACCACAGAAGCCTTTCAGCAGTTATCCGAACAGATCGATGTGATCTATCACAATGGCGCCATTGTCAACTTCGTGCAACCTTACAGTGCGCTAAAAGCATCGAATGTCGATGGCACGCAAGAGATCATTCGTTTGGCAACCCAAAGCAACATAAAGCCACTCCATTATATTTCTACCGTCTTTGTTTTCGGCGCCCGCAAACATTTTGATGGCCGCGTCATTTACGAAGACGATGATCTGGATGAGAGCGAAGCCTTGTTGTTGGGTTACTTTCAAAGTAAATGGGTGGCAGAAAAGATCCTCGCCATCGCCCGCAAGCGCGGCCTGCCCGTCTTTGTCTACCGCCCCGGTTTGATCATTGGGGATAGTCAAACGGGCATTTGGTACAACACCGATGATTTTCTGTGCCGCATCATCAAAGGCTGCATCCAACTGGGGGTGTGGCCCACCCTGGAGGCGGCCTGGGATTTGGCACCGGTCGATTATGTCAGCAAGGCGATTGTGCATCTGGCGCTCCAGCAAGAATCACCAAAGGCTCCTTCCACCAAAACCGCCTTCCATCTGATTAATTCGGATCCGCTCCATTTCAGCGAGCTTTTTAATTGGATCCAGATGTTTGGCTATCCGATCCAAGAGGTTCCCCTCAAAGATTGGCAGGTCAAACTCACCGCACAGCGGGCAAAGATCCAAGCGAATGCCTTGGCCGGCCTTACCTTATTGCTCGCCCGAAGACGCTCATCGACCGAACACCTCACCCTGCCCGAGCTATTCGAACATGGCAGAGCACCCCAATTTGATTGTCAAAATACCCTTGAATCGCTTGTTGGCACCGCCATTGCCTGCCCGCCCATCGACCAAAAGCAGTTTAGCCAATTCTTAGCCTATTTTATTCAAATTGGTTTCTTAGAGGCGCCCCCCACGCCGCTCGCCGATTTGCAAGACTCCATCGCGCAGAGTCCGACCCGGCTGCCAACCACCGACAATGAAACCCGACGAAATTCATAGAATGACCACTTATTCTAAAACAAATTCTATTTAAAAAGATAGTCATCCAACATAGAGAGCTAGTTTATAACTAGCTCTCTATGCTAATCTAGAAACACCTTACATTCCGTAAGGTTAAGTTCTGTTAACATTGCCCCACTTTCCCATAGAGTTGGGGCAGTCCGTTCAAAGGGGAAAGCGATGCTTTCAACACCAGAAAAGCTGACTATTTTGCGTTTAGTCAGTCTCTTTGCCGAGACACCCGACGATATTTTGGCAGAGGTAGCCGACCTGCTCCAAGAAATTGCTTTCCCGGCAGGCGAAACTATCTTTGAACAAGGCGATCCTGGGGACGCCTTATAACCATTGTCGAAGGCAGCGTGCGCGTCCACAGTGGTGGGCGCAGATTAAGTATCATGGAGACAAGCAGCATCTTTGGTAAGATGGCGGCGCTTGACCCACAGCCGCGCAGTGCATCGGTGACAGCGGTCTAAAATGTGTGCCTTTTGCGCCTGGATCGCGCGCCATTACATCAACTGATTGTCAATCGCGGGGAAGTAGCCACCGGCATTATCCGTGTTCTAGCGCAGATGTTGCGGGCGCGCACCACCAATCTGGTTGCCTCAAATTCCATTTATCAGATCGACCCTGCTCACGGCAATTGTTTAACTCTGGTTAAAAGCTTGAGCAGCTAACGACTAGTACAGCGTTGGATAAGTTTTGATGGGCATTCGTAGGTCAGCGCCTCTGGCGTGACAAGGTTCATCGAAACGTCTTTTGCTCGCGTAGTGCTCAGGCTTTGCGCGGCTTGTCACGCTGCAAGCGCTGACCTACGGCTAAACCCGCATAACTTCGCCAACACTGTACTAGGGTTCGTAGAACATTAGTATGCTAATAATATAAAATTTATACCGACAGTTGGTCAAAAACCTGGTCTTGCGTAAGGATCAGAAACAGCCAAGGCGCTACCCAATCAATCAGTATGCGGGTTGGGCCTATCGATATCTGGTTCAGCCAAGATAGGCTTGCTTGACGCGCCCATCGTGGATGAGAGCAGCCGCGGGACCTTCAATCGTAATGCGACCGGTTTCTAGCACATAACCGCGATCAGCGCTTTGGAGGGCAAGGCGCGCGTTTTGCTCGACGAGCAGAATGGTGACGCCCAGCGTACGCAAATCGCGAATGATTGCAAAGATATTGCGGACGATCACCGGCGCGAGTCCAAGGCTCGGCTCATCAAGCAGCAAAAGTTTGGGCTGGCTCATGAGGGCGCGTGCAATGGCCAGCATCTGCTGTTCGCCACCGCTTAACGTGCCAGCCAGTTGTTGGCGGCGCTCGGCCAAGCGTGGGAACAGTTCAAGTTGATGCTTGAGCGTAGCCGCTACTTCGCTGCGCTCGGCGCGGGTATAGGCGCCGAGTTCTAGGTTTTCCTGGACAGTCAAGCGCGTCAGCATGCGCCGACCTTCGGGTACCTGCGCGATCCCCAAACGCACCACTTGATCGGGACGGGCGCGCGTGATGTCCTGCCCCGCGTAGAGCAGTTGACCGCTGCGCGCCGCCACCAATCGTGAAATAGTGCGCAAGGTGGTACTTTTGCCCGCCCCGTTTGAACCGATCAGCGTCACCACTTCGCCCGGATAAATGACCAGATTTACCGCTTGCAGCGCCTGGATACCGCCATAGTTGACACTCAAATTTTTGATTTCAAGTAGGGGGAGCCGCTCTGCACTCATCGTCACTCACACTTCCTCGCCCAGATAGGCTTCGATCACCACCGGATCATTTTTTACCTGCGCCGGGTCGCCGATGGCAATCAATTGGCCGAAATTCAACACGGCGATCCGGTCGGCCAGCCCCATGACCAGTGGCACATGATGTTCAATTAGGAGCACAGTCAGCTTGAATTCGGCGTGAATCTGGCGAATAAAATCGCTAAGCACCTGTTTCTCATTCGGGTTCATCCCTGCGGCCGGTTCGTCAAGCAAGAGCAGACGTGGTTCCAGGGCCAATGCCCGTGCAATCTCCAACCGGCGTTGATCGCCATACGGCAAGCTGTTAGCCGTTTCATCGGTGCGATCGGCCAGCCCTACCAGCGCCAACAGTTCCAGCGCTCGGCTGCGCGCCTGGCGTTCTTCTGCGCGTGCAGCCGGCAGTCCTAACAGGCCGGCCCACAAATTGCTGCGCATATGAAGATGCCGCGCAATCAGCACATTGTGCAATACGTCTAGATTGCCAAACAGACGAATATTTTGGAATGTGCGGGCAATGCCGCGCTGGGCGATGCGATGCGGCGACAGGCGCGCAATGTCCTGGCCTTCATAGAGTACTTGACCACTACTCGGCGGCGTTAGGCCAGTCATCATGTTGAATAGAGTTGTTTTGCCAGCGCCGTTAGGGCCGATCAGGCCGAAGATTTCGCCCTGTTCGACTGCAAACGAGACTTGATTCACCGCCTTTAGTCCGCCAAAATGGCGGCTGATGGCGTTCACGGCTAGGAATGATTGGGGCAGCAGCGTCATAGTTTGTCTGCTCGCGGGCTTTGAACCAAATTAGGTTGATCGATTTTTTTATGGGGGCGTCTGCGGCGAAAAAGCTTGGGTGTAATCAAACCTTGCGGGAAATTGGTGGCGACGGCGACGATCAAGATGCCATAGAGGATCAAGCGGCCTTCCGCCAGAAATTGCGCCAGCCAGCCAGGTAGCCCCGGAATTCCGGCCAGCGCCCGTAAGACTTCGGGCAGTGCGGTCAGGGCCATGCCGCCCACCAGCGGCCCAATAAAGGTGCGCGATCCACCCACCAGCACGAAGGCCAGATAGGCAATGCTGGCATCGAATGTGCCTTGGCGTGCATTCCAGGTGTTGAGAAAGTGCGCGCTCACCGCCCCCACCACACCGGCCAATATGGCGCCCAGCGTAAAGGCAAGGACTTTGTAGAAGGTTAGATTGATCCCCATCGCGTCGGCGGCCAGTTCATCTTCACGGATCGCGATTAAAGCCCGTCCCGCCCGAATCCTTTCCAAGCGATAGACAAACCAGGCGCTAAGGATCAATAACGGCCCGGCCACCCACAAATAGCCCAAACTGTTCTGGAACGGCTGGGGGATGCCAAAAATGCCAACCGCCCCGCCTGTGATCGGCAAATTGAGCGAAAGCACGCGCAAAATCTCAACGAAGGCAATCGTGGCTAAGGCGAGATAGATCCCGCGCAGGCGCAGCGCCAGGGCGCCAATCACCACCGCCAGCACGCCCGACACCAGGCCAGCCACGACCATCTCTAAGAGCAGATAGGGCAGCGGGTATACATCACCGGTTGGCTTCAACAGTGTGGTAGAAAAGATCGCCGCAATGTAACCGCCGATGGCGTAAAACCCTGGGCTAGCCAGCGATAATTGCCCTGCCATCAAAGGTAGATAGAGCGAAAGCGCCAGCATAGCCGCAAAGACCATGGTGACGATCAGGGCGCTGTACGTGGTGAAAAAATTAGCCATAAGGACTGAATGTGAGTAGATATCTGGGTGATTTTAAGAACAGTAAAGAGAGTAGGACAGTGAACTGCTGACCAGCGTCCTACTGTCTCACTGTCGTACTGTCTTTACTGATTAACGGGCCTACACCTTCTGCGTTTGAATCCGCCCCAACAAGCCTTGCGGTCGAATGAGCAAAATGATAAAGAGGAACAAGAAGGCAACCGCTTCTTTATAGGCCACGTATTGCGCAGGCACAAACGCTTCGGACAAGCCAATCGCCAACCCACCGACCACGGCGCCCGGAATACTGCCCATCCCACCCAGCACGATCACGGCCAGACCTTTCAAGCCAAAAGCAATACCAAAGTAGGGCCCGGCAATGCTAACGCTCAGGCCAATCAAAACACCAGCCAGCCCGCCGAGAAAGCCACTTAAAAAGAATGTAAACAAGATCAGGCGATCCGTATTGATGCCGAGCAGACTGGCGGTGGTGGCGTCTTCCGAGACGGCGCGTAGGGCTTTACCCAGTTTGGTATAGTTGATCAAATAGGTCAACGCAACCACGATCAACATCGAGACAGCAAAAATAATCACTTGCACCGTGCGGATCGGGATGGCGCGCCCCCCAAAGCCGAATTGCATAGCCGGCGGTAAATTGCCCAACACCGCTGATGAAAAAGAATAATTCTCCGCACCCACCATATATTGGATCAAATTGACAATCAGCACGGCCATACCCAGGCTAGAGACCAACGACAACAGTGGATCAGCACCTTTATCGCGTAACGGTTTAAAGGCGATCCGCTCGACCACAATCCCCGCCAGTCCAGCTAGCAAACAGCCGAGCAATACGGCCAACGGGAAGGGGAGCCCAAAAGGCAAAGCAGCATTGGCCAGCAACCCATTAAAACCAAAAGCACTGCCAGTGAGCGTATAGGTAAAGTAGGCGCCCAAGGTAAAGAGTGCGCCATGCGAGAAGTTGATCACGCGCAAAATCGAAAAGACCAATGTATAGCCCAGGGCAAAAAGCGCATACACACTGCCCACCGCCAGGCCATTTAAGATCTGCTGCGTCAGCAAAGTTGTGTTCATAAGGGTACTTATATCGCGATAAAGGGGATTAAGGAAACGGCAGGTGCCTTCTAATCCCGTTTCCCTAATCCCTACCCCCTACTTCAAATAAACAAATTGACCAGTCTTGCCGTCGGCGTCCATCTTGAGTTGGGCGACGTAGAACTGACTTTGGTTGATTTCACCTTCTGGGTCGAACGAAATTTCACCCAACGGTGTCTGGAACTTCATCCCAGAGAGGAGCTGATCGTTTAACGCTGTGCGCAAATCGGCCAACTTCATATCCTTGATCGGGCTCTTCTTGTCAGCAGCTTGGAGCGCTTCCACCAACACCTGGACGCCAGAAAAGGCTTGGGCCGTCAATTGACCTGGGGTCTTTTTCTGGTCGGCGGTATAGGCGGCAACAAACTGTTTGTTGATTTCCGTATCCAATTCCGGGCTATAAGCCTGCGCAATCAAGACACCTTCGCACTGCTTCTGGCAGACCGGGAAAACATTCGGCGTATTCACCCCGTTGCCGCCGATGATCAGCCCTGTATAGCCCAGATCGCGCAACTGCTTGATCAAGTTGCCACCATCGGTCGCTAGACCAGAGATAATAACCAGTTCTGGCTTGGCATTGAGGATGTTCGTCGCTTGGGTCGTGAAATCGGTATCTGTCGTCTGGAAAGTCTGCACCGTCACCAGATTCAGCCCAGTGGTGCCCGTGATTGTTGCCTGAAAGGTAGCCGTTTCCGACTTGCTAAAGGCATCATTTTGCGCAAACGCAACGGCCACATTCTTGATATCAGGGTTGATCTTCAAGGCTGCGGCGACGGCATTGGGGGCCACGCGGGCGATCGGGGCGGATACACGCGAAATGTACTTGCCGATCTGCGGGATGCCTTTCGCGGTATTAGAAGGCGCCATCACGGGCACCCCTGCTTTTTCTGCAAATGGGTCCGCGGCGAAAGCCTGTTGCGAGAGGGTCGGGCCGACAATCCCAACCACGTCGGCATTGATCAGGTTCTGAAAGGCATTGATCGCGCCGGCTTCATCACCGGCGGTATCTTGCAGATTTAATTTGATCGGCGTGCCATTCACCCCGCCTTTGTCGTTGAAGAATTTCTCGGCAAGCTTAGCACCAATCACTTCTTCCTGGCCTAATAGAGCGACGTTGCTAGTTTGGGCCACGGCAACGCCAATTGAAATTGGGTTACCACTGGCCGCCGCGGCTTGTTCGGCCGCGGGTGTATTGGCGGCGCTGGCTGGGGCATTCGCCGCCGGCGCGCCCGCACAGGCGGCCAGCAGAATAGCGCCAATCAGCAATAATGAAAAGGTTGTTCGAGTGATTCGAAAAGGGAGCATACCAATTTTTCTCCTGTAAACTACAGTATTGTGAAAGGGTGACTAAAATACAAACACAAACTTATAACCAAAATTTTGACGAGGCAAACTCGCTTATTTTGCAGCACAAAAGGCGAGCTTTCACCTGGTTAGCGATTATAACCAGCGGAGCCCAGCCGTTTCCGCCAAGGGGATTGGGGAGTAACTAGTTCCTAACTATATTGTAATCTATGCGGGGCTGACGTGTAAATTGGTTGGGGGATTCATCTGCAATACGCATTCAGCAGATACGCGCGTTCTGCTATGCCGCCCACTGCGCAAGGGCAAGCGTGATCGCCTGCTCGTAGGTCAGCGTAGATCCTTCCGCCCAGAACATTTCGAAATCTTGCGTGCCCAGTGTAGCGCGTAATGCATTGATCTGCCGCGCAACCTCGGCTTGGTCCACCGGTGGGATGGGCGCACCGATGGCCTGGCGCAAGGCATGGGCGGCGCCGGATAGACGCGCTGCAATTTCTAGGGGTTCAATGCAGTTAGCGGCCCCTTCCAATGCGACGGCGGCACCCTGTTTATCCACCATCTCTTTGTAGAGGGCTAAACTGGCACGGAAATGAAGATCGGCGCCCTGTAGATCGTCCTGGGCGAGGGCCAGCCGCCCCAGACTAGTCAGCGCAGCGGCAATGTGATGCTTGTGGCCGCGCAGTTGCCAAAGGCGCAAACTCTCGTTCAAATGCGTCGATGCTAGTGGATAATTCACCTGCTTCAGCGCAACCAGCCCCAACCCGTAGCAGCCAAAGGCGATCCCTTCCGTTTCGTTTTCTGGTTGAAAAATCGCAAGGCTCTGTTCAAAGAGTCTCTTCGCCGGCTCAAGCTCGTTGTTTGCATAGCAGACCAACGCCTGAAAACCCAGGTTGTCACCGATTTCCGTGGGAATCGCCCGTGTTTGCGCCAGCAACGCGCTTTCGGCCAGCAAAGCCGTCGCTTGGGCAAATTTACCCTGGAAGCAAGTCACCAATGCCTGGCTCTGCAAGGCAGCAATGATGCCTTCCTGGTTATTGCGTTCGCGTTGGATATTCAAACTTTCCTGGAGCAAAGCCATGGCCTCGGCATAATCACCGCGGCGCCAAGCCAGATTGCCCAGGCGAATCAACGAATAGGAAACGCCCGCCTTGTCGCCCAATTCGCGGAAGAGCGCCAGGCTTTCATGGGTCAGGTCGGCGGCCTGGGGATACTGACCACGCAGGCGCGCCAGGTAACCAAAGGCACCAAGCGCAACCGAGATGCCCCAGCGATCGCCAGATTGACGAAAGCGTCGCAGTGATTCTTCCCAGTATCGCGCCGCATCGTCGATGTTATCACGGCTCATGGCGAGCCAGCCAAGACTGAAGAGGACCAGGCCAATGCCCCAGTGATCTTGCATGGCTTGAAAAATCTGAAGACTGGCCTGCAAATGTGCCTCGGCGGACACCAGATCGGTTATATTGGAAGTGATGACCACCAGACCGCGCAAGGCATAGGCCTCGCCCCAACGGTCGCCCACCTGTTGGCAGAGCGCCAGGCTCTCGGCATAGAGCGGAATTTCACTGCCATCGGCATCGGCCAGCCAGCCAGCGCCGGCTAAAGCCCTCGCCCTGGCATGCGCCAACGGTTCGGGTAAGGGAGAAGTTGGCTGGGGCTGCGCCAACAGCCCTCGGAGCGCTTCTCGCCCTTCTTTCCAAAACCCACGCAAATACCAAAAACGGGCTAGACTGGCCGCCAAACGCAACCCGGCTGCCAGTGGATCGCTGCCGCTTGCCCACTTCAACGCGGCGCGCAAATTGTCGTGTTCAAGGTCAAGCCGTGGTAGCCAGACTAGTTGCTCAGCAGTGCGCAGTTTTGGTTCGGCCTCTTCCGCCAGTTGGAGAAAGAAACATAAATGTTGCGTGCGCACAGTTTCAGATTCACCGGCTTCGAGCAGCTTCTCGCGCACATACTGGCGGATCGTCTCCAGCAGATAGTAGCGCGACGCCCCTGCCTGTTCTTCCACCACCACCAGTGACTTTTCGACAAGATGGGTGAGTAGTTCTAACACTTCTTCCGTGCGGAGTGTGGCATGCGGCATGCGGAGTACGGAGGATTCAACGGCGGCATCGAACGCGGTTGACTGCTTTTCATTCCGCATGCCACACGCCGCATCCCGCACTTGCTCGTCGGCACAGACCGCCTCGGCGGCTTCCAACGTCCAGCCGCCCAGAAAGACGGCCAACCGGCGCAACAGGATGCATTCGGGTTGACTGAGCAGATCCCAACTCCAATCGATCATGGCGCGCAAAGTTTGCTGACGCGGTAACGCGGTGCGACTGCCGCCGGTGAGCAGCCGGAAACGATCATCCAAGCGCGCCGCAATTTGTTCGGGTGTCATGGCGCGCACACGGGCGGCGGCCAGTTCAATTGCGAGCGGGACGCCGTCTAATTGCTGACAGATCTGGGTCACGGCAACGGCATTGGCCTCATTTAAGCTGAACGTGGGCTTGACGGTTGCCGCCCGGTCGACAAACAGGCGAATCGCCTCGCACTGAGCCAGATCGTGCAAAGGTAGCAGTTGCCGTACATCGGGCAATTGCAACGAGGGCACGCGCAAGACCCGCTCGCCCATCACCCCCAGCGTTTCGCGACTGGTGACCATAATGCGTAGATTGGCACAGGCATGCAGCAGCGTCTCGCTAAATTGCGCACAGGTCTCAACAATGTGCTCACAATTATCAAAGATCAGCAGCAAGGTTTTGGCGCGCAAATAGGCAGTCAAGGCGCGGGTGAGCGGATAGTTTGGCTCTTCGCGCACCCCAAGCAGGGCGGCAACCGTTTGCGGCACGAGCACAGGGTCAGTGAGCAGGGCCAATTCCACCAGCCAGATGCCGTCGGGAAAAGCGTCGAGCAGATGCGTCGCCGCCTGGAGCGCCAACCGGGTCTTGCCGGTGCCGCCCGGCCCTGTCAGGGTGAGCAAGCGCACCCGTTCGCCAGCGCGTTCATTGCTCGCCCCTGTCAGTAGCCGCCGGATTTCAGCGATCTCCTTTTCACGGCCAATAAAGCTGGTCAAATGAACAGGCAGGTTATGCGTTGGATTGTCTACGGGCGGACGGACCGGCGTCGTTGGTAGAATTTCTTCGCCGGTGCGCAACCGTTCGTAGAGTGCGCGGGTCTGCGCCGAAGGTTCGACGCTCAAGTCGCGCTCAAGCGCTTCGACACAGCGACGATAGACATCGGCCACACTTGATCGGTCGCCCAGACCGGCGTGCGCCAACATCAGGGCGCGATAGGCCGGCTCTGGCGTATAGCCGAGCGCAATCCAGTGTTCGCCCCAGTGCAGCACCTCAGTCCAGCGTCTGGCTTCTACCAAGCGCTCTAGCAGCAAATTTAGTTTCCGTTCAAATTGCGCCTGTAACTGCTCGCGTTCGAGCAGCACCCATTCGTCATAAAAACCAGGCAGCAGTTCCCCAGCATAGACCGCCACAATTTGCATCAGATCATCAGCGGTGGTCGCGTCTTCTAACGGCTGGGCGATGCGCTCGACATCCAACCCATAGTCGCTCCCCCGGTTGAAGGCCAGCGTAATCTCATCGATGAGCATCAGCGTTTTGGCTTGGTCGCCCAGCGCGCGCCGAATCTGCCACAGCGCCTGGCGCAAATTGCGCCGCGCGTTGGCTTCGCTGGAATCTGGCCAGAGCAGACCGGCGAGCCGTTCGCGACGATGCGCC
Organism: Caldilineales bacterium; assembly: GCA_038318235.1. Taxonomy (GTDB): domain Bacteria; phylum Chloroflexota; class Anaerolineae; order Caldilineales; family Caldilineaceae; genus JAPLGZ01. The sequence continues at coordinate 28,853 of JBBQBY010000016.1, forward strand.
ACTGGGTTGAGCAGTAGATAGGCTAAGAGCGCCTGGGCTGGCCGTGCGGTCATTTCGACGGCGGCACCATCCACTTGCACCGTGAACTGACCGAGAAGACGAATTTCTAGCATAAGAGATCACAAAAAAAATGGCGAATAACACTGTGATGGACACTGCGGTAGACACTGAGTGACGCACGAGCAGTAAACTGTAATTGTTCGATAGGACCGTTGTTAAATTGTAGCTCAGATCGCAAGTGATCCCCAAATAGGGGGTCAAAAAGGAAGGTTTCTATGGATATGCAGCTAGCACTTGTCACTTCAAGCGATACGCAACACGGCAGCCAACCCCAAGGGGCGCAACTTGCCCAGCGAATTTTTCTCTATGCGAATGAACTCTACCGCGTACCGTCATCCTATCGGCAAGCGCGGACGCAGCAAGGGATCGCCTATATTTCCCAGAACGGTCGCGACTTTGTCGTCCTCACCGGTGAATGCGTCAACCTGGATCAGGGAGCCGATGTGGTCTTGGTGTCACCGTTGCGCAAAGAGTCTTTAATTTTGGAATTATTTGTTTAAAAGCGATCTAGAACAGATGTTTCAATAGACGCGCGGATAGACACGCAATGACGCGGCCCTGGTAAACTAAAACCAAGTAGATTGTTAGAAAAGGAGGCTAAAACGATGATGGATGTTCATACTTTAACGACGCTCCAGAATGAGCGCTATAACGGTTTTGTGCGCAGAGCAGAAATGTGGCGGCTGTTGCGGGTGCAGGATGGAACAAACAACCCACCCCAATTGTCGGCGACCAGGCCAGAACCGATGCACGCGGCGCCAACCTTATATCAGGTGTTAGTTACGGCGATGCAGGCGCATATTCGCACGTTGCTCTCCCACTAAGAAGAACAACCACCGGGAAGAACAACCACCGGGAAGAGCAACGATCAAGTTTTCACGCATATAACCTTTTCTAAAAAAATGAGGATAGCAGCATGAACTATCTACAACACGAAACGCTGGCCTTTCTGCAATACGAAGAACGACTGGCCGAAGCCGAACAACGCCGACTGGCTCAGGAATTCCCGCAGGAACCATGGTTGCCCCTGGCCGCTTGGTTCCAGCGCCTTGGCGAACAGCGCCGTAAGTGGTTTGCCCCACGACGCCCGGTCATAGTTAAGCAGGCGTTCTAGGTTAAACTATGCGACAATTGAATAGGAACAAAAGACGGCGCAATTGCGCCGTCTTTTTGATTGGGTGGGATGGATTGATCATAGATGAGGGTAGGGGCGAGGCATGGCCGGCCTTCACTTAGTCAGCCCCTGATCTGTTGGCCATGTCTCGCCCCTACTATTGAAAATAAAATAGCCCCTCTACTAGTACAGCGTTGGCGAAGTTTTGATGGAGATTCGTAGGTCAGCGCCTCTGGCGTGACAAGGTTCATCGAAACGTCTTTTCCTCGCGTAGTGATCAGGTTTTGCGCGGCTTGTCACGCTGGAAGCGCTGACCTACGGCTAAACCCGCATAACTTCGCCAACGGTGTACTAGTACAGTGTAATTGAAATTATGCTAATGTAAGCGGTAGGTCAGCGCTTCCAGCGTGACGAACAAGGATAACCCTAGCCGGTCAGTCTAACGCGGCTTGTCACGCTAGAAGCGCTGACCTACGGTGAATATATCAAAAC